>CAYTOW010000001.1:0-29353 GCA_964439655.1 uncultured Mycoplasmataceae bacterium
TATTAGGTTTAAAGAATTATTAGGTCAATTCGAAGCCTGAAATTCATCTAAAGAAGATGATTTTGAGAATATTTCGGAAAGTGAAAAAGATAAACTAATAACTATATTAACTAATCTAGATAAAATAAATTATAGTGTATTAGATAATATGGAATTATATAACGATCATAACGATTATGATGATATACACAATAAAATTAGGGCACTTTTGAGAAATATTAACTCCTTTGTTGTTGGTGGTGATATCGATGATGGTTTTTATGTTGCTTATGATGATTGCATTAATAATCTTGCCGATTGACTAAATCCATATGGGCTAGGTGCATTACATACGCAACAAAGAAATATTGATACCCAAACTTTATCATTGGCGAGTGAAATTTCTGATTTATTTACTAAGGAATTTAATGGGTTAATTGATAGTCTTCTAAATCCTGAATATTCACTACCAGCAAATCCTAGTACTTCTATATAAGGTGAAACTAGATAAATTCACTAAAGATTAATTAATAAAAAGGCAATCATTTGATTGCTTTTTTTCTTACTAATTTCTAGGTTAAAAGTAATAAAGTATTATTCAAAACAAATTAGATCTTCTTAATGCATAGAATCTATTATTTAAATAAATAAAATTTATATCTTTAATAGATAAATATTTAAAAGATAAGTTGCAAAAGATATAAAATAAGTCTTATTATATAATTACTTTATGGTGAGTAGAGGTTTCTATTTAATTTAAATAGAAAAGAATATAAATAAGACCGTCATCATACTGAATTTAAAAGATCTCTTTGGGTAAAAAGAATCTCGCCTATATCTAAGTCAGATTAGATAAACATTAAAGAGTGATTATTTTCAAAACATAGACATATAGCTTTATGCTATAAGAAATATTTTACAAAGGAGTAAAAATGCAATCAAAATACATATGAATAATAGGGGGACTTTCTACCGCACTTGTTGGAGCCAGTTCAGCAGCTGTAGCTGTTCCTCTAGTAATTAAAAACATAGCAACAAATCGTGCACATGATGCACTATCAAACTTTATCGATTTAGATGGTGGTAAACCAGCGGAAATAGATCTTAGCAAAAGATTAAACGTTGTTGCCCTAGGTGATTCAATAACTTCAGGGTATAACGGATTTGTAGCAAAAGAAATGTTCTCTTATGCTGATGTTCTTTTTAGAGATCTTAGAGAAAGTCGTAAAGGGGCACCAACAGAAGAACAAAGACTTGTTACATATCACAACTTCTCTGAAACAGGAGCTAAAATTGGTGATGTAATGAAAACGATAGCTCGTCCTGATGTTATGTTTAGACTTCATAACTCAGACATTATAACTATTTCAATATCATCAAACGATTTAATGGCAGTAACGAGATTATTTAACATCTACTTTGATACCGCTAAAGCTCTACTATTTCCAACTGCTAATGCTGGGGAAGCTAAAGCACCAGAGTTTGGAGATGACCCACAAGAGATTAATAAAAACATTAGTGATATCTTAAGAAGTATAGGAAGAATACTAACTGCTCCAGATGCTAAAGATGCCTTCCTTATCGATGCACCTAAAATAGGAATTGATGTTATTAAGAATGTTATTAAACGTGGACTAATGACACTAATGCGTGATCTTCGTCATTTAGCACCTAAGGCACATATTAAATTTATATTCCCTGAATTTCCTTTTGATGGAATGCCAGATTGATTAATGAATAAAAAATTGGAAGCTATTGGTAATCAAACTTTACCAGAGTTTTATAATCAAACATTTAAATCATTAGTTAAGGAAGCTGTTTCTTCTGGTTACACAGAATTTATTGACTTCCATGATCTATTTGTTAATGGACTTAAACATCTAAATCACTCTCATGATGACTTTAGAAAAAGATTATATAATCGTGAAAAAGAATTCTTTGATCACAGCGACTATCAAAAAATTATTAACAGAGAATTAATGCATAACCTTGCAGATATTCACCCTACAAATATTGGGCATCTAATAGCGGGTAACGAATTATTCCGTGAAGTTGCAGATGAGCTTAAAGTTGCAAATCCAAATGATATTTATCAAGGTTTTGATGGAGACTATTGACCAGGTAAAGTTAATGTACATAGCGACTTCTTTAAAGGCGAGTTCTTAAATGTAGATGAGCTTGCTGATGATGATTCATCTAAAAATATTCATGGTTATGAAGAAGGTGGTAAAACTACTTTAAGAAATAAATTTGCTCAAGACTCTACAATCCATAAATTCTCAAATGGTATAGTAGATGTTCTATATAAAGGTCATAAAGATGGAAATCTAATACCACCTCTATTTGATCTTTTAATGGGATTCCTAGATAAAGGAACTTCAGAAGAACAGATATACAAAATATATACTGAAGCTGATCCTAGTGATCATACTAAAGTCATTCCAGCCTTAAAAGCTAATACAGGCTCAGCTCTTTTACAAATTATTAACTATGCAACTGAAAAAGAACCAGATACTATCTTAATGAGCTTTATAATAGATCAATTAAAATTTAGTACTAATGCGGATGCTAATAATGGAGTACTTTCTAAAATATTGAAAAGTGCATTGGGTGGAGATGCTGGAGGAGTAAATATTCCAGCTACTGATGACTTAGTTAAATATGTTATTACACATCATAATATTAAACCTGTTGATGGTGTATACTCAATTTATAGTGGATTAGATGTTAAAGCTGATGTTCAAGCTTATCTTACTGAGGTTCTACCTGTTCTAATGAATGAAATAATGATGAATGACGGTGAAAATTCTCCTAAACTTTTACCACTAAAAGATTTATTTGCTCTTTTAAATAATGGATTAGGAGACGACCCTATAACATTTGGGCAAGTATATCAAGGTTGAATATCTAGTCAAAGTAATTTAATGGGCATTCTAACTTCTCTACCTAAAGGATTAGTAGATGCACTAACAATAACACCAGATTCAAAATGAGAAGATATTGCAGCAACATTAGACTTAATAATTAAAAATGCTAAAGCAATTCATTGTTCAGATGCATATATAAATTGAGTGAAAGATATAAAAACAGAATGAGCTACTAAGTTCCATGAAGTTATGCACTCCTTTACAGATGAAGGTATAGAATCAATTGAACAAAGAATAGCAATAGCAGTGAAAACAAGAGATTCTAGCGATTCATTTTTTAAAGATTTTCAGGATGCTTATGAAACAATTAAGACTATTCCTAATACCCCAGAAGATTATGAGAAATTATCTAATGAAGAAAAACAAAATCTGATAAAACCTGTACAAACTTATCTTGATCAACTTGATGAAAAAGCAAAAGAATTATTATCAGATGATAAATACAATGAGTATAAAGAAAGAATTAATGCCGCAGTAACTAAAGCAAGCAGTGATTTTATGGTGCTAACAGACCTTAGCTCACTTGCAACAGATTTGAATCAAGAACTTTATGATAAACATCAGAATATAGTAAATGAGATTATAAATGAATTTACTGCAGCTAGAGATAAAAAAAGTACTGAATTAGCTGATTACTTCGATATTATCAAAGGAAGACTTTCAGCTGCGCAAAATGAAGATTCTAGAAGATAAAGTTTAATTTTAAATATATATTTAATAAAATAATATTTAATAGAGGCACTAGCACTTGCTAGTGTTTTTATTTTTAATTAATGTCTAACGATGTGATTAATAATAAACCTAAAACTTTTATTTAAAGAATATAAATCAGCTTTCTAAAATATCTTTTAAGGCTAACATCTATACTCAATCAAGATTAAAAACATATCCCCACTAAAGAACTTTATTCATGCACAATAAATAACTTAAAGTAATTAACTTTCTTTTCTTATAAAATATATGTATGTCACAAATAATATTAATTACAGGTGGTTCTGCTTCAGGGAAAACTACAGTTGCTGAAATATTATCTGAAGAATCTAAAGGTAATTCATTAGTTATTTCAATGGATTCTTTTTATAAATCTACTGAAAGTCCCCTAAGTAATTACGATAAACCATCAGCCTTTGATTGAGAAGCTTTTCATAATTTTATTAATGAGATTAAAAAGAATAAAAAAGCAATGCTACCAATTTATGATTTTGCTAAACATAAAGTAGTTGCTCATAAAAAAGTAATAGGGAAAGAAAACCTTATTATCGAAGGACTCTTTAGCTTCTATGATTCTGAGATTGAGTCTTTAGCTGACTTTAAAATTTTTGTTGATACACCTGCTGATATAAGACTTGGGCGTCGTATTCAAAGAGACACTATTGAAAGAGGAAGAAAAATTGACGAAATCATTAAGAGGTGAAATAACGATGTTCAACCAGCATATGAAAAATATATATCACCAATGAAAAGAAAAGCAGACATAATAATCCCCTGATGTTCTATTAATAGAAGATCAACTAGAACTTTAACACTAGCACTTAAAAATTTAAAACAAATTAATCTATAATGTAAAAGTAGAAAAGAGGACTTAATATGAAAGTTCTATTTATAGGAGATGTTTTTGGTGAACCCGGTATTAAGGGTTTAGAAAAGCATCTTAAAAAAATTAAAATAAAAAACAAAATCGACTTTACAGTTGTTCAAGGCGAAAATATTAGTGGAAGAAAAGGTTTAATCAAAAAGGATTTTGATCGTTTAGTCAAAGCTGGCGTTGATGCCTTTACAATGGGTAATCATATATGAGCTAAAGATGACATTCTTAACTTTATCGACTCACCTAAAATAATTCGTCCATATAACATCGATAGTAGATATCCTGGAAGTGGAAGTAGAGTTTTTACAGTTAAAGGACAAAGTATACGTCTAACGTCTTTCCTTGGTATTTCTTTTAACACTTTATACTCAGGTTGAAAACAAGAGACTGCCGATTCTTTCTTTGATGCTTTTGATGAAATATATGAAAAGGATGAGGCAAAATATCATCTAATAGATTTTCATGCTGAAACAACTGCAGAAAAAAAGGTCTTTGGTCTTTATGTTGATGGCAAAGCATCAGCTTTTGTTGGAACTCATACTCATGTCCAAACTGCTGATGAACATATACTGCCAAAAGGCACAGCATATATAACTGATGTTGGAATGACTGGACCAGTTGATTGTGCTATTGGTGCTACATATGAGAGTGTTTATAAAAAAATGAGATTTAATTCTAAAAACAGATTTGAAGTCTCAAACAATAGAGTGGAATTAAATTCAGTTATTATTTCATTTAATAAAAATGGAAACACTATAAAGAGATTAAATAAATCACTTGCCTAGTTTTTCTTTATAATTTAAAGTATGGCAAAGAGAAAAGTAAAAATAAAAAAAGAGAAAAAACCACTTGCTCCAGGACAAATTAAGATAATGGTATATATCGGTATTATTATTTTGATTTTAGTTGTAATTGGTTTAACTATTTCAGGTCTTAATTGAGCTGCAAAACAATAATATATAAACTTAACTTTGAGGGAGTAGTCCTAACCTTTATAGAGAGTCAAGGATAGTGGAAGCTTGATAAGGTAAAGCTACAAGTTGCAAAGCTAGTTCCATATGGCGCTTAACAGCGATACAGTTAGAGAAGTCCTTCGAGGGTGGTACGTTGACCCCTCGAGAGGGACTTTTTTTATATAAAGGAGAAAAAATGGAAAAGAAATTTAATCACAAAATAGTTGAAAAAGATAAGAATAAAAAATGAATAGAGAAAAAATATTTTTCTTCTCATGGCAAAGGGAAGCCTTTTACTATATTGCTTCCTCCACCTAATGTAACTGGAAAACTACATGCTGGACATGCTTGGGATGGATATCTTCAAGATAGCATAATAAGATATAAAAAACTAAAAGGTTATGATGTTATGTATATTCCTGGAATGGATCATGCAGGTATTGCAACACAAGCTAAAGTAGAATCACTCCTTAAAGAAAAAGGTTTATCTAAGCACGAGATGTCTCGTGAAGAATTTATAAAACATGTTTGGTCTTGAAAAGATGAGTATGCCTCAATCATTAGAAAACAATGAGGAATTATGGGCCTTGCATTAGATTATGATTCTGAAAGATTTACTTTAGACAAAATTTCAAACGATGAAGTTAATAGAGTTTTTATTAACTTATATAATCAAGGATTAATCTATAGAGCTGAAAGAGCAATTAATTGAGATCCAAAACTACAAACAACTCTTTCAAACATAGAAGTTATAAATAAAGAAACAAAATCTAAAATGTATTATTTTGCTTATCCTCTTCGTAATGGAGGAAAAATTTCTATTGCAACTACACGTCCTGAAACTATGTTTTCAGATGTTGCTATTGCTATTAATCCCGGAGATAAAAAAAACAAAGATTTAATTGGTAAAGTTGCTATCTCTCCACTAACAAATAAAGAGCTCCCAATTATAGCCTCAGAATTAATTGAGATAGGAAAAGGAACTGGAGCCATGAAAGTTTCTGCTCATGCTGAGATGGACATCGATATTATTAAAGAAAATAATTTAGAGATTATCGAGTGCATCGATAAAAAAGGAAAGATGAATTCTTTAGCAGGAAAACTTGAAGGCATGGATAGATTCAAGGCACGCAGGGAAGTAATTAAGCAATTAAAAGATGCTTTAATAAAAGAAGAAGATATTCTTAATTCAATTGGCTATTCAGAAAGATCAAATGAAGTTATTGAAACTTTAGTTTCTCTGCAATGATTTATAAAAATGGATGGCTTTGCTAAAAAGATAAAAAAGGATTTATCTAGTGATGGCATTAAATTCTTCCCACAACGTTTTGAAGAAACGTTAAAAACATGAATGACTAATACTAAGGATTGAGCAATATCAAGACAACTATGATGAGGGCATCAAATTCCAATTTGATATAAAAATGATGAAATTAAAGCACAAGTAGATTCTCCTGGTAAAGATTGAGTTAGAGATAGTGATGTTCTCGATACATGATTTTCTTCGGGTATAGCTCCTTTCTCATTTTTAAAAGGAAATAAATATAGTAAAGGAAGATATCCTTCAGATGTTTTAGTAACGGGATACGACATTATATTTTTCTGAGTTGCACGTATGTACTTATTTGGACTTAATGAGAAAAATAAAAAACCATTTAACGATGCATTGATACACGGATTAATTAGAGATGAACAAGGACGCAAAATGTCTAAATCACTAGGCAATGGGATTGATCCTATCGAAGTTATCGATAAATATGGCTCAGATGCCTTTAGATGATTTTTACTTACAAACTCTTCACCTGGTCAAGATATTAGATATTCAACAGAAAAAATAGAGGCTGCTTGAAAGCTTGAAAATAAACTTTGGAATATTGCTAGATACATTCAAGATATGCCTGAGGGAGAGCAAACATCGATTGATAGTTGGGCAAAACATCAAGTAAATAAGTTATCAAAATCCTTAGACAAATCAATGGATAAATATGAATTCTCAATAGTTGGTCAAGAACTGCAAAGTTTTATCATGGATACTTTTTCTTCTTCATATATCGAAGGCTCAAAAATAAGACCATCAAGAAAAAATGCAATAGAGATTTTTGCTAACTTTTTAATTCTTCTACATCCCTTTATGCCTTTTTTAACAGATCATCTATATAAAGCATTAACTTCAAAAGAATTACTTGAATCTAAAATGACTTTAAACAATTCTCTAGAAGTAAAAGAAATTGATAATTCATTTAAAGTAGTAAAAGCAATTAGAGCCTTTAAAGAAGAAAAAGGAATATCACCAAAAGAGAATATTAATTATTTTATTGGCATTAACATCGATAAAGACCTTATAGAGTTTATGACAAAATCTAAATTCAAAAAAAATAACGATCTACCAATCTCAATCGATAAGGAAATTTTATATATCGAATTATCTGATAAACTAAAAGCTTCAGAAATGGAAGAAGTAAAAAAAGAAATAACTTATCTTGAATCCGAATTATTAAGATCTAATAAATTAATAAGCAATAAATCTTTTGTTGCAAAAGCACCTAAGTCATTAGTTGAAAAAGAAAAAGAAAAAATAAAATCATTCGAAAAGCAACTAGTAGAACTAAAGAAAAAACTAAAAAATTAGATAAGAATAAATAAAATATTTATTTACAATTTAATATCAATATTTTTTATTTAATTTATAATTAATATTATGAAAAAAGTTTCGAGTAAAATATCGCCAGTATTTAGGCATCCGCTTAAATATATTAAAAAGCAATTAAAATCAAAACCAATTCTTAAGAAAGCTTTATATACGCTTTTACTTCTTTTAATATTTAGAATTGCAGCAACTATCACTATGCCTGGAGTTCAATCTATTGGTGATTCATTTAAAAATCAAAATTCATTTATCAATGTTATGGACATGATGGGTGGAGGAGCCCTTAGAAGATTCTCAATTGTTGCCTTAGGAATTTCACCTTACATTACAGCCTCAATTATTATGCAAATGCTTCAAACAGAGGCATTTCCACCAATATATCGATTAGCAACTTCTGGACCAGTTGGGAAAAGAAAACTTAATATTGCCACAAGAATACTAACAATTGCTTTTGCTTTTATTCAAGCTATTACAATCGTTCAATCACTTAATGGTGGAGGTTTAACGTTAATTTCTTCACTTAATCATGGTTGATTTAAATATTTTGTACTGCCAACTATACTTTTAGCTGGATCACTTTTTACTTTATTCTTAGGTGAGCAAATTACAGCTAATGGTGTAGGTAATGGCACTTCATTAATTATTTTCTCAGGTATAGCAGTAACTATTCCAACTAAATTTGAAAATGCTTGACTAGAATTTATAAGCGGAGGAAATAGCACATTTAGTGGAATAATGTGAATGTCTTTATACCTTCTAGTTTTCTTTGGACTTATATGATTAATAGGATATTTATATATCGCTGAACGACAGATACCTATTCAACAAACAGGTTCTGGTCTAAATACTAATAAATCACAAATGTCTCGTCTGCCTATTAAACTTAATCCGGCAGGAGTTATGCCAGTAATTTTTGCATTAATTCTTGCATCGATACCAACTATGGTTTCTCAATTCCTACAAGCACGTAGTCAAGAAAGAGCATGAATTAATGAGCATCTATCGTTAACTTCTTGAATTGGCTTATTAATATTTATCGTATTAGTATTTATATTTACTTCTCTTATGACGATCGTTACGTTTAATCCTACACGAGTTGCAGAGAACTTCAAAAAGAACTCAACATTTATTCCTGGTATACGTCCTGGTATGCAAACTGAAAATTATTTAACATCGGTTGTTCTAAGACTTTCAGTATTTTCTTCAATTTATTTATCTGCAATTTCATCGATACAATATATTGCAAGGTCTTGAATAAAATTAAATAGAGGAATTATGTTTAGTGGAACCTCTCTTATAATTTTGGTTACAGTTGCAATTGAGACTATAAACCAAATGAAGGCAAGATATAAAACAGTTGATTTATCTAGAAAAAAAGAAAACGCAAATAAATCATTATCTTCAGATGAATCTACAGAAGGGTTATTATGATAAAAAACTTTATATTTTTAGGAGCACCTGGAGTAGGCAAAGGAACAATTGCTTCGTTAGTTTCTGGAGAAAAAGGATTAGTTCATATCTCAACTGGAGAAATTTTTAGAAAAGAGATAAGAGAACAAACTGATCTTGGAAAGCAAGTTACATCGATACTTGACTCTGGTAAATATGTACCTGATAACATTACTAATGCTATCGTTAAGAAAGCAATAGAAACTAAGGAAGCTAAAACTAAAGGATTTATTTTAGACGGATATCCTCGAACTATCGTTCAAGCAGATTTTCTAAATTCTTTAGGCATTAATGCAACCGCTGTCTTATTAGATGCTTCTGATGAAACTATTCTTTCAAGACTTAGTGGAAGAAATAGTGGAAGGGCTGATGACAGTCCTGAGGTTATAAAAACTAGATTAAAAGTTTATAACGAAAATACTGCTCCACTTATCAATTACTATAAAGAAAAAAAATTACTTGTAACAATTAATGTTGAAGGCACAATTGAAAGTAACTTTAAAAAAGTAAAGGAAAAATTATTTAATGATTAATATAAAAACTAAAGCTGAACAAGATCTAATGCGAGAATCTGGAAAAAAACTTGCTGAAGTTAAGCAGATACTATGAGATATTATTAAACCAGGAATTACTACTAAAGAAATTAACGATATTGCTTATAAAGAAATTACTGCGCGTAATTGCACACCTTCATTTCTTGGTTATGGTGGTTTTCCAGCAACTGCCTGCATTTCAGTTAACGATGAGTTAATACACGGAATCCCAAATGACTATGTTCTAAAAGAAGGGGATGTAGTATCGATAGATTTAGGACTAATATGAAAAGGATGACACTCAGATTCAGCCTTTACTAAAGGTGTAGGGAAAATATCTGAAGATGATAAAAAATTAATTGATGTAGCTAAAAAGGCATTTGAGGCAGGTATTAAAGCAATAAAACCAGGTGCAAGACTTGGTGATGTTGAGGCAGCAATAGGTGATTATATAACTTCACAGGGAATGTACACTCCTAGAAACTTTGCTGGTCATGGCATTGGCAAGGAACTTCACGAAGAACCAACAGTTAATAACTTTGGCATTAAGGGCACTGGACCTGAATTAGTAGATGGAATGGTTATTGCAATTGAGCCAATGATATTACAAAATTCATCAGAAACGATAACATTAGACGATAATTGAACTATAATTTCAATAGATGGTTCAAAGACTTCTCATTATGAGCATACAGTCTTAATTAAAAATGGGAAACCAGAATTATTGACAGGAGGTATTTAATGGCTAAAGACGCAATCAAGATGACTGGGATAGTAACTAAAGCTCATTCTACAACAGAGTATGCAGTAGAACTTGAGAATGGTGTAACTATTAGAGGCATAGTATCTGGGAAAATAAGAGTTTATCACATTAGAATTCTTCCAGGAGATAAAGTTGATGTTGAGATTTCACCTTATGATCTTACTAAAGGTAGAATCACATATAGACATTAGTTGATTTAAAAAAGCGCATATGCGCTTTTATTTTGTTTTTGTTCTTGATAAGTAGGCATCAAGTCTTGATGATTTTCTAGCACCATTATTTTTATGGTAAACACCTTTAGAAACAGCTTTGTTAATTTCAGAGTGTGCAAGTGAAATTTTTTTAGTTAATTCTTTATCTTTATTATCAATTGCTATTTTTGCATTTTTAATAGCAAGTCTAACTCTAGATTTAATAGCTTTATTTCTTGATGTAGCCTTTGCAATTCTTTTAATATTTTTTTCTTTTGATTTTATATTTGCCATTTTGACTCCTTTTAACTATGAAAGAATTATACAAAATAATTTAACAACATCAAATTAAAATACATTTCTATTTTTCTCTCACATTATTAGTATTAATGAAAAATATTGATATAGTTAGTAAAATTTTTCTCATTAATTTATTTGATAAGTATATTTATATTAAAGTTATAATTTGAATATGACTAGCTACATTATTGGAACTTCATTTGGATCATTAGCACTTTTGATAGCGCTTATTATCATTATTCGTATTTTTTTCAAAAGAAGAACTAAACAAAAGTTAATACTTGAAATTGGAGCTAGAGCAGAAGTAAAGGTTAATTCCGATATTAAAATATGAACTAAGCAAACTAAAAATATATTTATAGACTCATCGATATACAAATACGATCACGATATGCTTTTCAAAGTAGACTCAATAATAATAACTTCAAAAGCAATGATAGTTGTTGAAGTAAAATCTTTAAATGGTTCTATATCTGGAGATTGTAATGCCCATACATGGAAGAAAACTTTAAATAACAATACTTTTAGAATAATAAATGCTCAGAGCCAAAATCAAGAGCACATCGATCACATCATTAAAATGTTAAATATCAAGGTTCCGATAATTTCTCTTATCGTTTTTTCTAATAGAACTTATGAATTAAATATTGATAATATACCTAGTCATGCATTAATTATTCGCCATGTGGAGTTATTTGAGACATTAGACAAGATCGATAGTTCCCTTCCTTTTTCTATTCATGAAAAAGAGATGAAGTACATTAAGAATCAATTGCTAAGCAAACAAACTAAATCATGAGATGATATTAAGAAATATGAATCTTTAGCACAAATTGAAAAAGGAAGTAAATAATGAAAATAATTTTAGCTGGTTCTCCCGAAATTGCTGTAGAAACTTTTGAAAAAATAATTAAAAACTTTGATGTAGTGGCTATCATTACACAACCTGATAGACCAAAGGGTAGGGGTAATGTTATTCAAGAAACACCAGTTGCTTCTCTAGGCAAAAAACACGGGATTAAGACCTTTAAACCTCAAAAGGTTATTGAGATAGAAAAGGAATTAAAAGAATTAGACTTTGATTTACTTTTAACTTTTGCCTTTGGTCAATGAATTCCTGATTCAATCCTCTCTCTTGGAACTAGAACACCCTTAAACATCCATGGTTCATTACTTCCTAACTATCGAGGAGCTGCTCCAATACAAAGAGCTATCTTAGATGGACAAGAGGAAATAGGAATTACACTTATAAGTATGGTTAAAGAAATGGATGCAGGCGACATCTGAGCTAAAGCTTCAAAGAAAATTGCTAACGATGTCACATCTAAGAAGGCATTTGAAATTATTTCTAAACTTACTGAAGAGAATATTATTAATTGATTAAATGAATTAGATTTAATGACTCCTAAATCTCAGGGAGATAATTTTACATTAGCCCCAAAAATAATTAAGGCTGAAGGAGAGCTTTTTGAAACATTAACTAAAGAAGAAGCATACCGAATAATTCTCGCTTATAATTCTAATCCAGGTGCTTTTAAAATCATTAATAATAAAAGATTAAAAGTATTTAATGCTTTAGACGAGAAAGTAAAAAATTCAATTGAATTAAAATTTAAAAATGGTAGTTTATTTGCAATCGATTTCCAATGAGAAGGAAAGAAAAGAAAGAAGATTTCATAATATTTTATCTCTCTAGTCTATATTTTTAGAAAATTTAACGACTAAATTCAAGAATTTAACCCTCAATTTACCTATAAAATTTAATAAATAGAATTTTTAATTGCGTATTCATTAATATATAATATTTCTATATTAGTTTAATTAGTTTTTTCAATATTTTAGTTATTCTATTATAAATTTCAAAATCTAAAGGAGGATATTATGAGCCTAGAAACTGAAAAGAAAGAAATTTCAAAAACCAAAAGTAGCATTTCTACAAGAGTAGATGTTTTAAATAAACGAAATGAGATTTATGAGTTTATTTCTAAGGCAAGACAAAGGTTAAGAAAATTCCTAGTTAAAAAAATAGATCATAGTAATTGAGACCTTAAATCTACTGTTGTTGAAGAGTTATATAAGATCTTTAGGAAAGAGTCAAAAAAGGTTTTAAAGAACTTAAATTTTTGTCAAGAAAAAATTACTATTAAAAGAGATGATTTTATAAAAGTCTCTAAGGATTTTATTAAAAACTTTAAAGCTAATAAAGAAGGTGACTTACAAATAAAATTAAATAACATTAAAATTGAACAAGAAAAAGAAGTAAATAAACTACTTGATAAATTTGATGAATTAACTAATGAAAAAAACGAATTATTAAAGAAAAAAGATTTACATGGAAAGGCTGTTAAATCTAAATCTCATGACACTCAAAAGCAATTACAATCTGAAGAGAGTTTAAGTATAGACTATGCGACTCAACAAATTAAAGTTTTAATTAATGAGCATGATAAATTTGTTGAAGAGGATATTATTCCAAAAGTTGAGCAATTAACTAAAGATGCTGAAAAAATTAGAAAAGAGATTAAAGATATTGAATCTAAAGCTTTAGAAGATACATATAAAATTTCTGAAGAAAATAAAAATACCTTAATTAGAGAATTTACTAAAATTGCAAATATGGAAAAAGAAGTTATTATAAAATGTTTAACCTTTAATGACTTTTTAGAAGATACTCGTTACTTTATCGAAGATCAAAATAAAAAATATGTTCTTTTATTAAAATCTAAGAAAATTATCAAAAACAATGCTGCAAATGATATGCGGAAAGATATTAATGCATTATATTCTTCAATTGCAGATTCAGAAAAGGAATTTGATAAGGTTAACCTTTCATTTGCGAAAACAAGTAACCGTATTGATAATAAAAACCTTAGTAGTAAATTGCTTGATAATGTTCGAACTAATGCGATTACAGCCTCTGATAATTCTGCAAAATTATTAGAAGGTTCTTTAGGTGCCTTAGAAGCTAAGAATGGAGAGGAGTAGATATGGCAGATAATATTAAAACTAACACAACAACACCAAAACCAAGTGCAACTAATGCTTCTACTTTAAAACAAGGACAAACAATCACAACAACATCAAAACCAAGTGCAACAACACAAAAACCAGCTGCAACAAGTGCAACAACATCAAGACCAACTACTTCAGCGTTAAGAAGTAATACAACTAACACAGCAACATCAAGACCAAACACATCGACATTAAGAAGTAATGCAGCAAATACAAGAACTCTTAAACCTAATCCATCTACATTGAGAAGCAATGCAGCAAACGCAAGAACATCGCAAGGCAATAAACCTAATACAGTTAATTCTGGAGCAGGAGCACCTAAACAAAATCCAATTGGAGCAAGAGCATTGCAAGGTAATAAACCTAATACAGTTAGAAAAAATACTAAAATTATTTTAATTGATGATGTTGCTAGATCAAAACTAATTCAGTCTAATAATGCATTTATTGATTTAGTTACTATTAACTCAAAGAACCAAAACTTTAATCTTTATACTAACGATATTGAAAGTGCTTCAGCAAAAGAACTGGAAGATTTATTAAGAACTAAACTAGATAATTTCTTTAAAAAATATGTTGAGGCTGCTAGACAATCTAAAAATGCTATTGAGAAAAAATACACAGAACTAACTAAGGAACTTGAAAGCAATTACATTCAATTCAAGAAGACAAAGGTTATGGAGTTTGAAAAGGAATCGGAAGCGAATAATCGAAGATTAGCTGAAATAAAACGTATAATTTCTCAATATAAAATTGAAATTGAAGAACTAAATTCTAATTTATTAAAGAAAATAGAAAATAATGATTTAGGATTAGAGACAGATTCTAATGCATCTAAAAGCAGACGGAAAAGTAGAGGTCATTCTAGAGGTGTAAATCTTAATAGTAATACTGAAATGAAATTGAGAATATCCGAAATTGAAAAAGAAATTAATAAATTAAAAGTTGAAGAAATTAGGATTGTTGAGAAAATCAATACACATCAACTTAGATATATTACTATGGTTGATGATCTGTTCACTAAAAAACAAAACAAGATTACTAAACTTGATATAGATAAAATTGAGACTTATATTTGAATAAGAGACAACTTAATTATTATTAACAGAATAATTAGAGATATTAAAGTTAATATTGCGCTTCATAAAATTGATACTAAACGTACTGAATTTTATGAATCACTCGAATCAGTCGTAAATGCTGTTGATAAAATTAAAGAAGAGTTTGATTTATTTGATTCAATTGAAAATATTAAAAGCTTGATTGAAGCATCCGAATCAATTAATACGAATGCAAGAATCATTAATTTAAAACCTGGAGATGCTTTATAATGTTTTAATAAGGAATCATAATGAATATTAATGAAGCATATAAAATCTTAGGAGTTAGTGTTAAAACTCCAAAAGCAGAAATTAAAAAAAAATATTTAAAACTAGCTAAAAAATATCACCCAGATACAGCTAAACCGGAATTTTTATTAAAAAGCGATATAAATATTTTTATGGTTAATGAAGCATATTCATGCATTACTAATTCATCAAATAAATATAATACAAATATTCGTGATATTAATAAATATTCAAACAATACTGCTATTTATAATATTTTTGAATTAATAAGTAATAGTTCAGATTTAGAGTTCGATATTTTTGATGAAGATAAAAAAAAGAGAAAAAAATAATAAAATAATATTATTAAAAGTAAAAAAGTAAAATAGGTATCTTTATAAAATAAATTATGTACTTATTTTAGATGAATGAAAATTCATTTGCAAAACCTAGGAGAAAAGATGAGGATAAGAAGTTCGAAAAAAAACGAAGAAAATGCAATAGATATACGAGTAAAAGATTCTACACTTAAATGGTGAAAACAAACTATTGAAGTATCAGATCTTTTTATAGCGAATAATCTATATAGATGACACATTGAAGAGATTGTATCTCAGGATATTTCTGATTATCCTGGTGTTGATAATAGACTTGTTGTTTCTTATTTTGATACTGATGCAGATAAGTTTAAAACTGCAACAGTTACATTTCAATGAGAAAATTCTAAAATGGATTCTATTACAGCTTTTACTTCCGCACATAACTTTGAAATAAATAAAGAAATATTTAAATCTCTAAATTTTGCAAACATTAAAAATACTGATGTAACTTCTAATCATCCAAACGTTCATGTTAAGTCTGTTTCAATAAAAGATTGAAAATTATTTAATAGAACTGTTCTGATTTCTATAATAAGTGTAATTGGTAAATCTCTTAAAGATCCAAATGGTTTTGAAACTGAAACTTTTAAAACTATCACTATTGGTTTAGATCAACATGAATTAATAGCTGCTACACTTGAATTAAAAAAGGAAGAGTCCTTTTTATATTTAAATGATGACCTAGAATTTTATGTTAAACAATTTACTCCTGTCTTAAACGAATATAAGAAGTTTTTTAGGGAAAGTGAAATTCAGAAGCTTTTCAAAATAATTAATTCTGTTGAAGTTATTAACCCAAAAATTATGAGTGAAGAAATTGATATCTTCAATAAGAAAGCTACTGCAGGCTTTAAAGCAAGTATTCTTATTGGTAATGTTGTTAAAAATAATTTTGTTTTTGAATCATACTATGATGCAACCAATTTTAAAAACATCATTATTAAATACATTAATGAATTTCCACTTATAGATAAAATTAAAGGTTTTCCAAGAAACGATATTAAGATTAATGATATTTTTAGTCAATGGGATGAAATTAACTTAAACTTATGATCAAGTAGAAAAGAAATTAAAGAAATATTTATTAATAATGTAAAAGTTAGAGTTAAGAATATTGATATAAATGCAAATACGATTAATCTTGATGTTGTCTTTAAAAATGGTGAAGTGATTTTCCAAAATCTTACTTTTACTTTTGAAAAAAGTATCGATGATTATTTAGACGATTCTATAAATCAACATTTAGTTAAATTAGTTAATGAAGAAGATTTATTAAAATATCCTAGATATGATTTAGAAATTAGTGATTTTCAAACTGTAGATGATTCTAAATTTAAAATTTTAAATGTTAAAGTAGAAGGTTATGAAAACAATAAAAATGATTATGTAAATTATAAATTCAATTTTCTATATGATGGCTCTACCGAATTTACTAAAGTATGTAGGATTCAATTTGCTGAATCTAAGATTTCATATTATTTTAATAAATTAAGTAAAAACTTTATTGATGTTACATTTTTAGAAAAAGTTAATGTTCAATATTATGAACACCTAATTAAAAATGCAACCTTTAATGCAAAATGAATATCAATAGATAGTTCTGATTTAGATAAGATTATTTTAACAAAAACTTTTAACGATGAATTTGAAGTTAAATCTGTTCAGTTTAAAAGAGTTCAATTATCTACTGCAAAAGAAGTTCCTTTTAAAATAACTGCATATTGTGAACATCTAGATAGAGAAATGTTATTTAATTTTTCAATTGAAATTAACAATAAAGAAGAATTGAGAAGGTTTAATGAACTAAGTAGTGATGATATTACTTTCGTTAATCCAGCAATAATACATTCATATCCTATTCCAATTTTAGATGTCATCGACTTTAAGGTAGATCTTCCATTCAGTATTACTGATGTCTTTGTAAAATATAATGAAAAAATATCTCTTGTAAAATGTGAATTTGAAATTTCGTATAATGGACTTAAAAAATACCTTAAAAAAGAAATATATTTTGCTAACAATCATCTTAAGAAAGAAGGAAACGAGTTTAAAAAAGATTTATCAGAATTTAAACGACTTGCCGATAAAGATATTGATATTAAGTATGATCCTGATGCACATGATTATCATGTTCAACAAAAGGTTAATATTATCATCCCTAATCATGACTCCTAC
The DNA here is from genome assembly GCA_964439655.1 of uncultured Mycoplasmataceae bacterium. Taxonomy (GTDB): domain Bacteria; phylum Bacillota_I; class Bacilli_A; order Mycoplasmatales; family Metamycoplasmataceae; genus CAYTOW01. The sequence goes on from CAYTOW010000001.1 coordinate 18,226, forward strand.
TTTGTAAATCTTGAAGATTGAAAATTATTACATAAGAAAAATAAAGTTAAATTATACATTGCAGTAATTTTTGGTGATAAAAAGAGAGAATTCACTAAAATTATTAAGTATAATAATAAATTATCTAGAGATGATATTTTAGAGTGAAAGGAGGCAAATTATGAACCACGTAAAGGACTATAAACAAGATATACATTTTGAAAATAGACTACCCAATAGAGTAAATTCTACTTTAAGTATTAAGAATAGAATTAAGCAAGCTGCTGTTTCATTTGGAATCTTTATTACTGTTTTGCTTTTTGGCGCATTAATTGGAATCAAATATAACTCCAAACTTCAAGACACTGGTATATCAACTCTTGAAGTTACAATTATATCTTGAAGTTTATTACTCTATGGATTACTAAATACTTTCCTATATTTTAGAACTCCAATAAAGTTTGAAATAACTTGATTACGATTCACGATCCATGTATTATCATCAATAATTTTTTCCGCAACAATAATATTGCTTAAACTTAATATTTTTGGTGATATCTTTAATTCAAAATCTAATCCCGAAACTGCTGCTACTGCTATTAAACTTTATGCTATTATTAACTCATCATTTTCAGCTGTTATATTAATTTACTTGTTAGTAATTGCTATTTTACAAAGAAGACAATATGCTTTACAACTTAAAACAACTATTTTAGGAGGGGTATCATTAGCTATTCTGATTGCTGCTCCATTTATGATTCAAAAGTTTTCTAGTAGCTTTAAAATTATCAATGAATATATATTTATGACCTCAATATTAATATCGATAGGAGCATTCATATTAGTAATGTCATTATTTGGGATAGTTAAATCATTTGAATCAGCAAAACTAAAAAATGTAAATAAATTCCTTGGTACCTCTGTCACAATTACTGGTATTGCTTCAATCCTTGGAGTTGCTATATATAGTATTGCTAATGTAGGAATTGAATTAAAACTTCTAACTGCAACCTCATTAATTTTGTCTCTATCCTCATTTGCAATAGTTAATCTATATTTAGTAATTTTTAAGAAATTTAAAAATTCAAATATAAGTAAATTTAAAAGTTCTGCTATAAAACAAAACTCATTAGAGAATAAATTAATTATTAAAGGATACATAATATTTAATCTTATATTCGCAATAGTATTAATATTCTTAGTTAGTAAAACTGAAATTCATAAAACCTATGAGTATTCAGTAATGATTGCCACCTTTCCAATAATACTTATCGGAGTAACACTTCTAATTCTTCAATTAAATAATATAATTGTATTTGTTAGATGAGAAATAATTTCGATAGTAGCCAATTTCTTATTAGCATTTCTATTTATATTAATGCAAGGTCTAATGTTTACTATTCCCGATAAAGAAATAACACAAAATTGATTAGGTAGAGGAATTTGATTCTTAATTCTTAGTGTATATTTAGTTACAGAATTAGTTACATTATCAATTGAAACGGCATCGTTATTTATAGGAAATAGTTCAAAAGGAAGTTTTAAAGATAAGATTAAAAATACAGTAAAAAATAAAGGAAAAAGATAGGAGAAAATTATGAAATTAAAAAAAGAGAAGAAAGCAAAAAAAGCAAAAAATAACTTTAGTGAAGAAAATACATTATTAGATGAAAATTCTTTCCAAGAAGAAGAGAAAATGGAAACAGAAAATAAGGATAATAAAAAACCTAAAAAATCTAAAAAACCTAAGAAGTCTAAAAAACCTAAAAAAAAGAAGAATAAAAAGAATTTAAAATCTACTAAAGATTCAATAATTGAAGCAGAAGAAAATTTAGAAGATAATGAAAATGAAGAAAACAACTCTAAAAAAGGTAAAAAGTCTAAAAAAGGTAAGAAGTCTAAAAAAGGTAAAAACCTTAAAAAAATAATATTAAAAGATAAAAATCCACAAAGAAAAGATGATCAAGGCAATTTACTTGTAAACTCTCAATTAGATTTTGACATCGATGATTTATCAGTTTTTGCTGAAGAAGCTAGAAAGTTACAAACTAAAAAACGTGATGTTTTTATAAGAAATCACAATAATATTTTCAATACTTTTATTTCTAGAAGAGAATATGTTGATTATAAATATATTTCACTTCAAATTTATTTAATTCAAAATAGTGGAAGTAAATATGAGTTTATAGGAATCGAAAAAACTGTAATAAGTATTATTGAATTTATTGAAAGAAATCTACGGAATGGTGTATCGATTGCCTTTGGTAGAGAATTTATAATTCAACTTAAAAATAATCAGCAGTTAGAAACTCAAGGCATTATTGAATTAGATCAAAATTCTCAAATTAATAGAGAGAATACTTACACTATTAAAGATGTTAAGATTAATCTTTCTGGAATTAGAGAGTATGCACTGTATGAGTTTGTTATTTCTAATTTTGAACAAGTGGTTATTGATTTATTAAGTTATGGATATAAAGTTTTATTAGGTAACTTCATGCTTACATATATTGAAGATAGTTACTTTGTATTTGCTTCTGAAAAAATATACAGAATTCAAGAAGAACAAAGACACGATATTACAATGACATTTGATATTGCTATTGAGAATGCTAAAGAAGTTGAGGATTTTGCAAATGATTCTATAATTAATCAAGAGTTAAAAGAAATGGAAGATTCTTCAAATAACGAACAATATAAAACTCAAATTATTAATAAGGATGATCTTGAAGATAATAAGTTCAAGAGAAATAGTATATTCACTGTACCCGATGTTGATGAAATTAGACCAACTAATAATGAACCAAAATCCGAGTTAAATGAAAAACAACCAGTTAAAGATAATAATAAATTAAGCAAAAAAGAACTTAAGGCTAAAAAAGCAGAGGAAAAAGCTAAAAAAGCAGCAGAAAAAGAAATGGCTAAGAAAGCTAAAAAAGATAAAAAATCAAAAGAAATCAATAATAAGAATTCAGTTAATAAAAAAGAGGAAGCAAAAGCTAAAAAAGCAGAAGCAAAAGCTAAAAAAGCAGAGGCTATTGCTGCAGCTAAAGCAAAAGAGGAAGAAGCAATTGCAGAAGCTCTTGCTAAAAAAGCTGAGGCAAAGGCTAAAAAAGCGGAAGCAAAAGCTAATAAAAAAGCAAAATTAAAGGGGAAATAAACTCTAAAAAATCAAAATATAAACTTTAATTAAATTAAAAATAATTTTGCCAATAGAAAATTAACTATATAATTATATATATTATTAAAATTATAAGAGAGGAGGAAAATGGCTAGTAAATTAGAAGATAGAAAAAAAATAATGAATGATTTACACAAGGTTGTTAATTTAAAGATTTTTAAATCAATCCAAAAAATTAATCAATATGAAAGTGATGTAAAAACAATTATTCAAAATATCGAAAATATTAAAAGCATTAAAAACTTTTTAGCGAAAAAATCTTCTTTTTTCGATGTTTATTATAAGCAAGTTAAGAATCCTAAAAAATTAATGATTTTTATGCAATCAGTTGATGATTCTAATATCGATGTATATTCCGATAAAAAAGTTGAAGAGTATATTGCTAAAAATACAGATGAGAATGTTAAATCTTGAATAATAGGTCCAAGACTATTTGATCATCTACTTAATTCTAAGATTATTACTGATGAACAAAAAGCGACTATTTCCTTCTTTGGAGACTACAATATCGATGAAAAAACTAAAGTAATTAATTTTTCAAAAATATTAAATGAGGTTGCAGATTACTCATTACTTGCTTTTGATAATAAAGATTTTACTCAAATAGATATTTATTATAGTGATATTAAGGAATCAGGAAATATTAAAAGTACACGAGTACTTCCAATGATAGATGATTCTAAAAAGAGAAATAAAAAAGGATCAAGAATTAATCGTAAAGACAAAGAAGATTCTGATGATGATATAAAAACTAAAAAGTCTGATATCTATATTATCTATTCAGCATTATTAAAATCTATTCGAAGAAAATTCTCGAATTTAAAATTCTATTCAGAGATAGAAGAGATAAATAGTGCTATTTTAAAATTTGCAATTTCCTCTAATATAAAATATACAATTATTGGTTTTTTATTAAATGTAGAAATTAGAAAACTATTTTCATTACAAGAAGAAGTCAAAAAACTAGATGAGAACATTGAGGAAATCAATGCCCTTATAAAAGCCTTCCGTCAAGAAAAAATTACTCGTGAAATGTTGATGATTGCTGCTGCCAAATTTGCTAAAGATAAAAGAATGGAAGAATTGATCAAATTGGAGCTTGAAGCGAAAGGTGTTAATTATGCAAAATAAAAAAGTTATATTTAACGCAAATACTAGTTCAATAGATTCCAAAGTAGAAACTAAATTTAATATTTCAGCAATAAAGAACATAACTATTGCTTCTTTTATTGATAAAAAAATGGTACTAAAATTTGAAAATTTTGAAAAACGGGCAAAGGCTAATAACTTTATTTTTCAAAGAGAAGCAACATGAATAAGAATTATGTTTAAGAATAACATTTTTAGAGATTTTGTTGCAACACAAGTAATTGGAATAGGATCAAAAGAAGGTGTAGTTTTTGAAGTTGCAGGAATATTTAAAGAGATTTCTATCAAGTTTGCAGTTAATGAAATTTTAAAGTTCGCTCTAGAAAATAACTATAAAGCTGCAACTGCAGATTTATTCTTTAAATATCAAAGTAATATTGGAACTATAACTAAAAATGATTTTAAATTCCTAACAACAAAAAAAGTTGATCTAACTATGGATCCAATAGTTTATACCAATAAACGCCAAGAAGTTTTTCAGGAAATGCTAATGCTATCAGCTATAAAAAATGTTATAAAAACTTCTAGAAAGATGCTTTCTATAAAAATTAACGAGGAATTAAAATATGCATAAAAATAAAAATAGATTGAAGAAAATAGTTATAGGCTCATTAGTAGGTACAACTACTGCTATTTTTGCTTCTGCAACTATTGTTCAATCTATTAATCAACACGATAAAAATTCACTTAATTTAAATCTCACTAAGGATATAGATGAATTATTTTCTCCTGCTCCCCCAACTCCTCAGGTCTCTCTTGAGTTTCCTAAGACTATAAAATATCTATTAAAAACTTTTAGTGATGCCTTTATACCTGAAGATCCACAAACTATTACTGATCTTTCCGATCTAGCTGTATTCATGATAAAAGATCTTCATATCGATATTAGTGGAACAGATCTTAGTGAATATGGTAAAGCTATTTATGGTCTTCACGAATGATATGTTAAAGAGAACTTTGGTCTAGGTGGATCTGGTGCACCTGCTAATTTCCCGGCCGAACTAAAAACCAAACTATTAAGTGATGAATTTGTAACTTCTCAATTTAAAGAAATAAATGGAATTCCAGAAGTTGACCTTGATTCCCTTAAAAGAAGAGCATTAACTCTTACATTCCCAACTTCATTCGGTACTTTAATAAGTGAAAACTTAGCTTCTCATCCAAATACACCACAAATAAATCCTTCTCGCTTTGAACACAAAGTAGCTGTTGTTAATGCGCCAAATGTTCCTAGTGATAATGGTTCAGTTGAATTCACTTATCAATTTGGTAATAATGGGGATACATATTCAATATTTCTAAATAATGAAAATGATGATCTTAAGAATAAAGATAAAAGCATAGATGATTTAATTTCTAGTGGTGCAATTATTATTAGAAATAACGATAAATTTGATCCAGATAATCCTCAAACAGTTAAGGATTTTAATGAGCATTTAACAATAACAAGAGATTTAGAAGGTAAGATTAATTTCTATGTTGACCTACCATCAATTACTGATGTAGCAAAGTTTGGTGTTAATACATTTGCAAGTACTTGAAAAGATTCTATTACTGTTGGATTTTTAGATTCTACTATCAATCCTTCTCATATCGATGCTAATGAAAATTCAATTATTTCCTCAAATGAAGTAAAGGGAATACACTTAGTCTCTCATACAGCAAGTAGTTATTGAAAAACTGATAAGAATGGACATATAGGACAAACATTAACAACAACTCATACTTTAAAATTCTATGCAAGACCTGGAGAAAAATTTAAGTTTGAAGTATCTTATAATGGTTCAGAAAATATTTCTTCTGATGGAACAACAGATGGTTCAGGGCCGCCACCTGAAATCAATTTTAAAGTTAATGATGATGGTACTGTAGATGTAGACAAAACATCGATAAGAATTCCATCTTCAATAATAAAACAATGAAAGGATCAAAATATTGACATTAAGGATTTTGAAATTAATACTCGTACAAAAACTGATAACAATGGAAATATATGAGCAGAAATCGTAATTGTAACTGATGACCATATCGGTATTGGTGCATTATTAAGTACAACAACACCAGGAAATATTAAGAGAGATGTTTTCAGATTAAATGATTATGGTTTAGATTCGCATCCTGTAGTATTTGAAAAACCAGTACAATTTGATGGGGATATAAATAAACATCCTGTTACATTTGAAAAAGTTGTTAATGCTGAAAGTGAGATTCCTAAACTTTTAGGAGATATGTATCTTGTTGCTACTGGTCATGCGCCTCAAAATCCCTTAAGCCATATGGATCAATATCAAGTAGATCCTTTTGACTCAAACCCTTATGTAGTTCCTACATTTACAAGTGGAAAATTAAATACTATATTAACTGAGACTCTTCATCTTACAGCAGACGATAGACCAACAAATACTAAATTAATTGATACTAATTTTGGTTACTTGATAGAAAAATTAAATGAGTATGGTAATAAATTAAACGATGTTATAAAAGAAGTTACTGGTGAGTATTTATTTAAAGAGGTGCCAAAAGATCATTTTATTACTGCTGAAGATAAAGAACCTGCAACTTTTTTAAAGAGACTATACATAGATAATAAGATAGCAAACAATAAAATTATTCATGAACTTCAAGTTGGTTTCGATGTTTATGAAAATGGGCCTGAAAATCTATCTAATAAAAATGAATCAATAGAAGGAATAGACATTATTCAAAAAGGAGATAGAGATTCCTTAGCTGAATTTGCATTTCCAAGACTAGTTGAAATAGTTAAGGCTAAACTATATGATCTAGAAAAACAATTTAATAATAAAATTTTAGATTATAAATTTACTACAATAATTTCTTCTCTATATACTTCAAATGCTAAGGTATATAAAGCTCTAAATTCAAAAATTATTCAAACTCGTGAAATGTTAATTGGTTCAGAAAAACGTCAAATGCAAATATACATACCTAATAATGGTACTAATGGTCTTGAAGATGTTACTACTTTCAAAGAGCAAATTAAATCACTTATTATTGGTCTTAAAGGAAGCATTCATTTATCACATAGTGGATTTTCAGATTCAGAGGTTGCTGACTTTAATACGAATATAGACATAATAATAGCTAATCCTCCTGAGAGAGTTAATTATAAAGATATAGTTGTTCGTATGTATGATTTATTATTCAAACTTATTGACACATTTTCAAGTCATGAAGAAAATGGTTTAGCTAGCATATTAAATATACAACGACATATTGATAAAGATAAAATTACTGAGTTTGTTATCAATGAAATTAACAATGGGATCTCAAAAATTAATTCTTCTAAAGAGAGAGTTATTTCTGCAGGGGGATTTGAAGTTGTAACTAACGATGGTTATATTCAAGTTGCTAATAATAATCTTCATCAAATATTTAGATCCTTTATTCTTAAAGATGGATTAACAAAAGAAGAAAAATCTAAGATACAAGAATTTATCGATAAAGATTATGCAATCCATAGAAATGTTATTGCTGAATTATCTATTAAGAGTAGAAATTACGACATTCAAGATTTTATTCAAAGATTGACAGGAAAAGATATAATTGGAGTGGCAAACGAAATTCTAGAACTTGATCCATTAAATATGCTTTCTTCAGAATTGCCGGATGCATCTAAGTTTAGAGATGTTATTAAGACAATTAGTGAGAACTCAAAAGTAGTCTTTGGTGTCATTGCTGGCCTTGTTATGTTAATTGGATTATTGCTAACCCTTGCTGGATTTGCTAAGTTTAAAGGAAAAACAAGAGGAAAAGGAATTATAACTGCTGCAGGTATTTCAGTAATTGCAGTTGGGATTGCATTAGTTATAATAATAATTATATTCCCACCAACTGGAGCATTGTCATTATTGGCATTATAATAAAAGGAGAATAAGGAGAAAATATGAAAAATATTATAGTAAATAAAAAAGAATATATAGTAACTACTGAGGGTGATTACAACTTTACAGCTAACGAGTTAGTTGAATTTGAAAATGGCGCTAAAGGTATTGCTATGAAATCTGATACTAAAGGTGCTCAAATTGCATTGTTAAATGATGAAAATACAAATCCAGTTATTGTTGGGCAAAAAGTTATTCCATCTGGAAAGCCTTTCAGTTTTAAACCTTCAAGAAGCATGCTTGGAGCTGTTATTAATGTTGATGGTGAAGTAGTTTATAGAATGTCTAAAAATACTCCTGAAGTAGATAAGACTGATATCGATTCATATATTTTTAGAATGGCTAGACCCATTTATTCAAGAGACTTTGTTAATAGACCTCTACATACAGGAACTACAATTATTGACTGATCAATTCCTATTGGTAATGGACAACGTGAGCTTATCCTAGGAGATAGAAAAACTGGTAAAACTACCATTGCTTTAAATATGATACTAGCTCAAAAAGATTCAAATACTAAAAGTGTCTATGTATGTATTGGTCAAAAAAAATCTACTTTAGATGCTGTTATTGCAAGAATTAGAGAAGTTGGTATTGAGGATAGAGTTACAGTTGTTTGAGCTCGTGCTAACGATGTTGCTACAAGTAAATATCTTGCTCCATATGTAGGTATGACCTTTGCAGAACATCTTCAAGAGAATTTTGGTGAAGATGTCTTAGTTGTCTTTGATGACTTAACTCAACATGCCAATGCATATAGAGAAATATCTCTTTTATTTGATACTTCTCCTACAAGGGAAGCGTATCCAGGAGATATCTTCTATCTACACTCTTCATTACTTGAACGTGCTGGATCATATAATAAAGAATTTGGTGGAGGCTCAATAACTGCCATTCCGATTGTTCAAACTGAAAATGAAGATATTACTTCCTTTATTCCAACAAATATTATTTCTATTACTGATGGTCAAATTTTTACTTCTAAAGAACTATATAATTCAAATCAAAAACCTGCTATTAATGTTCCTTATTCAGTTTCACGTACAGGTTCTTCTGTTCAATCATATGTACTGAAAAGATTTGCAAGTGATATTAAACTTCTAGTTTCAAGATATACTGAAGCTGAAAAAATGAAAAGAATTTCAAATTCTGTTTCAAAAGAAAATGCAGAAATCATCAAAAAAGGGGAAGCCCTTTATAGAATCACTCTACAAAATAACCTTGAAATTAACTCATATTCTTTCTCTTCTCTAATGCTTATCTTATTTAAAGGCGGATATATGGAGTTCCTAAAAGACGAACAAAGAATTGCAACTTTTAGTGATGAAGTTAATGATTATCTTGTTAAAACTAAATCTGGTCAAAAATTCTGTGAGATACTCAATAGTAAAACTGAAACAGAAGAAAAAATTCTTGAGATCTTTATTGAATTAGAAATTCTGCCAATGCTAAAACAATTTATTTTAGAAGAGAATCCAAGGATTGAACGTAATGCTAACTTTAAAGAAAAATTTGGAGATATAAAAGTTTACTTCAAGAGACGTTTAGGAATTTATGATGAGGCAGTAATTACTAGCAAGGAGGCTGAATAATGGCTATTTCTAATATAGATGAAAAAGAAATAAAAGAAACTAAAGATACAAAGGGAACTAAATATACTTTAGGTAGAATAACAAAAATAAATTCACAACTTATCGAAATTAAGTTTCAAAAGAGTCATGCTCCTAAAATTGGTGCTTTAGTTTTTACAAAACCTCTTGGTTCTAAATTTAGTGTCTTCTTTGAAGTGGCTAGATCTGATAACGATGGTACTGTTTTTGCTTTTGCTCTCTCAAGTATCGTTGGTATTAAAATTGGCGATATCGTTAAAACAGATGGTAAAGGTATACGTGTTCCTGCTGGTAAAGAAACATTAGGTAGAGTTATTAACCTTTATGGAAAGCCATATGACTTTGCTAGTGGTGAAGATATAATCAATGCTAAGACCTACTTAGAAATTTTTGATGCTCCAGATACTGATGTTGACTTTGATGAATCATCTATTGATATTCTTGAGACAGGAATCAAAGCAATTGACTTATTACTTCCAATTCCTCGAGGTGGTAAAGTCGGTCTTATTGGTGGTGCCGGTGTTGGTAAAACTGTTGTTACTCAAGAGTTAATTAACTCTTTCGTTGCTCAACATGATGGACTTTCAATTTTTACCGGTATTGGTGAGCGTACTCGTGAGGGTCATGAACTAGTTTCTGAAGCTAGAGATCTTGGTATCTTTAATAAAACAGCATTTATCTTTTCTCAAATGAACGAGGTTCCTGGAGCACGTTTCAGAGTTCCATTTTCAGGAGTTAGATTAGCTGAGTATTTTAGAGATGAATATAAAAAAGATGTTCTGCTTTTTGTTGATAACATCTATAGATTTGTTCAAGCTGGTATGGAGATTTCTTCACTACTACAAAGAATCCCATCTGAGGTTGGATATCAACCAACACTTTTCTCTGAAATGGGTTCATTCCAAGAAAGAATATGTAAAAATAAAAATGGTTCAATCACTTCTGTTCAAGCCGTATATGTTCCTGCCGATGATTTAACTGACCCTTCTGTTGTTGCTTCATTTACTCATTTTGATTCAATTGTTGTTCTTGATAGAGCAATAGCAGCTGAAGGTATTTATCCTGCTATTAACCACTTAGACTCTACTTCTGACTTCTTATCTGCAAGAACTGTTGGTGATAAGCATTACAAAGTTGCTTCTGATGTTATGGGAATATTAGAAAAATATAGACAACTTCAAGACATTATTATTATCTCTGGTCTTGATGGACTTACTGAAGCTGATAGAGAAACATACGAAACAGCAAGAAGAATTAGAAACTTCATGTCTCAACCTTTCTTTGTTTCTGAAAGATTTAGTGGTAAA
>CAYTOW010000002.1:0-28258 GCA_964439655.1 uncultured Mycoplasmataceae bacterium
AAAAATTTCTTTTCGTTTCATTTTTACTCCTTTCACCTCTATTAGAAACCAAGAGAAGTAATTATTTGTCAAATTTGTGAAAAAGTACCCTGTTTTTCCTAAAGTTTTAGGAATTTATAATTAAAAAGTAAAGAATTAAGTCTTTACTCTGATGAGTTGTTATGATATTAATATTATCTAAAAGTAAATCAAGAATTATTATTAATTACTTATTCATAATTTAGTTAGTTTTATTTTGCTAATAATTAAAAATTTATTTCACTGTAGTAAATAATCTAAACTAAAATGTTTAAATTTAAAAATTATAGTTTCATTGATAAGTCTTTTGCTGAAGGTCCAACAACTATATTTATATATTTTGATGTAGCAAAAACACCAGAGATACCTTTGATTTTTCCGATTTCTTCTATATCTACATTATCACGTGAGTATAAAAATATCTTCACTTTTGTGTGTGTATATTCACATCCTGCAATATTTTCTTCTCCACCTAAAGCCTTTTGTAGTTTTGAAATATTTATTTTTGTAATTTTACTTGAAAGCTCGTTTGAAATATTTACTTTTTTATTTTTTGATATTTTTAATTTCATATATTTATTATAATTAACAAAAGGAGTTTTAATGAAAATAATATTAAGTGGAATTACTTCAACAGGAAGACTAACGATTGGTAACTATATAGGAGCTATTAAAAACTTTGTTGCATTGCAAAAAGAAAATAACCTATTTATCTTTGTTGCTGATCTTCATGGTTTAACAAATGATATTTCTCCAGAGAAATTATCAGTTAATAGAAAAGATATTATGGCTCTATATTTAGCGTGTGGTCTTGATCCTAAAAAAAGTACATTATTTTATCAATCAGATGTTCATGCTCATGGAATGATGTCTTGAATTATGGAGAACCGAACTACTATTGGTGAGCTCTCAAGAATGACTCAATTTAAAGATAAGTCAACTAAAAAACAATCTAATGGTACTGAGAAAATATCAACTGGACTTTTAACTTATCCTGCTTTAATGGCTGGGGATATACTTTTATATAATGCAGATTTAGTCCCAACTGGCAGAGATCAAAAGCAACATATAGAACTTACTCGTAACATTGCAGAGCGATTTAATAATGAATTTGGTCAAACTTTTAAAATTCCTGAACCTTTTGAACCTAAAGTTGGAGCAAAGATTATGTCACTTCAAGATCCAAGTAAGAAGATGTCTAAAAGCGATCTTTCAGAAAAAGCTTCTATCTTTCTCTTAGATGAACCAGAAGTTGCTAGAAAAAAAATTATGAAGGCAGTTACTGATTCTGAAGGAAAAATTTATCTTTCAGATGATAAACCAGGAATAAAGAATCTTTTAACTATTTACTCTGCTCTTAAAGAAATAGATATTAAAGAGGCAGAAAAAGAATTTAAGGATGAGAACTACGGAACATTTAAAAAAGCTGTAGCAGATGAGGTAGTAATCTTTCTTAGAAATATTCAAAAAAGATATAAGGAGGCTTTATCTATAATTGATGATGTTGCTAAAGAAGGAGCCCTTAAAGCTAATAAAGTAGCAAATGAGACACTTGAAAAAGTTAAATCTAAAATAGGTCTAAAGTAAAGTTATGAACCATAATGTTCATTTTTTTTAATAGAAATAAAAAAGATCCTTTTAAGGATCTAAGGTGATTATACAATCATTGGTGGAGAGGAAGGGAGTCGAACCCTCTACCTCCTGCGTGCAAGGCAGGCGCTCTAGCCAGGTGAGCTACCCCCCCATGGTGAAGAAGACAGGATTCGAACCTGCGACCACTGCGTCCCAAACGCAGTGCTCTACCAAGCTGAGCTACTTCTCCAATATGGTAATAATTGCTTATTAATTATACAAAAAATTATTTTAAAGTAATTTAATTTCTTGAAAAAATTAAAGTTGCAATTATTTAATCCTATTTACTTTTTATTAAAATTAGCTAAGTTTAAGTATTTCATTAAGAGCAAGTTTACCTGCATTTTCGATTCTCTTATTAATATCTTCAAGTTCCTTAGTTTCTTTACCGATAACATCTGAAACTACTTTTACTACCTTCAATGGAATATTATTTTTATCAGCTATTTGTGCAATGGCTGCCGTTTCCATATCAAAGATAGTAGCTCCAAGTTCTTCTTTAGCTTTTCGCATGTACTCTTCATCAGCAACAAATGAAGAACCTGAAGCAAGGACTCCTACTCCTTTTAGGGCATTAGTATAATATTCCTTTTCTCCTGGAGTCTGTCCTCTTTTGTATCAAGGAGTGTGAACGTCGTGATAAAGAATCTTCTCAGGAATAACTATCTCATATACCTCGTGATCTTTATAAGCTCCAACAGCACCATAGTTTCATAGCTCTGTAACGCCATAGTCAATTAACTTTTGAGTTGCAGCAGCTGCATTAGCAATACCTATTCCAGTATGCATAAATACCTTATCTCCTTTTTGAAGTAGTTCATATTTACCAATTTTGTGTTTACTATCATATTCAATATTTTTTAATTCATTTATATCTGCTATTAAAATTCCAATCATTATTTCCACCTTTCAAAACCTTTAATAGTATCTTCATCTAATTTTATTTTATTATCCTCAAAAAAGGTAATCATATGTTTAATGAGAAGTTTAAAACCTTTATTAAAATCTTTTAAAATTGCTTCTCTAACTTTTTGAATTCCTTCTCATCGTCTTCCGTCAGCTAACTTATCAGCAGCATATATAACTCTCTCAAAGTCAGTTGCATCTTCTCTTAAGGAGGTATGCCGTTTAATTCCTTCGATAATATCTTGATTTTTTATTCCATAAACTTCTTTTGCTCAAAGAGCTCCAGCTAATGAGTGATAGTTATATGGCTTAACATCAACTTCTTGATATCTTTTAATAAATTCAATTAATTCCTGATTTGATTTTTCCTTAAAGATGTCGTGAAGCATTCCTGAAACTCAAGCGGCCTTTGGGTCTAAAGAAAGTTCTTTTGCATATTTAGCAGCTACTACTGCAACCGCAACACTATGCTTATATCTTTTAACTGAGAGGTTGTTCATAATTAATTCATTTAGATAAAGATAATTTTTAGAAATATACTCTCTTACTTTTTTCTCAACATTATCTAAAAGACCTTTCTTAAAATCAGTTGAAGAATATTTATATAAATCATTTTTAAAAAGTATTGCATCGTATTTTTTAACGTTAATCTTAGAAAAATCTCCCTCTCTTCTAAAAACAGCAATCTTAACTTTTGAGACTATATCATTAATATTCTTTCATTTATGTAGTTTGTATAAATTATCACTCCCAATAATTAAATATAAATTATCATTTGGAAACTTCTGCTTAAAATAATCAACAGTTTCAAAAGTATAAGAAACACCTTTTCTATTAATTTCAAATTTAGATACTTCACTCTTATTTGGTTTAACTAAATCGATCATCGCTACTCTATGTTCTGGGTCAGCATATTTAATAGATGTTTTGAATGGACTCTTAAAATTTGGAACAAAAAATAACTTATCTAAATTAAGTTCCTTAATTGCTTCTTTAGCTATAGCTAGATGTCCTTTGTGAATTGGATTAAATGATCCTCCAAAAATGCCTATATTCATATTTGAATTATAACTAAGAATAAGAGAAGAGAAATTTTTTTCATAAAATAAAAATAGAAATAAATTCTATTTTCTTAATTTAAGATGTTTATGAGGAATCTCTGTTGGAGTTTTTCTTTCAAAAAGAATTAACTCAACAAGGGCAACACCACGATCATCGTTGTTTTCTAGAACAGGTCCTATTTGTCCTTTAGTTGGTCCATCAATTACTTCAACAATTACACCTTGTTTAAATGGAGAAGCAATTTTACCTGCTTCGAAGTTCTTATGAATTTCTTTAACTTTATCTTTCATTTTTTTCATTTTAAGTTCTGAAATTGGTGTAGGTTTAGCTCTTTGCCCAGAGGAACCAACTAGTCCAGTAACATACTGAGTATTACGAACGATAAATCATGCTTCGTTAGTCATGTCCATCTTAATAAATATATAACCAGGAAAAAGATTCTTTCTTCTAGTTTTATAATTTTCACCAGCTAATTTCTTTTCCATTTCCCTAGGTGTTATATGTGGAACCATCATTACTTCAAATGCCTCAAACAACTGCTCCATGTTTTCAGAAACTTGTCTATTCTTAAGAGACTCAATAACTTGTTCTTCTCTTCCTGATATAGTTGTGATCATATATCACTTCATATTTTTATTTATCTTTTCGTTCTTTGTATTTTCCATATTAAATTCCTATTCCTCCTGCAGCTCAAAGAGAAGTAAATAATATCGCAAGCCCAAAAAGTATTAAAGCTGCTATAGCAATAAATAATGATGAGGTTCAAAGTGTTTTTCATCCATCTTTACCTGAGGCTCATCTAACTCTTTTTAATTCTTTAAAAAATTTCTTTATTTTCTGCATTATTTCTCTTCCTTATGTTCAGTGTGCCTTCCGCACTTTCTACAGAATTTCTTAATAACAAGTCTTTCTTCAGATGATTTATGAACATGATAATTTTTACATTTACATTCAGAACATGCTAAAGCTACTTTCTTACTTGCCATATAATTCCTTTCGAAATAAAAAATGAGTTTTACTCACTTTTTACTTATATATTATACACGATAGAAACTATAGTGTTCTTATTATTTCGGGAGCTGCGCCCATAGCAAGTTTAGGAGCTCCACCACCTCTACCACCAAAAGGCTCTAAAATGCTCTTAAGTATTAAAATAGAATCTTGAGATGAAGAGGCAACAACGATAAGATGTTTTTCTCCTTTAATTTGACCAAGGATTATTACAGCATCTTTATTGGCATCTCTCAGAGTTGCAGCAGCAGCTTTAATGTTATTGCCTTCATAGTTAAGGTTAATATGAGCCTTTAGCCCTTTGTAATCTTCAAAGGAGATATTAACATCAACAACATCACGTTTGGTTTTTGAAACTTTGTGATATTCCTTTCTTAGCCTTTCTACTTCTGATTTATATTCTCTAACAGTACTAGGGTTTTTAAAGTTTCAATAGTTCTTCTCTTTAAGTTTTTCTTTTATTACATCGTAATTAGATTTTCATAAAGATAGTTCCTCATCTTTATATTTTCTAGCAGCTATTCCTGTTAAGGCTTTAATTCGATAAACTCCTGAACCTATTGACTCAACTTTAGTAATAACAAAATCCTGTATCTGTTTTGTGTTAGCGGCATGAGTCCCACCACAAAGTTCGATCATATCTCCAAACTTAACAACTCTTACTGTATACCCATAATCTTCATTCTCAAGAGCAATAGCCCCCATTTCTTCAGCAGCATCAAAAGTAGTATTAATATATTTTCTTTCTATTTCAGAGTTAATTAACTCTTTCATAGTAGATTCAATATCTTCAATTTCACTTTCAGAAGGTCTATGATCAAGAGGAAAATCTAACCTTAATCGATTGAAGTTATTATCGGAACCAAGTTGTTTTATTGAAGGACCATATATTTTTCTTAAAGTGCTAAATAATAAATGTGTTGCTGAATGATTGTTTTCAGCTTGCTCACGTACTTTTTTATCTACACTAAGGGTTACAACTCCACTAAGTTTTTCATCAGTGATGTGTCAATGATTTCCATATTTATCTTTGAAGACATCTCTAACTACAACAGAATTTATCTTTCCTTGATCAGCTGCTTGACCACCTGAAGTTGCATAAAAAGGTGTTTGTTTAACTAGCGTATATCATTTTCCTTTTTCCTCTATTGAATGAATTACTTCTGATTTAGTCTCTAACTTATCATAACCAACAAATTTAGAACAAAGGTCAGTAACTCTTTGTGTTGATTTAATTTGAGACTTCATCCCAGCTTTTGTTTTACCTTTAGATTTAGCAGCATGCTCTTCTCTTAATTTATCCATATTAGATAGATCGATTTCTATGCCCTTTCTAGCTAAAGTATCTTGTGTAAGTTCCATAGGATAACCATATGTTTCAAAAAGTTTAAAGACAACTTTATCAGTAAATTTTTCATTCTTTTCAATCATTTTATTTATCGTATCTAATCCTGATTGAATATTTTTTTCAAAAGAAAGTATTTCTTTTTTAATAATTTCTTTAACTCTTTCTTCATCTATATCGATAAAACCAATAAATTGTTTCTTGATAATATCAACCACATCGATAACTTTTAAGATATTTTCTTTATCCATTAAATATGCCTTAAAGGCAGCTCTTCGTATTAATCTTCTAACGATGTATCCTCTACCTACGTTTGAAGGCTCAATTCCATTGTTTATCGTAAAAGTAGCAGCTCTCATATGATCGGCAATAATTCTTTTTGAAATGATGTTTTCTCCATTAATAGATTCAATAATTTCTGCAAAATTATCCGTTTCATAATTTGTATCAGTCTCTTGCATTATCGAAGCTATTCTTTCAAGACCAGCACCAGTATCGATATTTTTTTGTTTTAACTCTTCATAGTTTCCATTGCCATCATTATTTAGTTGAGAAAAAACTATATTTCAAAATTCGATATATCTATCGTTTTCAATATCTTCACTAATTGCCTTTATAGGATCTAAATCTGAATACTTATCTCCTCTATCGTAAAACAATTCAGTGTCTGGACCACAAGGACCTTTACCTACATCTCAAAAGTTACTTTCTTTAGTTCCTTTAATAAGGTGTGATGGATTGATTCCTAAGGAAACTCATTTATCGTAAGTTACTTTATCTTTTTCATAATAAGTTATATAAACTTTTTCTTTATCAAACTTAAGAACATCAAAAACAAACTCAAACGCATATTCTAAAGCCTCTTCTTTAAAGTAATCTCCAATAGAAAAATTACCAAGCATTTCAAATAAAGTGTGATGCCTTGAAGTAATACCTACATTTTCAATATCATTAGTTCTTAAAGATAATTGAGAATTTACAAGTCTTGGTGAGGGTGGAATCTTCTCTCCAGAAAAATAAGGCTTAAGTGTTGCAACTCCTGAATTAATCCAAAGTAAAGATGGATCATTGTTTGGAACTAATGATCTTGATTTTATTATTTTATGATTTTTAGACTCAAAAAATTTTAATCATTTTCGTCTTATTTCATTTGTTGATAGCTTTTCCATTTTAACTCCTTAATGTAAAAAGACTCCTTAAGGGACTAACGTACCACCCTTAAAAAGTCTCTCATTCCTTATGGCGGAAGACCATTATTCTCAAAGGAAGCACAACCCTTATCATCGAATATTATTTATATATATTAATGATATATCCTTTTTAGGAATAATTTATCATTAATTTGATTTAATTTTATTGTTCAACTTGCTTAAGATATTGAGTACCTTTAAAGGCATACCTCTCAATCGTAACACCATTATGATTACCAGCTACAATAAAAGTCTGAATATCTGTAAAAAATGTTGCTCCTTCAAAAGCGCCAGTTTTAATAATTTTTACAGTATCAGGAATGACAAAATTATGTGGTAATGTTGTACCCTTAAAAACGTTTGATAGTATAGTAGATGTTTCTGATGGTCATTTAAAACTTTCAGGAAGTGATTTAATTCCACTAAAAGCCCCTTCTTCTATCGTTGTTACTCTATCAGGAATAGTAAATTGATAATTTCCTAGAGTTATATTAGCAAATGCTTCTTTATGAATACTAGTTACTGATGATGGAATGTGAAAATCAGATTGAATAGTTGCTCCTTTAAATGCACCATCTCCAATTGAAGTTATTCCATAAGGAATTTTAAAATCACTTGGAATAGTTAGACCTTGAAATGCATAGTTAGAAATACTTCCTTCTACTTTACTATTTGGTGTTCATGTAATCTTATCTAGACATCCCTTAAAATTAGAAGGTCAATTTTGATGATTACTTACATAAATATTTCAAGCTTGTTTTGGTGTCTTAAAACCTTTCATCTTAATAGTATATATTTTTTTGTTTTCTTCATTTAGGCTTGCCTTAATAGTAATTATTGCTTTTGTGCCATCTACTTCATCAGAAGAATCTTCATTAGTATTTTTTGATTGAGAACGACCAAAAGCTTCAACTTTTATAATTTCAAAATGCACATTTTTATTTTCGATTTTATCAATTTCTTTAATTGAGAAATCTCTAGCAGTTAATTCAAAAGCAGTTTTACTTTTGGCATTATTAGTTGCAACTATTTTGGGTAAATATCCCTCTAATAATTTATCTATTTCTTTATTTTTTTCATTTGAAGAACCTGAAGCATCTTTTGTGTATGTAATTGCTAAGGCAGTAGGGATAGTAACACCTACTATCGATCCTACTGCTATTAATATTTTCTTAGTCATTAATACCATTGTTCCTCCAAATTGCTAATTATTTTTATAGTAATATTATATATTTATATTCAAATATACAAAATAAAAATATTTAGTTATTAAATCTAAAATGACAAATATCACCGTCTTGCATTATATAATTTTTACCCTCAAGTCTAGCTTTACCAGCTTCTTTAGCTTGCTTTTCTCCACCACAATCTTTAAAGTCCTGATAAGAAATTACTTCAGCTCTAATAAAACCTTTTTCAAAATCTGAATGTATTATTCCAGCACATTGAGGAGCGGTATAACCTTTTTTAAATACTCATGCTCTAACTTCTTTAACTCCTACTGTAAAGTATGTTGCTAGTCCTAAAAGATCAAAAGTTTTTCTTGTTAGTTTTTCTAGACCTGTTTGTTTTAAACCAAGATCATCAAGAAACATCTTTCTATCTTCAGTTGGAAGCTCAGAAATCTCTCCCTCTATCTTTGCAGATATTCCTAAAAACCCATTTCCTTCTTCTTTAGCAACCTTCACCATTTGATTATAAAGATCTGATTTTTCTGGATTAGCAGCATACTCTTCTGAAACGTTTCCAACATAAAGCATTGGCTTTAAAGTTAAAAGTTGATACCCCTTTAATAAAATAAGCTCTTCTTCATTAAAGTCAAGATTTCTAGCTGGCATTTCTTTTTCAAAAGCCTCTTTTAGTTTCAGGGCAAGATTCATTTCAGCAACTAAGGCTTTTTCACCCGTAGCAATAGCTTTTTTCTCAACTCTTTTTAGAATGTTTTCAACACTTTGCATATCAGCTATTAAGAGCTCCATATTGATAATAGCCATGTCCTCAGCTGGAGAGACCTTTCCAGAGACATGTGTTATATCTTCGAGTTCAAAACATCTAACTACATGAACGATAGCATCTGTTTCTCTAATGTTAGCTAAAAACTTATTTCCAAGACCTTCACCTTTAGAAGCTCCCTGGACTAAACCGGCAATGTCAGTAAATTCAAACGTTGCACGAATAGATTTTTCAGGTTTAGTTACACTTATAAGATACTCTATTCTTTCATCGCTAAGTTCAACGATACCAACGTTGGGTTCGATAGTGGCAAATGGATAATTAGCAGCTTCTACTTGGGAGTTAGTTATAGCATTAAAAAGAGTTGATTTTCCTACATTTGGTAGTCCTACAATACCTGCTTTAAGTGCCATTATAAATTTCCTTTCGCAAAAGCAATTAATAATACAATTCCCACTACTGCCATTAGTGAAACTGAAATAAGTAAAATATTTAATACTAATTTCTTAACATTAATCTTCTTTTTATTTTTTTCTCTTTGGAGTTCGATCGTTTTATATGAGTTCTTTTCATTATCTATCATAGAATTATTTTACCAAATTGGCATAAAAAAAATGGGGCGAGTGACGGGAATCGAACCCGCGAATGTCGGTACCACAAACCGATGTGTTAACCACTTCACCACACTCGCCATTAATAAGTGCTTTAATATTATAAATTATTTAGAAATTACTTTCAAAACTTTTTTGTTAAACTCACGACGAGTAAACATTAAAAATAACGATGGTTTTATCGTTGATGCAATTTTTATATCTGCTCCAAGTCTAACTACTTTTCATTCTATAGTTCCTGAAGGATGTGGTTTTCTTAAAGTAACGATAGTTCCTATTTTATAATCATCGTTATTTAGCATATTTATTCACCTTAGCTTTCTTTGGAATTTCAAAACAAATTGTAAATTCCCCTTTTACTTCGTCTTTTACTTTATTTATAACTTCAGAAACATGACCACGATAATGTGTTTCAAATTTCTTTGTTAGTTCTCTTCCAATATAAATTTTAACATCACCAATAACATTGAGAATGTCATTAAGTTCATTAATTAATCTATGTGGTGAGGCTAAATATATGTATGAACCTTTAGTAAGGGCTTTAAGCTGATTTATTCGTTGTCCTTGTTTTGGTTTTAAAAATCCTAGAAATTTAAAATGCGAATCTAAATTAGACATCGTAGCTACAGTAGTTATTGAAGAGACTCCAGGAATAATTTCTATTTTAATTTCTTCTTTAATAGCTAGGCGAATTACTTCAAAACCTGGATCGTTAATAACAGGCATCCCAGCATCGGAGACAACAGCAACATCCTTGCCTGAATTAATTAAATCGATAATTCCTTTTGCTGAAGAGCTTTCATTTTTATCGTGATAAGCAATTAATCTCTTGTCCTTAATCTCATAATACTTAAGCAGTTTTTGAGTTACTCTAGTATCTTCACATGCAATTACATCTACTATTTTCAAAGTCTCAAGAGCTCGTAGAGTTATATCCTTCATATTACCTATTGGTGTTCCAACTATAAATAACTTACTCATATGATTTTCCTATCTCAACAAAAAGAGAGGATAATGCTAATTGAAAATTAACATTTTGCTCAACTCTTTTAAAGAAAGTATTTATTGCAATTAATGCATTAGTAATGTCAAAGTTAGTTAATGCATATTTTTTTAATGTCTCTTCTGAAGCCTTAAAGGCTATTTCAATATTTTCTTTAGCTCTTCAAATATCATTTATGTAAATAGTCATTAGTCTAAAAAGTAAAAGATAATTACTCTTAGTAACTATTTTCTTTAGTGTTAAAGATAAATATTCTTTATTTTCTAAAGCTTTTTTAAATGCTGAGGTAACTTTTTCTGATAAAGTTTTATATAAGCCTAAATCAAAAGAATTAAGCTCATCTATTGAACATATTAGGTGAGCAATAACTAAAGAGTCTAAAGAAGAGATGCCTTGTTTTTTTATATCCATATTTAAAACTTTTATATCTGTTGGATAAATTTTAATGCGTTGTGATCTTGACTTAATTGTACTTAAAACTTTTTGAGAGTTGTTTGAACTCATAATAATATATGTATTTTTTGGTGGCTCTTCAATAAATTTTAATATCGAGTTTGTAGCGCTGTCACCAAAAGCATTTTCAATATTTTTAATATGAAGAAATTTATATCCTCTATCATCTAATGCACTTCTTGATAATTCTTGAATTGCATTGACTACATCATCTTTTTTTAATCCATACGACCCATCAATAAAATGATAATCAGAATATTTTCTAGGATCTACTGGATTATTAACATCGCCAGAAATAATTGAACCTATTATAAAAAGAGCTTCATTATCTATATTTTGATATTTATCTGAAGTTAATAAATATGAATGAGAAACTTTAGAATTTTTAAGTGAGTTTTCAATTATTTTAAAAAGAACAGGATTTTCTTTTTTTATTATTTCAAATTTCATAAATACATTATAAAAAATAAAAGTAATTTACTAACAATTTTAAAAATAAAATTCTCAATTGAGAACTTTAAAATTTATTTTTTTGTATTTTTATTATTATTTGTATTTGATTTTAACTTTGGTGATTTAGTTTTTAATTTTTTTTGAGTCTTTGTTTTATCATTTTCATCTATAAGTTTGTTTAACTTTGTTTTTAACTTAGCAGTTGTATTTCGATGCTCAGCTTTTAATAATCTTATCTGCTCTTGTTCTAGCGTCTTTATTCGTCTAGACTCTTTTATTTCAGCACTAAAACCTCCGGCAATAATACCGGCAGGCATAGCAAGAACTACGATTCCAGCAATAGACATTACTATGGTTATTATCTTGCCAATCTGAGTATGTGGGGTCTTGTCACCAAAACCTATTGTGGTCAACGTTATTGTCGAGTAATATAATGCATCCCAAAAAGTTTTAAAATGTACAGTTGATTCATCATAACCCGGTTTCCCTGGACGTATACCATTTGCATCAATATTCGCTTCAAAACTAAGCATCATTAAAGCAAATAAAATAATTGAGGCAATAGCTAAGAAGAATATAACATATAGAATTGAACGCTCTTTATATAAAACTTTTGAAAATATTTGAACACCTGGAATTAAATTAACAAGTAAAATAACACGGAAAAGACGTAAAAATTCCATTCCACCAATAGTTTTAATTACTGGTATAGGGTGACTTACTCATAAGTTTATTAGATAAAAAGAAGGTACTAGTGAAAATATTAAGATCATCCCAACGATTGTAAATGGAAATAGAAGAAAAGATGCTTTTCCTTTTTTCATCCTAACATCTGCTGTATATCATCTTAAAACTAAATCAAAAATCAATACTGAAACTACAATTCCTTCTAAAAGTGTTAATGCTACCTTAGATAAAATTGAAGAGTTTGTGCCTTGAGATGAGAATTGTGTAGAAAAAGAGACAATAGTTACTATAGTAATAAGAGCAGCATATAAGAAAAGGAATAATTTAAATTTCTTTTTAAATTCTTTTCTTGGCTTGTAATTAATATTTGAAGTAACTATTGCATTTATAAAATTTTTATTTTTAAAATATGAACTAAACTTTAGTTTTGAATTTTCTTTATTTTTAGTTATTTGCATTTTATTTCCTTTCCTTATATAAAGTTAATTATAATTTAGATTTAATTTTCTAATTAAAATTTTGTTACATTTTTAACAATGTTTTGTTCTTCTTTTTCTCGTTGTGTAAATACATACTTTTGAAAAACTCATTATATTTTTTATCAACTGAAAAGATATAAGGGATAGGAGTACTTTTTTTATATTCCTTATAATTTAACTTAATAGTTTTAAATCCAAGTTTAAGAATTAATAATAACTTAACTACTAGGACTGATATCATAATTTTTGGAATATACATTTGCTCATTATTATCAATTAAAGTTATATATTGAGCTAAAAAGGTTATCTGAATTGCTGCATAAATTTGGAATGTTTTTCCATAAAAAATATCTCCTTTTTTATATGTGTTAACAATGAATAATAAAGGCATAAAAGCAAAAGCTAGAAGAGGTTTTATAATAACAAATATTCTTCTTAAAATATCTTTAGATTTTAATTTTGCAATAATAATTTCAAAAACATCTGAAGAGGTAGATAAATAAAATTTATAAACTAAGTACTTATATATTCCTCAGAAAATAGCTACTTCGATAATAGTTCAGATTACCGATCAAGAGGATAACTTCTTTTTATTCTTTTCATAATTTTTAGAACATTTATAGTAAATGAAATAGTCTGTCGCATTAAAAATTAGTGAAAGAAATAAAAAGGGCACTAAGATAATTCCTAGCATAATTGTAGAAAAAGAAACTAAATAACCAACAACTTGAAATATTTGAATTATAGTAGGATCGAGTGAATTATAATATGCAATAGCAGTATCGTGACCAAGAACTCCAAAAGCCATCGAAAATACTTTAGCTAAAATTGAATATCCTAATCAAACCATAGTGTTTCTTTTAGAGGAAATAACTATAAGAAGTAACAGGTCAAAAAATGTTAACGATGAATCTAGTATTTCTAAAGTTCTAAAAGTATTAGAGCTCGATAGGTCAAAAGAAAGATATTGAACAACAAACAAAACTATTAGCACCACTGTACCAATACTTAAAAGTGGATTCTTAAGATTCCTAATATAACGATCTTTAAAGGGTACAGACTTAATCTCCTTTTCAGAATCAATTAATTTATTTCTTTTCTTAAAATTAATCATATGTTTATTTTATCAATAAAGCCTTTTAATTCCTATTTCCATAATTAAGTATTAGATTGAATAAATGAAAACAAATTAAAAAGGTCAATAATATCCTAATTACTCCATATTACTTAGTACTTCTTATCTCTATATTATATATAATATAGAGATAAGAAGTACTAAGTAATATACTTTTCATATATAATGTTATTATGGGTAAACAGGAAATTAATAAAATATTCACAGGTGTTAGTGCGTTATATAGGCAAAATATTATTTCATATTCTCCAACTAAGGATCATGTGGAAATGCCTTTTGGAACTAACACTACTAAATATAACCAAAAATACAATGTAACACTTCAAAAGAAGGAAACTTTTTATATTGGATATAAAGAGATTGATAATAACTTTTATTATGAGCCCGAAAGACTTTTTATTGAACTAGATAAATTTCCTTTAGAGTCAACAATTAAAAATGAAGCTATTAAAAACCTAGAAAATATTATCATTCCAGAAAAGGTGAGAGAATACTATGAGTTATTAAAAAATAATAGAAAAGGTTTAGATAAAAATAGGATTGAGATATATCTTGCTTCACATTTATTGAATATTAAAGAAGTGCTTAAAAGTAATGATGACCATAAAAGTATTGTTAGAGAATATCTTATGGCTCTAGTTTCAAGAGAAGATGTACCAGTAAGTTTAATAAAAGGTGGATCATCAGTAGAGTTATATACTAATATTAAAAGAACAACTATCGATATAGATGCTCATACTGATAATGAATCTATTAAAGAAATTATTAATTATTTAACCGAGAGAGATAAAGATATTTATTTTAAAGTCAAGGAGGAAATTGATTATTCTAGAAAGTCACAAATAATTAAATGCGTCTTAATACCGATAAGTAGAGGAGGAGTTCTTAAAAAAGAATTAGAAGATATCGAAATACCTATTTCATTTAATACTGTTTATCCAAAGGAAAAATTAAAAGAGATAATATCTGAATTTAATATTACTAAGCGAAGGCTTAAATATTTAAAAAATGCTAGTTGTATCGTTTTTTCAAGAGAGATGCTTTTAGCAGAGAAATTTCAATCTATAATTTCTAAACCAAAAGATAGCACTAGAACTAAAGATCTTATAGATTTAAAATTACTTTGATGTAGTGAAATAGATTTTAATAAATTTAGAAAGTGATTGTTTAGAAAATGAAAAAATCAAAGAAGTTCTTTAACTATTGATGAGGCTAAAAATAAAATAACAGAAAATAAGGGTGTGCCTTTAATTAAGATAAAAAATAATTTTGATGATGCTATAAAAATGTATAGTATCGATACTAGTTATGACGAGTGCAAGAAATTATATGAAATACTAATAAATGAATCCTTAAAAGAATAAAAAAATTAGATGCAATAAAACAAACATCTAATTTTTATTTAATATCTCTTTAATAAATACCTTTTTAACTTGATCAAATACTTCATCGATAGATTTTGATGAATCGATTATCCTAAATCTATTTCTAGTATCTTTAGCAATTACTTCTTTATAACCCTCATAAACTTTTCTGTGAAATTCTTTTCCTGCAAGTTCTAATCTATCATGTTTCTTTAATTTATCTCTATTAGCTAAACGTTTTTCAGCTTTTTCTGGCGGAAGATCAAAGAAGAAGGTTATATCAGGATAAGTTTTTTTTGTTGCTACTTCTTGAAGCTGAACCATATCTTTAATACCAAGACCACGTCCTGCTCCTTGATATGCAAAGGTTGAATCAAAATATCTATCACCAAGAACTAAAATTCCTTTTTCTAAATTAGGTCATATATTAGTTTCTAGATTTAATCGTCTATCAGCTGTATAAAGTAAGGCTTCAGTCATATCTGACATTTCATTTTCTGTGTCAAGTAATATTTTTCTAATTTTTCTAGCTACAATATTATTTTCTGCACCAGGTTCTTTTGTTAAAAAGTATCTGATATTTTGCTTATCTAAAAATTTGATAATCATCTCTAAAACAGTAGATTTACCTGCGCCATCTGGACCTTCAAAAGTTACAAACATTACTTATTTCCTTTCTTTCTATTTTCAAGAGCTGCCTTAAGTGTTAGCTCATCAACATACTCCATTGCAGCACCTAATGGAATACCTTGAGCAAGTTGTGTTACTTTTTTATCTGATAACATACTTTTAATATAGTTTGCAGTAACTATTCCTTCAAGTGTTGGAGAAAGAGCAAGAATAATTTCTTTGTAATCTTCACTCCGCTTTTTAATAGTATCGATAAACAAATCGTGAATTTCAACATCTTTAGAAACATTTATAAGCCCGCCAAGGACATGATAATGAGCTTTTAAAGGACTAGCACTTTCAAATTTAAAAACATCTAATGGGCTTTCAACAACGATTAAAGTTTTATTTCTACTTTTATCTTGACAAATATCACAGATCTCTTGTTCTGTAATATTATTGCATAAAGTACAACGATTGATTTTTGAATTAACATCAGCTATTGCTTCAGAAATTCAACTGCCAACTTCTGGTTCTTGAATTATGTAATAAGCTATTCTTTCTGCCACTTTTTTAGAAATTCCTGGTAGTGAATTAAACTGATTAGTTAATTGAATTAATGAATTAGGTTTCATTAGAATGGCATTCCATTTGGCACTGATGATGATTGAATTTCATCTTCAGCCTCATTTACTAGATCAATAGCTTCATTAACAGCAATTACAGTTAAGTCTTCAAGAATGTCTTTATCTTCAGGATCAATTAAAATCTCATTGATAGTGACAGATTTTAATTTTCTATCACCCATCATAACAACAGTAATACCTTGTTTTTCAACAGTAAATTCTTTTTTACTTAACTCGGCTTTCTTTTTTTCGAGTTCAGCTTGCATCTTTTTAGCTTGTTGCATCATTGCATTTATATTCATCTTATTCCTCCTTAAATAACTCTCCGAATAACGTTGTAGCGTAATCCTTTTCTTCATCTTTTGCCTTAGGTGAAGGCTTTGGTGGTTTCACTTTATATTTTTCTGGCAAATCACCATTTGCCGATAAAGTTTTAAAATTATTAATTACTTCAAAATATCTTTCTTTTGTAAGAGCATATACTTCCTTGCTTTTACCAAATATAGTTTTTAATAAATCAGCCATTTCATGAGACTTTCTTTTTTTATTAAATATTGAAATTGCATTATTATCTTCTGAAGCAAATAAAAGTACTTTTTTGCCAGCAGCTACTGGTTTCATTTTATCTATTGCAGTTACTATCGTTCCGTATTTAGGATCTGAGGCATAAGCCATAACCTCGATAAGTTTAGTTTTTGCAATATCTAGGGATGGTCGATCAGCATGTTGAAGTAAGTTTATTATCTCAGTAGTTCTTAGTGACTCTGATGATTTTATATCATCATCCTCATTATCAATAGGTTTAAACATTTCATCCAAATCAATTTCTGATGTTGCCTTGGTTTCAAGTTCTTTTTTAGATACTGAGTTTAACTCAAATTCTTGAGAAGATAGTATGTCTTCTGATACTCCTTCAGCCTCATCTAAGCGTTGCTTTTCTTCCATTATCCCATCATAGAAATCTTGAAGTTCATAAGTTGAGACAGTATTAGGATCTTTTTCTATTTTCTTAGAAGATTTTTTCTTCTTATCCTTAGTATCTTCTTGTTGCTTTCTAACCTGTTCTTCTTCTTTGTCTTCACCACTTTTTTCTTCAACTACTTTATTGTCATCTTTCAGATTATTGGTTTCAGTTTCTTTATCATCTCCCTCATTTAATATTTCTGAAGTATTATTTAATAAATCTACTTTTTCATCTTCATTATTTGTCTGAAGCATTTCATTTTTATTATCAGTCAATTTAAGTATTGCAAGTTCAAATGATTGTCTTGGCATTTGAGATAAGCGAAGAATTCCTATTAAATTAATTAGTTCTTCAGTTGCTTTATATGCAAACTTAATCGATACATTTAATTGTTCTATATCCTGAAGTGTTAAAAGCTCAAGTAAATTTTCATCTGCAGTTTTCTTAAAGACTATGAAATCTTTTAATATCGTAAGCATCGTTGAAGTTAGTCTAAGTATATCAGCTCCATTTTCAACAACTTCAGAAATAGTTTTTAGTACCTCTTTAGAATTATTTTTATAAATATTATTAATTAAATTAATTTGTTTGGTAATAGAAACTATTCCTAAAACTTGTGAAAGAGCCATAATTGTAACTGAACCACCAGAGTAGGCTGAGGTTTGGTCGGCAATAGTTAAAGCATCACGCATACCACCATTTGAAAGTTTTGCAATAGTTTTAATAGCTTCTTCTTTATAAGTAATTTCTTCTTTGTCTAAGATATTAATTAATTGTTTAGTAATTTCCTTAGACGATATACGTCTAAAATTAAATCTTTGTGTTCTTGATAAAATAGTAACTGGTATTTTATGGGGTTCAGTAGTAGCCAAAATAAATATTACATGTTCAGGAGGCTCTTCAAGAGTTTTTAATAAAGCATTAAAAGCTCCTTTAGAAAGCATATGAACCTCATCAATAATATAAATTTTATATTTAGTATTTGTAGGGGCGTATCTAGTTCCATCGATAATTCTTCTTATTTCAGCAACACCATTATTTGAGGCTGCATCGATCTCTATAATATCTAAATTAGTTTCTGGAATAAATCCAGAAGCAGTTCTATTTACTTCTCTAGCAAAAACATGAGCAACCGATGTTTTACCAGTACCTCTTGGTCCAGTAAAAAGATAGGCATGAGCAATCTTATTATTCTTAATAATATTTTTTAAAGTTATTACGATATGATCTTGCCCTACTACATCATTAAATGTTTCTGGTCTATATGTTCTGTAAAGTGCTTTATAAGACATATAATAATTTTACCACCTATAAATAAAATTAAACTTAGTAATTATTTTTTAGAAACAGTCCATTTTGTTTGCATTTTATCAGCAACAAATGTTTTGTAATATGCATCGTTAGTAGCGATACCAACAAATAAGAAATATGAAAATATTAATGAGGACATACCAATGTACATAATTAAACCAACTGTACCATATGTTTCATAGTTCCAAATAGATGAAATGGTTCCGAATAAAGCAAGAAAGCCTACTGTAGGAATAGTAACAACAAGTGAACCAGGAAGTATATTTCTAACTTTAATTTTAAATCTTGGTGAAAATCTAAATAGAACTATTATTCCAATAAAAGTTCCGATGAAAAGAGTTACGACTAGAAAGAAATAATTAAGAGATGTTTTACCTAATTCTGATAAGTTAGGATCCTTTTTAATGTAATAAAGAGTAAGAATGTTAATACTTAGCACCATTATTATTCCTGTAGCAAAGGCAATAGTCATAAATATTCCTTTAATCTTATTCATTCAATATCCACCAATATATTTATGCTTAAAAATATATGATTGAGTAAAAACTAACTTAGCAAATCCTGAGGCTGAAATTCATGCTGCTAGTAAAAATGTAAAGAATAGTGCAATAAGTCCTCCAACGTGAATATTCATAAATCCAGTTGTTCCTTTATTTGATACATCAGTAACAGTTGCGCTTAATTGTTTAATTACATCGTTAACACCAGGAATAAATCTACCTAAAGTCTCACTAACCCCTTCTCTTAAGATATGGCCAAAACTATCATTAGCCCCAAGAGGATCTATTAATGATGTAATTCCAACGATTATCATAAGCATTGGAACAAATGCCATAATAAAATGAAAAGCTAAAGATGAAGGAATATAAATAAAGTCAGCAGACATTATTCTTTTATAAACGTGATCGATTACTTTATAGTTCTTTTCTTTATCTAATTTTCATTTACTTGGTTTAATAACTAATCTTAAGGCAATATAAATAATTAATTTTACTATTCTTTCAACAGCAGAAACTTCTTTTGGTTTAGCTAAAAATAAATGTGAAACATAAGTGTGCTTCTTAACTTTTTTATTTTTCTTTTTCTCATAACCTTTTTCTAATTTTCTTTTAGCCATATATTAATTCTACTAAAAAATAGAAATAATCTATTTTAGTATTTTAGAAACTAACTTACTTGTTACTTGAGGGTTTGCCTTTCCACCAGTTTCTTTCATGACATTACCTAGAATAATCTTAGATATTCGTTCAGGTCTATCTTTATTAGCTTCTATTTGATCTTTTAACTTATCGATAACCTTTTCTATTATTGGGAGCAATTCTTTTTCTGAAGATATTTGTTTCATCCCAAATTTTTCAATAATCTCATCAGTTTTATTAAAGTCAATAATATTAGTTATTAATTCTTTTAGTTGCTTTGAAGATATCTTTCCTTCAATTGAATAATTAATAGCTTTAGCTAGTTCATTAGGATTAATATTTAGTTCTTTAACTGTTACTCCTTTTGAATTAGCAAGTGAAACTACTTCAGCAAAAAATATCTTTGAAAGCTTAACTTTATCTTTTACATCGATAAGATCAAAGTAATTAGCTTGATAAAGATTGCTCATTAGTTTATCAACAAACTCGTCTTGAATACCTAAAGCAAGATAATTGTCTCTTCTTTGAAGAGGGAGAATTGGTATTTTTATAGATTCGATAAAGTCTTTTTCGAGTTTTATAATTGGAATATTAGGCTCTGCAAAATATTTATAATCGATAGCATCACTTTTTGAACGCATTACTTTATTGCTTTGAGTCTCTTCATCAAAACGTTTAGTCGTTTGTTTAATAACTTCCTTTTTTTCTAAAGCCTGAGTTTGTAGTTCTATTTCATTAGAAATTGCTTTTTCAATATTTGCTGTTGAGTTCATATTTTTGATTTCAACTTTAGTTCCAAGAGTATTAGTCTCAGAAAGAGAAATGTTAATATCCACCCTCATCGATCCCTGTTCCATACGAGCATCAGAAATATTAAGAGTCCTTGCGATATCTCTAATCATTTCTACATATTCTCTTGCTTGCTTTGCGCTAGTAATAACTGGGTTAGTAACAATTTCAATTAGTGGAACTCCAGCTCTATTGTAATCAAGAGTAGTCATGTTAGAGTTGTGAGAAGATTTAGCAGTATCTTCTTCTAAATGAATTCGCTCTAAAGTAACACTTGAGTTTTTTAACTCTAAAATTCCATTAGAACCAATAGGTCTTCTTTGTTGAGTTATTTGAAATCCTTTAGGTAAATCAGGATAGAAATAGTTTTTTCTATCAAAATGTAACTCATCATCAATTTTCATCTTTAGAGCTTTTGCCAATTTAATTCCTGAAATTACTGCTTCTTTATTTAAAACGGGTAATGTGCCAGGATAAGCAATATCAGTTGGAGCTACATTTGTATTAGCCTCACCACCAAAGATATTAGGTGCACAAGAGAACATCTTTGTTTTGGTATTAAGCTCAAGATGAATTTCAATACCTATTGTAGGTTTATAATTACTCATTTTTACCTCCTATTTTTTTCTCGATATATAAGGCATTTGATAATAATTGCTTATCGTTATACATCTTTGAGTCGATAGAAAGGCCTATTGGCATTCCATCTACTTTAGTAAAGGGAATTGAAATTGAAGGATTACCAATTAAGTTCGCATAAGATAAAAATGATGAGTATCAATCATCTTTCTTACCTTCTGAAATTAAAGGAGCTATAGTAGCTGATGGATAAATAAGGATGTCTGACATTGCAAATATCTTTTCAAACTCATTCTTTATTAATCTTCTTACTTTTTGAGCTTTTAAAAAAATCTCGCTTTGATTTTCTTTTAGAAGGAAATAAGAACCTAATGTGAATCTTCTTTGAACCATTGGACCAAAACCTTTGGAACGAGTATTAATCATTATTTCTTCTCAAGATTCACCTTTGACTCTATTACCAAAGGCAACACCATTTAGATTACAATCGTTTGAAGAAGCTTCAGAATAAGAAATAACATCATATACAGTAGGAATGTTTTCGATAATTTTAGATGGTATTTTAACTTTATTAATAACTATTCCATCTTCTTTAAGTTTATTAATAAGATTATTAAATTCTTTAAAATTATTAAAGTAATCTATATCAAGAATAGAAATGCTTTTGGGTTTAATAACTTTATCAATTGGTTTCTCTACCTTAACAGTTGTCATATCAAACTCATCAACTCCATAAAGGATATTTGCTATTTCAATGGAGTCAGAAACGTTATGCGTCATTCATCCAACAGTATCAAGTGAAGAGGCAAAGGCAAACATTCCGTATCTTGAAACTGCCCCATATGAAGGTTTAAACCCAACATGAGCATTATAAGAAGCTGGAAGTCTTACTGAATCACCAGTATCTGAAGCAATAGCAACATTAATGTATTCATTAAGTGTAGCTGCTGAACCTGAAGATGACCCCCCAACTATACGTAAAGGATCAAGGGGATTTTTAATTAGTCCAAAAGCTGAGAAAGTTCCAGAACCTCCAAGAGCTAATTCATCCATATGTGTTTTAGCAACGATAGAAGCATTAGCCTCTTTAAGTTTTTTCACAATAGTTGCATCATAACCAGGTTTAAAATTTTCAAGTAATCTTGATGAAGCTTGTGTTGGAGCATCTTTAGTAGCAAAAAGATCCTTTAGTGTTGCAACTATTTCAGAGTCCTTAGCATCTTCATAGATAAAAGCAACAGCATTATTTTTCTGATTTTTTAATGAAATAATCGCTTTTTTAACATTTGCTTTATGTTTCATTATTTCACAACCTTTTCTATCGTTATATATCCGTTTTCAGATGTTGGAGCATTTGAAATGATTATCTCTTTATCTAAGGTAGAACCTATAACATCATCTCTAAATAAAACGATAGGTTTTTCATTTGGATGTGTTAAAGGTTTAATACCATCAGTATTAATGCTCTTTAGCTTTGAAATTTTTAAGTTGATATCGTTAAATTCTTTCTCTAGTTTTTTTAATACTTGCTCGTTAGTTGAAAGCATAAGTTTTTTTGCAGTTTCTTTTAAGTTATTTTTCATATATTAATTTTACTAAATTAATCTCTTATTAAACTCATCTTCACTTAATATTTTTATATTTAATTCTTCAGCCTTTGTTTTTTTACTTCCAGCTTTTTCTCCAGCAAGTAAAAATGAAGTGTTTTTTGAGATAGAGTTAGAAACATTCCCACCATTTTCTTCAATAATTCTTTTAAAGTCACTTCTTGGTTTTGAAAGTGTTCCAGTAATGACAAAAGTCATTCCCTTAAATAAATCAGTTTTTGCCTGAGGAAGTTCTTTTGGCTTTACTCCATTTTCTAAAAGTGAATTAATAAGATTAACATTTTTTTGATCACGAAAGAAGTTATATATTGACTCGGCAACTTTAGGTCCTAGATCTCTAATATCTTTAATCTCTTCTTTTGATGCTTCCATTATTGCTTTCATAGAACCAAAACGTCGTGCTAATATACTTGCATTTTTTGCACCAACATGACGAATTCCTATTCCAAAAATTAATTTATCAAGATCTTGATTTTTAGATTTTTCAATTGACTCAAGGATATTATTTACTGACTTTTCTTTAAATCCTTCAAGTTTTAAAATTTGATCTTTATATTCCTCTAGTTTATAAAGAGAGGCAACATCAGTTACGAATCCCTTAAGAATAAATTTGCGAAGTATCTCATTTGAGACTCCCTCAATATTCATTGCTCCCCTAGAAACAAAATGCTCTAGTGCAGCTTGATGTCTACCTGGACATGAGGTATTTACACAATATTGATCAACTTCACCTACATGGCGCTCTAG
Source organism: uncultured Mycoplasmataceae bacterium (assembly GCA_964439655.1). Classification (GTDB taxonomy): domain Bacteria; phylum Bacillota_I; class Bacilli_A; order Mycoplasmatales; family Metamycoplasmataceae; genus CAYTOW01. The sequence goes on from CAYTOW010000002.1 coordinate 23,674, forward strand.
TTTACTAGAACATATAGGACATTTCTTAGCCTCAATTCACTTATTGTTATTAATCTTTTTAGCAACACCTAAAACCTTAGGAATTATCTCTCCAGCTTTTTTAACCTTAACGATGTCTCCAACATTAATATCAATCTCCCTAATATAATCAGCGTTGTGTAGTGTTGCAGCTGAGACGCTTGTTCCAGCTAATTGTACAGATTCTAATTTAGCATTGTAAGTAACACGACCAGTTCTTCCGATTGTAACAAAGATATCAATAAGCTTTGTTTCAGCAACCTCTTCTGGGAATTTATATGCAATCATATATTTAGGAAACTTAGAAGTATAGCCTATTTCTTCATATAAATCATAATCATTTACTTTGACTACAACTCCGTCAGTAGCATAGTTAAAACTTTGATTTTCAATTTCCTTAATAAATTTTACTACCCCTTTTATATTAGAAAATATAGTTTCCTTATTAACGTTAAAACCTTGAGTTTTAAGAAAATCAATAGCCTTATCATGTGAATGCAATCCTATTTCTAAAGGATTACTTATTCAATATATAAATGTAGAAAGTTTTCTTTCTTTAGCAATATTAGAATCAAGTTGTCTAATAGTCCCAGCAGCAGCATTTCTTGGATTTGCAAAAGCATTACCTTTAGCATTTAATTGCTCAAAGACTTTATAGGACATAAAAACTTCACCACGCACTTCAAGTTCCCCCTTAAAGTCTATTGTCTTAGGCACATCATTAATTGTTAAAACATTATGCGTAACATCTTCTCCTGTTTGGCCATCTCCTCTAGTTAGAGCTTGAATTAACTTCCCATCCTTATAATGAATAGCTATTGAAAGTCCATCTATCTTTAATTCAGCAGCATATTTTAATTCATCATTAGTATGCAGTAAATCTTTTATCTGTTTATCAAAGTGAAATATATCATCTGCATTAAAGGCATTTGATAATGAAAACATCTTTGATTTGTGTTTTACTTTTTTAAATCTCTCATCTACTAATGAACCAACTTGAGAAAGTATCGTAGCATATTTGCTATATTCTGGATTTTCTTTTACTAAAACTTTAAGCTCATTATAAGAACCATCGTATTGTGCATCACTAACACTTGGGGCGTCATCTTGAAAGTACTCCTTAGCTCACTTTAGAAGTTTTTCATTAAGTTTAATTATTTTATCTTTATTAGGCATATACATATTATAGATTAATAAGAAAAACACCAAAAGGTGTTCTTGGTCACTTTCGTGATGGAGCAAGTGAAGGGAATCGAACCCTCATAGTCAGCTTGGAAGGCTGAAGTTCTGCCATTAAACTACACTTGCAATTATTGCTCTAATATTATAAAACAATTCTTACAAAGTATTTCAAAATATTTGCTAAAAAAAATTATTGTTTTATTTTCGTGTTCTTTGGAACTGGGGACCCAAATGTATAGATTGTACGATCAACATCTTTATATCCACCATTAAGATATCAATCTATGAATTTACCAACAGCTCCTTCCTTATTTGTATATGAAGATATTACATTTGCATAACTTTTAACAGTATCGTTTGCATTAGCCATGGCTACACCTACCCCTGCGGCCTTAAGCATCTTGATATCATTATATCCATCACCAAAGGCAACAGTATTTGACATTTCTATTCCATAATATCTTGCTACTTTTATTAGTGCAATATCTTTACGTGCTCTAGAGGCAGTTATTTCAAAAATTTTATTATTTTTTGCTCCGGTCTCTCATCATGTAAAAGATGCTAAATCACCAAACTTATATTTTAAATAAGCTCTCATCTCATTCATTTGATCTGAATATTCTGATTTAACTTCAATTAATATGCCAGATGGCTTAGTAACCATTTCAGAGAATTTGATTGGAGAAACTACTTTTAAATCATCGTTTAAATTTATAAAGGTTCTAGTAAAGTGTGAGCTTTCTAAGCTTTTAACATGTCAGAATGATGGACCCTCAACAATAATATTTTGAGCTATCATTTTAACCTCATCTGATTCAACGATTTTCATAACACTATTTAATTCCATTCTTTCAACATGAGGCATAAAGTCATAATTAGATGGATTGTGGATGTGAGCACCATTAAAGTTAACAACGATAGTGTCAAGTCCCAGTTGCTCATACACCTTCTTTGTTGATTTTCATGGACGACCTGTAAAGATACAAACGATGTGTCCATTTTCCTTTAATTTCTTTATAGCCTTTTTAACATCTTTATGAATTGTTAGCTTTTCAGAATCTGCTAGTAGAGTTCCATCTAGATCCATTGCAAATAATTTTCTCTTCATTTTTCTCCTTCAAAATGTTATTCAAATGATATATTAAAAAGTTAATTATTTTTTAATAATATTTTTTAGTAAGAATGTATTAATGAGCCTTAGGAAATATTTCTCTAAATTTATCCATTTGACTTCAGAAGCCGAGTTTATTATGATATGCATAATATTGAGCATCAAGAAGATTTCTATAAAAAGTGAAATCTGGATTAAAATAATTGCTTTTAGGATTGCTAGAGATGTAAGCAACTCTTGCCAAACCATTTCTAACTAATTCTACTGATAGATTTAGACCATTAATAATAATTTGAGCAGCAATTCTTCCATATCTTCCATCTCCCTCATTAATGATAGTTACGTTTTGATGTTCAATTAATTCTCTAGCTTTGTTTGTTGCAAGTCTAGCATAAATACCTTCAATACCTGTAGTAGGCTTAAAACCATCATATTGATTATTAGCCTCTGGTGTATCAACACCACTCAGTCGATAAGTGTTTCCTTTTGAATCGTTAAAAGTATCTCCGTCATGAACCGAAACTATATAAGCTGTATATTTACTACCTTTGCTTGCTGAACATGAAATCAAAGCAAAAGGTAACAATAATGGTGTAATCATTAATAATCTCTTAATTACTTTCATATATAAATTAAAAAACAAATTTTATTAATAGTATTAAATTTGTGAAAAAGTAGGTTATTAGTATAATAATTTAGGAAAAATAGGGGTGTTTTTCACACCATTATTTTTAGGAGTTATATTAAAAAAATAGGAAAACCTATTTTTTAAGTGCACTTTTTGATTCTTCAACAATCATCTTAAAAGCTGCTGGTTGATTAATAGCAAGTTCTGAAAGCATTTTTCTATTAATTTCAATATTTGCTTTTTTTAGACCATTCATAAATGTTGAATAGTTCATCCCTTGAGCTCTAACAGCTGCATTAATACGTGCAATTCAAAGCTTTCTATATTGTCTTTTAAGAACTTTTCTATCTCTAAAACCATATGTTCATGATTTAATAACTTGTTGTTTAGCAACCTTAAATCCAACAGATTTATGTCCTCAGTAGCCTTTAGCAAGTTTGAGTCATTTTTTTCTTCTACGTCTAGTAACGTTTCCGCCTTTTACTCTCATTAGCTACCTCCTAGTACATACCCTTAAATCTTTTCATATCTGATTTTGACATAAGGTCTGCCTTTCTTGATTGTCTCTTTTGCTTTGTTGTTTTATTCTGCGCTAAGTGAGATCTAAAAGCTTGACCTCTCTTAACTTTTCCTGTTCCAGTAACTTTAATACGTTTTTTTAAAGAACTTTTAGTTTTCATTTTTGGCATTAGTTGCCTCCTTTGGATTTTTGCTTTTATCTCTTTGAAGATACATATCCAAGAATCTTCCATTAAGTGTTGGTTCTTTTTGGATCATAGCTATGTCTTCAAGTGTTTTATAAAAATCATCTAATTTTGCATAACCAAGTTCTTTACGTGCCATTTCACGTCCTCTAAATTTAAGAGAAACTTTAACTCTATCTCCGTTTAAGATGAACTCTCTTGCTTTCTTAGATTTGAAATTAAGATCATGATCACCAATCATAGGAGTAAGTCTTACTTCTCTATTATTAGTAACAGCTTGATTTGCTTTAGCTTCTTTTAGTTTTTTCTTACGATCATATTTAAATTTACCATAGTCTAAAATCTTAACTACAGGTTGTTTAGGATTGTTTGAAATAACGACTAAATCTAAATTTTGTTCTTGTGCTAGTTCTAAAGCTTCTTTTTTAGTTTTAACCCCAATTTTTTCTCCCTCAGGTGAAAGTACAAATACTTTACTAAAGGGTATTGCTTCATTAACTAAATGTTCTGCTCTAGGTTTTTTTCTTGAATCTATTCTTGCCAATGTGGCTCCTTTTTAAAATAATAAAAGTGAAAATCACTTCACTACATATATACAAATATAATTGTTGTAGGTATACCCAGGTAATAAACCTCAGGTGAGAAGTGAATCTGCTTTCTGCAACATTTGTTGCTTAATAATAATAACATATTTACTATTACAAAAACAAAATAATTACTTAAGATTATTACGTATTTTAGTTTCTTTTAAATCAAGTGCAACTGCATCAACTTTATGCTCAACAATCGTTAGTCTATCTTTAACTTCAAACATGTCTTTTTTAAGCACAGAAATATCAGTTTTTACTTCAGACATATCTTTTTTAAGTCCAGAAATATCAGTTTTTACTTCAGACATATCTTTTCTATACTCAACGAGGAAATCTTTAAAAAGATCATTTC
>CAYTOW010000003.1:0-26023 GCA_964439655.1 uncultured Mycoplasmataceae bacterium
CTCAAGTTGATTCTTGTTAAACTCATCTTGACGCTGCATAAATTCAAATACTTGATATTTAAAAGCATCATTGTACTCTTTAAACTCTTTATATCAATCCTTAAATCATTTGGGAGGCATTGATGCTTTCTTATCTTTTGGATACATTATCGTTGCCCCCTTTGTAGTCTTATTATATATTAGATCCTCACTAGGTCTAAAATCTTCTCTTAATTTGCTAATGACTTTTTTTAGTTTAATTTTCTCTTCCATTATTTTATTACCTCCACCTCCATTAAAACTCAGGAAGTCTAATAATTTGTTAAATTTGTGAAAAAGTACCCTGTTTTTCCTAAAGTTTTAGGAATTTATGAGAGTTATTTCATTAGTGTTCTAAGCAGAAATTAATATAAAGAATTTAAAATATTTGCAAGTGTCTTTGCTGATTCTTCAATGTTAATATTCTCAATAAGATAATCATATTTTATTTCTTTATCGTCTATGGGTTGATTTACATTAGATAAATAGGAAAATTTTGAAAGATCTTCTGTCTTTCTAGTGATAAGAATTACTTTATCAAAATACTCAGAATATATCTTTTCATAATTAATATATGCAGCCATTTCAACGATTGAATTCGTTGGTAATGAATCTAATCACACCTTAATATATGGCTCTATTAATTTACTAATTTTATTAAGCGCTTCTTTATCATTAAGAATTAATTTCCCAAGCTCTTTTGTATTAATCTTACTACCGGTCTTAGTAGTGGGATACTTTTTAATAATGTCCTTAAAAACCTCATGGCCTTCTTTATATAAAACATCTTTAACAAAAGTGTCTGCAAAAAAAATATTTGAATGATTGACTTTTTTAAGAATACTAGTTTTTCCTACTCCGGATTTACCAGTAATAACTATCACTAGTAGTTCCTTTCAAAAGTATCGCTATATTCTGAAAGGAGTGTATATCTTACAGCAAGTTCAATAATTGTGCTATCTTTTGTTAGCATTATTGAATATGCTGCAACTACTTGTTCATCTTCTTTAATATAAAGTTTTTCTTGTACAAATTTAGGGGGTTTAATTATTAGAACTTTTTCAATTCTCTTTTTAACCTTCACGCCGTGTTTAGAAAAGAAAGCTGAAAGTGAATCTCTAACTTGATATAGTTGAACTTCATTAAAGAGATCAGGATTTAAAAAAGAGTGAAGAATTGTAAAGGGTTTATCATTAACATCTTTTTGAATTTTTATAAAAGCAAAAGCTCTATTAATGCATTTCTTAAAATCATAACCAAGACCTTTAAAAATATCGTTTATATAAGGATCACTAATGTTTCTTCTTTTATAAACCTCATTTAAAACTGGTGAAAGTGAGTTCTTTGTAGTGTATTGAAGTTTTTTGTATTCAGGAGAAACAAAATATCCTTTTGATTTTTTTGAAATTATTAAGCCTTCTTCTTTAAGAGATTGAAGAGCTTTTCTTGCTGTTAAACGTGAGCAATCATATTTAATTGCTATAGCATTTTCTGATGGAAGTTTATGATCATGATCATAAATACCACAATTAACTTTTCATTTTAATGTTGAAATAATATCTTCTACTTTATTTGACATATAAGTATATTTTAGCAATAGATTAGATAAATAAAAAATTTATTTATTTTTAGTTAAAAGAAAAAGAAAAAAGACTTTGTAGTCTTTCTATTTCTTTGGTATATCTTTATCTTTTTCTGCTTTATTTTTTAAGCTCTTAAATGAATCTTTAGACTTAAATCTATTTTTCAAAGCTCTAAATTTGGGTAATAATTTTTCTTTTATACTTAAAGTTTTTTCAATTGCTCTTTTCCCACTTTCACTTGCCTTATGAAAAATAATATGATGCTTTCTTATCTCTTCCTTAATTTTTCTTCTATCAACAAAGGCAGATTTAAACTCACACTCATCACCAACAAGCTGAGCAATAAGACAAAGCATGTTTCCAATGATAGGTATAAAGCAAAATAATAGGAATAAAGAATCCCACATATTTCTTTTCTCTGCACGAACTGAAAAGCCGGCTACAACTCAAGAGGCAATTAATATAACTACTCCAATATAAAATATTGAAGAAGCGGCAGTTCCTAACGATCCAGTAAATTTGAATGATAAAACATTAATAGCTCCAACCTTTCAACTATTTCCGTCAGCTTCAGTAGTTATTGCGTTGTAAATTCCTGCAATTAAAGTACCAATTATTAAAGCTATAGCAAGGAGCGATATAAATTGATACAATGCATATGTTTTTTTCTTTAAAATTTTATTTAACATTTTTCTTATCCTTTTCCTTTTTTATTTTATTCTTTTTTGAGTCTTTTCTTTTTTTGTGTTTTTTCTTTTTGCCTTTTGAATCATCATCTTCCTTAACTTGTTTTTTAACTTTTTTATTGATATCTTTTAAAGTACTAATGTATAAAAACTCAGTTGGATCATGTTCGTCATAATCTCCATTCATGATTTTTTCAACATCATTAATTACATCCTCAAGTTCTACAAAATCACCAGGACGTTGAGTAAATTCTTCAGCAACAAAGAAATTTTGAGTAAAGTAGTTAGCTAAAATTCTAGCTCTAAGAACTATTTTTTTATCCTCATCTGAAAGACTGTCTTGACCAAGAATAACTATTAAATCTTCTAAATCTCTATATCTTTGAAGGTGTCTTTTTACTTCTAAAAGAGCAGAGACATGTCTTTCCCCAACTAAATCAATCGTAGTATTTTGTGAAGATGAGGCAAGAAGGTCCATAGCTGGATATTTTCCTAACGCAGCAATATTTCTATCTAAAACGATTGAACCATCTAAGTGAGAAAATATTGAAACAGCAGCTGGATCAGTAATATCATCAGCAGGAACAAATATAGTTTGGAATGAGGTAATAGAACCATTTTTTGTCCCAGTTAATCTTTCTTGAACGTTTGAAATTTCTGTCATAAGAGTTGGTTGATATCCAGATTGTGAAGGAATATTACCAAGAGCAGAAGAAAGTTCAGAACCAGCTTGAACAAATCTATATATGTTATCGATAAACATTAGAGAAGAAATTTTCTCAACATCTCTTAAATACTCAGCAGCTGTAATAGCAGAATAAATTATATTCATTCTGGCACCAGGAGCTTCATTCATTTGTGCAAAGAATAGTTGAACTTGATCGATAAGTTTTGATTCCTTAAGCTCATTAAAAAGCTCTTCTCCCTCTCTTGATCTTTCTCCAATACCAACGAAAAATGATTTATGGTTAGTTGTTCCATCAAACTTAACATTGTTTATTAACTCTTTAATAACTAGTGTTTTCCCAACACCAGCTCCACCAAACATCCCTATTTTATTTCCTTCAAGGGTTGGAACGAAGAAATCGATAGCTTTAATACCTGTTTTAATAGGCTTGAAGGCAGTAAGGAACTTTCTATCTATATTTTTGTTTCTTTCAACTGGAATATATTCAGCCTTAGGTTTAGGTCCTCCATCAATGGCATTACCTAGCATATCAAATAACCTTCCCATTGCGTTTAGACCAGCTGGAATAAGTGGCGGCTTGTTATCTGAAGTAACAGTTTCATTGATTGAAAGAGGACTATTAGCTCTAATTATTACAGTTTGGACTACTTGACTTGAAAGTACCGCCTCAACCATTAGAATTACTCCAGATTTAGTTTGTACAATAGTTCCAATCAATGGAACTTTATTTCCAGTAAATTTAACATCGATAACATCAGATGTAATTTTTATAATTTTACCTGTCATTATTTTAACCCCCTTAGTCTAAGGAGATCAATTGATGAAATTACTCCTCCAAATTTTCCTTGCATTGCATCCCGAAGAGGACCAAAAACAACTTCAAAATCGTCTTTCTTTACCTTTTCTTTATTTATGACTTTTTCTCTTATTCTTTGAGCAGCCTTAGACTCATCAATATAGTTAGAAAGAAGTGTTTTAAAGTTTTTAAAGTGACTTATTCCTGATAAAAATCCTTGACGATACAATTCAATAACTAGAGACATTTCATCTCTTGAATATCCAACGTAACCATACTGAGTAAAGAGGTTGTTTATTCCACTTCATTGATAAATTTTTTCTTTGATGTCCTTAGAAAGATCAACTGATATTTCTGAGAACTTATTAACTTCTAATAGTTTTGAATACTCAGCTTTTAGTCCTTTTGAAGACTTTTTAATTTGTTTTGATTGAACAGAACTACCAGTACGAGATACAGATAGTTTTAGATCTATAGCTGGAAATATCCCATTATTATATTTTTCAACTGAAGTAAATATTTGACCATCAGTAATAGAAATAACATTTGATGGAATAAGTGAGGCAACATCCTCTTGAACAGTTTCAACGATTGGAAGGGCTGTAATAGAACCACCATTTAGTTCTTTATCGTCAATAAATTGTCCTGCTCTTTCTAAAAGGAATGAGTGACGGAAAAATATATCTGTAGGATATGCTTCTCTACCTGGGTTTTTACCAATAGAAAGAGAAATTTCTCTATAGATATTGGCATGCTTAGTAAGGTCATCAAGTATTATTAATACATCTTTACCTTGGTAAGCAAATATTTCGGCAATACTCATACCAATTGAAGGTGCAAGGAATTGTTCAGCTGGCGCATCTGGAGAGGAGAAGATAATAATAGTATTTTTATGTGCTCCATATTTCTTTAATCTCTCATATGTCGAAATAATAGAAGACCTCTTTTGTCCAATAGCAACATAAATATTAATTAGACCTGAATCTTTTTGATTAATGATTGCACTTAAAGCAATTGAAGTTTTACCTGATGAACGGTCTCCAATAATAAGTTGTCTTTGTCCTAGACCAATTGGATTAATAGCATCAATAGCAACAATACCAGTATCTAGAGGTCTATCTAATTTTCTTCTCTTGATGATAGAAGGAGAGTTTTTATAGATAAATTGCTTACCAATTATCTTTGATTTCTCTGTAGAATCTCGACTAGCGTGAATAACATTTCCAAAGGGATCGATTATTTTACCTAATCAACTTTCATCTGCAAAAACTATAGACTCTCCATCAAGAACCTTAACATTTTTATTAATCTCAATTTCAGATGGATTACCAATAACTAAAAGTTTAGCTTCATCCTCATCAGCAAGCAAAACAAAACCCTTAGTATTTTTAGAAAGTTCAAAATATTGATTTTGTTCATACTTAAATTTACCACTTAAAGTGACAATATTTCCTTTTATCTTACTTATCTTAGGCATAAGTACCTCCTTTTAATATTCTAACCATTAAAACCCACCTCTCATTGTAAATACTAATATTGTCATAGCAATAGATGAAAGAACAGTAAGAACTCCGGTTACTGCAGCAAGTATTATTCTCTTCTTACTTGCAGAGGAAATCTTTTTAGAAGATGTAAGTTTTTTAGTAGTAATAGCTTGACGAGCAGTTGAGACACCAATAGCAGTTGCTCCCATTGAAACAGCACCTAAAACTCCTGCGATAGATGCCATTGCTATTTTGTTAACTTTAGAAAGTGTTTTAATTCCTCCAAAATCATCTCAATTCCCATTAGGTATCCTATATTTATATCTCTCTTTAAAGTCAGCTAATAATAATTTAATAAGATTTATTGTGAAGTCAGTAATATCTTTAATTTGATCAGGACTATAATTAGAAGTGTGTTCCACAAGTAGTCAACGTGATCTGTCATATATGTGTTGAATTTTTGCTAATAATCTATCAACTTCTGAATCTCCAACAAATGCTCGCATGGCTTCAATTAAATTTCTAGATTTATCATTATTAAATATATTATTATACTTATCATCTAATTCACGAATTGCATCCTCATTTTCTCAATAATTAGGTTCTACAACTCTATACATGGCATATCTAGCTTCACTAGTTGAAGTGAATGTCTCACCATGAATGACTATTTCAAGCTTACCAACAATGCCTTTATATCCATATTCATAATAATCATCAATATGTCAATCGATCATTTTGATATGTCAATCATTCTCATAACCTAAAGATTTTGCATATTCATGTACTTGTTTTATAAGCTTTTGAAATAAGGGATTCCCTGATAATTTATTGTATATATCTTCATCAACATTTTCTGAACCACTTACTTGTTTAGGAAAAGTTGAATCTTTTTCATGATAATCTTTTGGAATTACTAGTTTAAGATCTTCTAACATTGAAATTAGTTCATAATTTGTTAATTTTCCAGTTAAAATTGAAGCTAAGCTATCAGCTATCTCCTTTGCAACATCTCCCATATCATTAATTTTATTTCTGAATTCATCTAAGATTCCATCTATACTCTTCCTACTTAAAACAGAAATATCAATATCAGGATCTGCACCTTCAAGAGCTTGTTCTAGCAAATTAATTTTTTCAAATATTGTACTACCAGTACCTTCAACATGTTCTGGAGGATGTTGTTCTTCATATGGTGTATCTAAAGTTGCTAGAGCTGCTGTCTCTGCCTTATTGTCTGAAGTACCTCAAATTGGAACTCTAATAGTAATTTCTTTAACTATTTGTCTTCCATTAAGATTTAAGGTAATTCGAATAGTAACTAATGAAGTTTTATCAAAACTTTGAACATTTGTTGTTATTACACTTAATAATCCATTGTCAACCGAGTTTTTAAAGTCAAAATCTCTTGGTCATTTATTTGAATTCATAGTATATCTTTTATAAAATGCATTAAACTCGTCACCAGTTCACTCATGCCATGCATTAAAAATATTTCCAGTTTGAGTTACTTCATAATATCCAAAGTTCTCTTCTTTGTCACCAATATCAGTAGTTAATTTATTAATTATGTTATATAAATTAAACTTTTCAACATCTATGAATGTAACAGGTATTTCAAAACTTTCTATATTTTGATTTGTATTCTTAGAATATAAGAATACTCTAACATGTCCAGTGCTAAAGAAGCCTTGCTTTTGAATATTAGATTCAAATTGAATTTTTATATCATAATACTCTTCTATATATATATGATGATTAAAAATATTATCAATAATTTCCTTACGTAAAAAGTCAGGAAGTGTTTTAAAATCAACACCTTTAACAAAACCTCTTAAAAGTCCAAGTGTATCTTCAGAAATAACAAACTTACTTAAGTCATATTTATTAGAACTTGATAATCCATTAGAAGTTCATTCGTTATAAATGCTTAGTGGTAGTAAAATTTCAGAACCTTGAAAATTAGAGCCTTCTGTTGGTGCATATGGAACTTGAAATGAGTGTTGTAAAGTAGCCTTAAAAATTTCTTGAGCAGTGCTTTGATCAATTGAAATTTTCCCGCTCCCATCTCCATTAACTCCAATGAAGTATTCTGATCCATCAATTGTTACAGCGCCTGATATTCTAAAATCAAGTAAATTGCTAGGATCAGTTTCTTCTTTTATTCCAATGTTATTAAAATGAACTTGTGTGCTTATGCCAATAGCATTTGAGATAGCATTAATCCTATTTTTTAAATCAACATCATAGAATGTTAGCCATGTACTAATATAATTATCAAAATTTTGATAACTATTATAGTAAACTTTTCAGGTCACACCATTAGAACCGGAAACATCTTTAGAAGAAGCTGAATTAACTATTTCTTTTGCTTGATCATATGTAAAACTTGTACTTTGAGCTCTAGATTTTTCATCTAAAATGTTATAGATTAACTTTTGAAGTATTCCTTTTATAGCAGTATTAGTAATTGCGCCATTTGATGGAATTAAACTTCTAGCAAATGTGTCCATATCTGATTGGATATTGCTTATACTTTTGTGATAAGGAATTCCAGGAGTAATTTTTGGAGCATTGGTATATAGTGAAGTTAATTTAGTTTTAACTATAGACTGAACTGCAGTTCTTAGGTCATTTTGAAAGTGAGTCCGTGTCTCCCCCTTTAAAAGAGTTTCACCTTTCTGAATTTTAGTAGAAATATAACTTTCAATTTTTGTTACAGTATCATTAAATATTTCATTTGATGTTTTAATGTTATTTTGTTGATTTCCATCTTTCATCTCTGTTATTTTTTTATTTATTTCAGCTAAAATAGGATGGTTGTATATTGCATCAAAACTAGTGAACATTTTGTGGGGTTCAAAAGAACCATAGATAGACATTGTCCCAGCTATGATATTACGAAATGCATTATAAATAACATCATAAATAATTTTTGAAACTTCTTCAATATAATCGCCGCCATATGATAAATATAAATCTGATAACTCATTTAACTTTTTTCAAAGTTCTCCTGACCTATTTGGTTGTTCAACATATATAAAAAATTGATTTATAAAAGCATCATTCATAATACCATTATCTTCGTTCATCTTAAGCATCTTTTCTTTTAACCAATCTAATAAATGGTCTCTTGCAAATTGTTCATCAGTTTGCGTCGATGAAGAAGAACCTTGTGATGGATTACTAAAAGATTCTATATCTTTTAAGGAAGATGAAGTATCAGTAAACTTATTTGCATTTCTAGCTTCCTGTAATTTAGAATCGGTTGAAAACTCTTCATTTGGCCCTTGAGGGGCAGGTGCTATATGACTTTGTTCTAAAATTATTCCCATTATTCTTCTCCTTTCACTTTATTATTAACTTCTCTTGCTTTAAGTTTTTCTAAAAGAACATCAAATTCAGATATATGTTGCTTAATAACTTCGTCGATTGTTATACCCATTTTAGCAATCTTATTCCGACTTCTATTTAATCTAAATAGTTTTTTGTTAGTTTTTTTATCGTTCTTTTTTAGATCTTGAGACTCTTCTTTTGTTGAATCAGAATAGATATAAATGTTAGCGCCTTTGTCACTGATAACTATAGCATTTTTTAGTATATATTCTGTAAATTTGTTATCCGCTTTAATTATTAATCTAATAGCATGGTCTGCAAAAGCTTGATTTCTTCAAACCTTAATAATCTTTTTTAGAGTTATGATAAATACTTCTTGAACATTAAACTCTTCTGTATAGTCTAAAAGTTTTACTATTGCTTTACTCATTTTTGCTCCTTTGTGCTACTTGTGAAATAAGAATCATTTCCTCAGTTTCAGCATTTCTCTTTGTCTTTCTTAATTTCCGGGTTTCTAGTTCAATTTTTGAGTCAACTGAATCAAGTGATGCCTCATGCTTTGCTAATTTTTCTTTTAAATAAAAATAGTGAATATCTTTTATAAGTCCATAAATAATATTATATAGATATGTAAAGGCTAACCTATCAATTAAGTCTAAGGGATTTGATTCATACTTTAAAATACTATAATCAACATTTGGCCCTTTTTCTTCAACCTCAAATTCCTCAAGTGGATATATAGTTAAAGATGTTTTACCAATTAATGAAGAACTAGCAACTATTTTAACTCCATATTTTTTTTGACCTAGATTAATTCTACTTACGATTGAAGAGATTGCAAAAGCTTCATTATCTAGTGATTCATTCATATATATAGGATTAAAATAATTCTTTCTACCAAATTCAATTGCAGGCTCGCCTATTAGAATGATCTCATCTGTTTCACGATTAAATTCTTTTAATATTATTTTTTCATATTTAGCATTTGAAGTATCCATTAGTGATAATGGAAGAGTGATATAAATAAATATGTCTCCAACCTTTTTTACAGGATCAATACTATGTGAAAGGTGAAATTTCTTAATTCCAGTTTCTAAAAGATTACGACATATCATAGCTCTTTCCATAGTATTATTCTTAGTTTTTTGAACATTTTTTAATTTATTGATAGTATCAAATTTAGAAATCTCGATGATTCCTTTTAACCTTTTTAAGTTTTTGATATGTTTATCAATTTTTATTGTGTTCATTTTACTCCTTTATATAAATAGGTTTCCACCATATAGAACTGTTTTGCCATAGTCGGTAACTGCAACTCCATTAAACAATTTAACTGATGCTCCAGTTTCTAGTTTTTTAGCTAAAAATTCATTAGTTAGTTTCAATATCTCTCTTGATTCAATTAGTGTATAGATATTTTTATATCCATCAATATTTTCCATTTTATATTTTTTTGATTTACTTTTAGTTATAAAGTAATTCCCAACTGGTACTCCCATTCCTCTTACAAGGGCAACGTACATCTCTAAAATTATTTTCTTTGCATTTTCTTCTGGTAATGGAATGTTATTTTCATAAGCAACATATTTAAGAGCATTTATAAAATTAATCGGTTCTTCTTTAGAAACTAATTCATTATACTTTTTAATAATTTCTTGCTCTATGGGTTTAACTTTTTTAGAATTTAATATTTCAGTAGATGAATTAATAACTTTCTCAAATGCATCTTCATGAGCCTTAGAGATATTGACATTAGATACAAAAACAATTAGTTTCTCATGGTTCCCATCTTTTTGCTTCTTCCCTTTCTTTTTTTTCTTTTTCTTCTCTTTATCTGATTTTTCATCATCAGTATCAGCTTCTTTAATTTCTTCTCCAGTATTTGTTTCATCAACATTACTTTCTTCAGCCTCTTTGATTTCACTAGAATTTGTTTCTTCACCAATAACTTCTTGAATCTCTTCTTCAGATTTAACTCCATCAGAATCGTCGACTTTATTGATCATATTTGATTCAATGTTTTTTTCAATTTGATTAATATCATTGATTTTCTCGTTAATTCTATTCAGGTTTTCGCTAATAGTACTTTCATCATCGAATGAATCAATAGGTTTTTGTTTAACAATTTTTTCCTTAAGACTTGCAAAAGCAAAAACTATTTTTTCTTTATAAAATTTTATTCGTTCTTTTTTTTCTTTTCTTCAAACACTAGCTAATAAAGTTTTTGTATTTTCAATGTCTTCACGTACCTTAGTAAGTTCTTCTTTTTCTTGCGCTTTTTTTACTGCACGTTCTTCTTTTGAAAGTGAGCTGAATTTTTCTTCGTACTTTGCATCATTCTTTTTAGTTCTTAGCAACTTTTCTTTCTTACGAGCATCATTTAACATTGCACGAGTATTTTTTATTTCTTCACGTGCTTTAGCTAAATCTTTTATTCGCTCCAATCTTTTTTCTTTGAATTGATCTTTTGATAATGATTTTTTCTCTACTTTTTTATCTTCAATATTTTTATCTTTTTCATTAAGCATTTATAGCCTCCTTTAATTTTTTTAATTCTTTTTTCTGAATTTTTCTTGATCTCCGTTGAAGCAGCATCCATTGAAACATGCTTTGAAGAAATAATAGAGCAGATGATATTAGTATAAAGAAGTAGATCATATCTGCGACACTTAGTCCATATAACTCAGGAATCTTTCCACCTTTTGATGTAACTATCGATGTTATTGCTCACATGGCAATTGTTCCTATCGATGCAATAAGGGATATTGAAGATATTTCTACAGTTTTTCAAAAACCAATTTCAACCTTTAGATAAAGCATCATAACAAATAGGGAGGTGTAGAGCAATGCAAAACCTGTTATTAGATTTTCATCAACAAAGTGTCATTGATATTCAATTAGTATCCTTGTTACTCATATAAGTACAAGAAACAGAGATGAAAAGGCCATATATACAACTGGAGACTTCATTGCTGTTTTTTCAAAGACAGTAATTGATATTAATATTATTGATAGGATTAAAAATAAAGCAAGGTATAGATATTCACCCATGAATGAGAATTTTTTTATTGAGGCTATATGTCAAATTGCAGTAGGAACTATAACTACGATATTCATTGCAAAAACCGCAATCCGTACTTGCATTATTCCCAGAGCTTCTTTAAAACCTAGTAATTTTATTGAAAGTATAAATAATATGATGTAGAGATTAAATAAAGTCACTAAAGCCACAAATAGCCATCTAATAGGAACACTATTAAGCCCTCAAGTTCTTTTGATAACGATATTTTCAACAGCTAGAATAATTGTTAAGAACATTAATCATCATGTTAATTTTCTAAAAAAAGAAAGCAATAAATTCTTAGCAACTTCATTAGATGATTTATATTCAAATATCAGGTTTGAGAATTTGCTAATTAATGATAAGGATGCTGGAATTGATAGTAAGACCAATAATTTCCTCATATTAATAGCATTAGATGCATTTACAGATTGAGTTATAAATATTGATCCAATAGACCCAGCAATACCAAGAATAGTAATGGTGACTATTGTGAAAATATTAGTATATGTGTCAAATGAGCCTTTAATTGTTATATACATGCACATTAAAAATACTAATAATAATATAAAGTATTTGCTTTTTGGTAAAGTATCACCTATGCTGTGTATGCTTAAATTAGTTTTAATGAATGCAAAATAAATTGAAAGAGATAAGATAATGTAAGTTAATGCTAAAGAATAACGAAATCATTTCCGTCATTTAGCAGAAATAAATACTCCGTCTTCAGTTCTAGTTATCTCTAATATAATTTCTTTAATTTCCATTGTAGATTCCTAATTACATATTTATCCTAATATTTTCAAGGATTACCTATGAATTTTAATGTATATTTAGAAGATAAATCATCGAAAATAATAGATTCCTTATTAATAATATACATAATATAATTTTACCATATTTGACAATAAAAAAAAATAGCAGGTAGCTACTTTCTAAGACCAAGGGATTTAATAGTTTTTTGATATCTTTGATAATCAGTATTTTTTAAATATGTAATTAACTTTTTACGTTTTTCTATCTTTGCAATAAAACCTCTTTTTGAATGTTTATCTTTTTTATTAACTTCAAAATGAGGTTTAAGATCTTCAATTTCTGCAGTTAATATTGCAATTTGAACAGCTGTATCCCCTGTATTTTTTTCTGAACCACCAAATTTCTTAGCAATTTCTTTTTTTTGTTCTTTTGTAATCATATTTTTCCTTTTTATTTCATGTATCCCTAGCAAATATTTTAAAATATTAACCAAGTAATACAACGTCTATCGACTTAATAATTATATAGATTTTTCTAAAATTTTAATAACTTCTGCTTTATCTTTAGCTGTTGGCTTATCACTTAACTTAATATAAGTTCTTACTTTATCATAAATAAATATCTTAGCTTCATAGGAGATATTTTTAACCTTAAGATCAGGAACTTCTATCATTGCTTTTGAGTCGATGTCAATTGAGAGCATTGCTCAATATCTTACTTCATTTACTACTATAAAACAAGCATAAATACCAGGATTTGGAATAATTTGATTTTTAAAATCCACTATTGATTTTGCATCAATTTTAGCCTCAACAGTGTAGTGAAATGGTGATAAAGCATAAGCTAAAGTCATCTCACCTGAAGAAACCGCTTCTTTTAATAAAGTAGTAGATATTTTTTTTGAATTAATTTTTTCAGTCTCTACTATCTTTGTGTTTTTAAATAAGGTTGAGAGTTTATTAGCATCAATTTCTCTTCCTTTACCAAAAGCAAAATCAACTCCAACAATGATTTCTTTAGCTTTAGTCTGTGCAATTATATTTTTTAGGAAGTCTGTTCCAGACTCCATTCTTGCTCTCTCATCTAGGTCAAGTAATATAACTACATCTACCCCAAGTTCTGAGGCTCAAATTAATCTTGTCTCTAGTTGAGCATAAACTTTTCTCTCATGACCTGGAACAGAAATAGGATCCTTAATCATCATTAAAGCAATAGAACGTTTAGTTTTTTTTGCTTCGTTAATTAGTTTTACATGACCATTATGAAAAGACTCAAAACCACCCATTACTAATGTATGATTGGTTAATAATTTTTTAGTATTATATTTAATTACTTTCATGAGAGAATTATAGTTTATTTCCAAAGAGCTTTTTAGGCTTAATTAGTTTGTCTTTAACTTTAACAATTCCTAATATCTCATTTTCACGTTTAAGGGCATATAAACCATCACTTTTTTTTGTTTTAACTTTTTTACCTTGAAATAACTCTTTTACTTGATTTGTAGTTATCGTTGGAATAATTAGAAGTTTTTTAATTGGAATCTCTTTTCCAATAAAACTCTCATCTAAATTAGCAACCTCAATTCTACGTAAAGCACTCATGTATGCATCACTGTTGCTTTTAGTAGCAATATCAACAACTAATGAACGGATATAAGTTCCTCGTGATACTCTTGCATTAAAAGTAAAAGTGTCTTTATCTACTTTTTTAATTTTATTTATTTCATGGATATAAACCATAGTTGGTTTAAGATCTGGTTCTTTTCCTTCTCTTGCTACTTTATAAGCTCGCTTACCATTAATTTTTTTAGCACTAAAATTTGGTGGCTTTTGCATATAAGAGCCCACAAAGGATTTAATATCTTTCTCGATATTTGCTTTTTTGTTGTAATTCCCCTTAACTATTTCTCCTTCTGAGTCATAAGTATTTGATTTAAAACCTAACTTCATTTCTACCTGATAAACTTTTGAATCCTTATCAATATAGTCAATTAACTTTGTGTCTTCATCTGTGGCAACTAAAAGTAGACCAGAAGCTGCTGGATCTAACGTTCCAGTGTGACCTATTTTTTTTATATTATTTTCTCTTGCAAATTTCTTTATAAATTTAAAAGAAGAGATTCCTGTTGGTTTATCAAGTAAATAGAACATAAGTATATTTTACTTAATTAAGTGAAGTAAAAAATTAGTTAGTCCAATTTTAGGATCTATAAGACCACTTTTAATATTGCTTTCAAGTTCAGTTAATTTAGTTATTAACTCACGAATTGAAATTCTTGTTAATCTATTAAGCAACTCGTTAGCCTTTTTAATTCTAAATTTGTGTATCCCTGTTTCGGTTGCTATTTGATTTAAGTTCATTCCTACTTCCTTATATGAATCTACTGTTTCAGCTAAAGTAAAGACCGATCCCATTTGCCCTATTAAAGTCATCGGTTCTTTTCCAGATTGAATTTCTATTTTATATGTGTTCATTATCTCTGCAGTATCTAAAGAAGCAACTGCATTAGAAAAGGCGAAAGTATCAATGATTGAGTAATCACTTATCGAGTGATCAATCATTTCTTGAGTGATTTCATTACTTTCATGAAGAAGTTTTTCAATTTCACTAATTATGATTCTTAGGTCGTGTGGAATTTTATTTGCTAAAGAAATTGCTGCTCCATTAGTTATAGAACCACCCTTGGATTCTACAATTTCTATAATGGTAGAAGGAACATCATTTTTAGAAAGAGACTTAAACTCTCTTGTTTCTGAATTCTTTTTTAGATAATCTCCTAATTTCCCTTTAGGGATTTTCTCATCATAAGTAACAAAAATTATTGTTACTCCCTCAAGACTTTTAGAAATAGTATTAATAATTTCCTTTGCTTCATCCTTATTGCTAAAGGCTGAAATGTTTTTAAGAATTATCAATTTATCATCATTAAACAAAGAATAAGTAGTTATTTCCATAATGATGTCATCAAGTTTTGAAGTCTCATCATATATAACAACTTCATATTCACCACTTTTTGAAATTCTCTTAATCTCTCTATTAATTAGGTATGTTTCTTGTCCGTAAAAATATTTCATATCTTTCACATTATAAAACATGAGAGTACAAGTTCATAAGATATTTGAACATATATTTTATTTATATCAGGAATAGTTATTAAAATATTTATAGAATCAACAGCTCGTAATATGTATATAAATCATTTATAAACAAATGTTAATCCATCTTTTCATCAAAAGAGGAAGATACTTAAAACATACATAACTACAAATAGTGGTGCTAAGGCTACTCCAAATAATAGTCCAAAGACTGAAAAGAAATGATTAATATGCATTACTATAAGTAAGTTCGATGAATAACCAAGCAAGGCAATCATTAGTCACTTTCTAAATTCGCTTTTTCATTTAATAGTATTTGCAAATAAAACTACAAATGTTGCTAGAAATGAAAAGATGAATGAAAGAGACATTACTGAAAAAGGATTGATTAAGAATGTAATTCCCATTACTAAGCCAAATATTTCTAGTGAAGTAAATTTTCCTTTTAGAAATGTTTTGTTTATCGTCATGAGGGTGACAAGCATCGTTGCTCTTAGTGCACTAATTGGAAAGTTTAAAATAAAGAGATATATTCAGACAGGAATTAATGCTAACCAACTTGCATATGACTCTGGAATTCTTACTACTTTTAATATCTTTTGAAATAGTAAAAACATTAGTGAAATATGAAGACCAGAAATGACAAATAAATGTATTATGTTCATTCTCATAGTCATGTCATAAAACTCTTTTGAATCTACTGTTTTTTTACCAATAATAATTAGTGGAGCTATTTGTCTAAATTCTTCTTTCCCAGTAGAAAGATAATTTAAAGCTTGAGTCCTTACATCTTGAGACTGGGATTTAACTTCAACTGTAGGATGCTCAATAATAGAAAAAACTTTTTGTGTCATTAAATATTGTTTAAGATCAAAAGCCTCTTTATTTTCTATTTGCTTTGTTTCACCATAAACATGTACTTGATCAAATATATGGACACTCTCATGAGATTTAATTAAAATATTATGCCCATTATCTGTAATCACAAATCCAAGTGCATTTGTTGCTTTTACACTATAATTACCATTTATTTCTCCAGTAACTGGATCTTGATTTATCGCATACCAGGAAATAAGAATTGCTGCAATAGTAAAAATAAGAGAAACCAATAGTAAGTGTGGTTTATTCCATAGACCAATAAATAATAAAACACTAGCAGATATTCAAATAAATGAGTTAAATCTCACAGCCATAAATAATGTTATTGAAAGCAAAAAAGTAAGTGGAAAGTCAATACTAGTTTTTAAATGTCAAGATTGTATCCCGAAAGATTTGATCTTGTGCATTAGCGGGTGTCTCACTTTTGCCAACATATATCTCTTTATGTCCTTCTAATCCAAATTTTCCTGCTGCATTTATTGCACTAACTCCTTTGTCAAACGGCAAAGGAAAATTATACTGGCCATGCTTTGCAGTAACTAAAATATAATCTGGTTTACCAATTTCCTTTTGTTCATTGGCTTTTAGCGTGAAAAATACAACAGCAGCTGAAACTATCAATGAAAAAAGGATACTTACTATTATTTTTGCTTTCATGTCTGTATTAGACTATATATCCTTTAATAACTACTAAATTTGTGAAAAACTATGCCCTTTTTCATAAATTTAATAAATTTATTAAAAAAAGTGGTAATAAAAAAAGCAATAAATTGCTCTTATCTAAATTCTTTTTTAAGTATTAATAGAATTGATGCTGGCACTAGTAATAAAGCTAAAGCAATATACGTATATAGAAGTATATGCTTATTTAGATATGGTTTTTGCTCCACAGATTTTAATTCACCTTTACCTGCAAGATATTCAAGGGTATCAAATGAACTACGATATGTTCTATATGATAATGGAACAGCAGTTGTTGGATCACCATCAACAGCATAAACTACATCTTTATATGTGTATGTACCTTTAGGTCAAGGTGTTTTATCAATATTTATTAGTGCCTTATATGGATCGTTAAGACTTTTATCTATAAAGTCAGATAACATATCGATATGATCAAAAGATTGCATAAGTTCACTAGGAAGATTTACTTTACTTTTAGGAATATTTTTAACAAGCTCATTTATTATTTCTTTATTAAATGAGTTTAATATAGTTCCTAGTATAAATATCTTATCTGCTGTTAATTTAATAGGCGCTCCTTGCTTATCAACTAATCTATCTTTAGTTTTTTCATTAATCCATAGACCATCTTTATACTCAAGCCCATTATATAAATCTCTATATAAATTCATAGCATTTAGATATTGATGTGCTGTTACTTTTCAAGAGTCTTTGTCATTAAAGCCACTAGTTGCTCCAAAAACTTTATTTCAATCAAAGTTTTTATCTAAAGATATAGTCCCACTATGTGTTGAAAACATTTTATTATTTATAATTCTATATTCAAATGGATTGTTATTATTATCTTTTACAAAAACCATTGCAGCAGCTACAATTCATTTAGTAGTTTTTAGCATATCTAATCCTAATTTTCTTAAATGACGTACTCCACGAGCATAGGCACTGTCAAAAATTTGTATCCTTTCTTCTTCATCTTTACTAACATTAAGTCTAGAAGAATCTATTAAAGACGCATAACCTAAAAACGGTTTATTAATCATTGAGATGTTTTCTGTAAAAAGATTCTTAGCAATATCTGGAATAGCTCTATCACTAGCAAAGTTTGAGAAAAGTTGTACTTGATAATTAAGATCAAAGAATGAGGCTGCTCTGTAGCCATCGTGCTCTTGAGTATCAGTTGCAAATGAAAGAATATTGTCACTTCCCTCAAGAGCATTTTTAGTCTCAACAAGCTCCTTATTAAAGTTTTTGTATATTGACGAAACACTAAAGTTTGGCATTTGTTTTTTAATATTGCTCAATCATGTATTATTTTTAGATGCTGAGCTTAATATTTCTCTAATTTGCTTGTCAATAACAGGTGTAGCTCTATCCTGTAATTGCTTGATTATCGATGCATTATTAACAAATCAAGATGATTTAGTAGATTCATATCTGGACTTAATAAAAGTAGTTGTTATAAAACCTGTTGTAGGAATAATAACTCCAATAGTAATAACAATTCCGACAGTAGCTGATGTTGAAAGCTTAGTAGAAATTAATATAGCAATTGAGCTAAATAGAGTTGTTAGCAATAGAAGCACTCCTCACATTATTGCTCCAATTACTCAAGCTTTTTTAGATAAGGCTTCAGCTCCAACTATAGAAAGGTGGAGTTGCTTTCCATAGTCTAGTCCTAAAGTAGCTAATGTTCAAGAAAATGAAACCATGAAGGTAAAGATAATCATTATTGTTAAGAGTGCTAATCACTTATACATAACGATTTTAGTTCTTGTAGTTGGTTTTGAAAGTAAGGTTAAAAATGTTCCGTCCTCTACTTCATCTTTAAAAAGTTTAGCTCCTGAAAAACCTGCAAAAACTGCCATAAAGATGCATAAAGCACTAGTGGTTGTAGAAACAGCTAAAACTGAAAGAATTATATAACGAGAGATTTCAGTTGTATTTTCAAACATTGGAGCATCCATATCTAGATGTACAAAATGATTTGGCGCTCATACTCCAATTAATACTGATATTAAAATCGAAACACCAAGTACTATTCATAGTGATATTGATTTAATATATTTAGTTAACGCTTGTTTATATATTGCCATGATCCTACCTATAATTCTTTCTCATCATTATTAATGATGCTAATGACATAAGAATAAGAGTTATTGTTATTGTAACATAGATTATATTTTCGGGTTTAGCATAAGGAGTAGCTTTTATCTCATCCACTCTTCCATCATGTATATCTTTTTCAAGAGCCTGAACTAATTTGTCAGTTATGAACCACTCGTTTATACCTTTACTCAAATCCTCGCCCTGAAACTTAGCATATTCTAAACCTTCTATAGCCTTAATATCATCAATAACCATTAAATAAGGATCATGTCGAAATAATAGAGAATATCTTCAAGAACGTAAAAGCATTGTAGCTAACTCTCTTATTTTTTCTCCAATATTATTTGAATAAAAATTAATATCTAATTTAGAACTATTTAAAAAAGTACTTGCTTGGGCATATAAACTTCAAATAGTATGACTTCTTGTTTGATGAACTAAATCATTAGCGCTCATTCCATTATTAGTGTGATTACGATGAAGTAAATTTTTAATGAAATTAATATTTATAAATTTATTATCCTCTATCATTTTTTGAATTATGTCTGCATCAATTCTGCTCTTATCAAGATTTAAAAAATCAATAAGTGGTTTTTGTATTTTTAGGTTAAGATCGTCAACTAGTCTTTTAATAATTTCTCTTGAATGTTCTGTTCTTATACTTGCTCCAGCAATTAATAGTGAATTTCAATATATTTTTTTTATAAAATATATTTTTTCAGGCTGGATTTGATCATAGTCTAAATTTTGTAGTTTTGTATAAATGTATCCATTGTTTATGCTGAAACCACTTTGTGAAGAAGATAAAATTGTATTCCCAGGAATTGGATAGTAATTTTTAATCTCACTCTCTGAAGGTTGAAAATCTGGATCAATAATTATTCTAGTATTACCAGATTTTTTAAGTTCTAAAATTCTTTCACTAAGGTGTTCATTCATTGCAAGAAGAAGTTTAATGTATGAAATAGACAAGTCAGCACGAAGATCCTTAGTCCTTAAATACTCTCTATAGTACATTTTGACCTTTTCATCTGAATTAGCATTATTAAATTGTGACCCTCCATCTTTAACTCATTGCATAGTAACGTGTGAATCACCCGGATTAATAAAAAGCTGTCTATAGTTCTCTATCTGATTTGTTATAGACTCTGCTGGTCTTATTGCACCATAGAACATAGTTGATATTATCTCCTGTGGATTCAAAAACCATGATCTCCTATATGGATTACTTGTTTTATCTAAGGCTAGTTCACCAACATTACGAGTAGAATAAATATCTTCAATCCGTGAATTTAATTTAACCATCTCTTCTAAATTATCTTTAATATTTCCCTTTACTTCCTCATCTAAATCATCTTTATCAGAAAATGTCATTCCATCTAACGAGTTTAAAAATAGCTTTGCTTTTACATAATCACTTAGTGGTTTATCTATTTGAGTTGCTATCGATTTATAACTTTGAGAAATAGAAAAAGATGAAACTATTGATAATATAGGTATTAATATACTTATAGTAATAGATGCACCAATAGTTATTGCTGAAGAAAAGAACATAGAAAATAAAATGGATGAAGCTGAAAAAAGCATCATTAATAAAAATAATATTCCTCAAAATGCAAAAGAAACTTTTCAATAATTTGAAGGACTAAAAGTATTTAAAGCAGAAGGAAATGTACTCGGAGTAATAGCAAAATATAATAGCAATATAAAAAATACTGAAAATGAAAATATTAGATTAATCACAACTATTGATAGCCATTTTTGTAGTATTAATATATGTCTTGGAATTGGCTTTGATAGTATTAATAAAAGTGTCCCATCTTCAATCTCTGAACGAATAAGTTGAACAGATTTAAACCCTGTAAAAATTGAAGCAAAAATACTAATAAAGGCAACTATCATTCAAAAGACTTTTATTTGAATTTGTGTTCCAACTAAATTTTTTTGAATATCAGTTGTGTACTTAATTAAACGATTTGTATAAGTGCCAGCCAAAATAGCAACTAATAAAACAGCAACGCCAAGAATAATTCACGTTGATCATGATGTCAGCATTTTTTTCATTGACTGTCTAAATATAAACATCTATCTTATTTCTTCCTTCACATTGCAATAGATTTTTTCTTACCTACCATTTGATTGCCACGTTGTTTATCTTTTGCCTCTTTTATAAGATTGTCATAAACACTTTGTAAGTCATTAGATCTGTATGAAATTAATTTAATATTTGATTTTAGAACTTCTTTTAAAATGTTATCTGCAATTTTCCGAGTAACATTTGGGACTTCAACCTCTGCTCTATTTTGTACTTTAACCTTATATTTCTTTGATTTCAAGAATTTAATAAGTTTCTCATTATCTTGAGCTCTAATAAAGACAGATGAAAGATGTTTATTAAATGCCTTTGTAGGCCCGGTAGAAATTACTTCTCCATAGAAAAGGAAAGTAACTTCATCAATAAGTCTTTCAAGTTCAGAGAGAATATGAGAAGAGATGATAATTGTTTTTCCTTGGTCTCTAAGCATTATTAATTGATCAAATAACTCTTTACGTGCTGTTGGATCTAAATTAGCTGCAGGTTCATCCAAAATAAGTATTTTTGGATCGTTTAAAAGAGACTGAGCTAAAAGAATTTTCTTTTGCATACCTGAAGAAAAAGAAGCAGGTTTACGCTTTGCGTGGTCCTCAAGTCCTAGCGCTCTAAGAATCATTGCTGAACGTTCTTTAGCAACTTTTTTCTTTAACCCAGAAAGCTCACCCATATTAGTTAAATATTGCATTGTATTTAAATATGAAGGGAATGAAGCCCTTTCAGGAATATAACCTATTAACTTATTAGCGCTAATAGTTCCAGCCTTATTACCATTAATTAATATACTTCCTTCATTAGCAATATAAGCTCCAATCATTGCTTTTATAGTAGTAGTTTTCCCAGAACCATTAGGTCCAATAAAACCATGAATAACCCCATGTCCTACAGTAAAAGTTACATCCTTAGTAGCAAGAAATTTTCGAAATCTTTTTGTATATCCCTTTACTTCTATTGCAGGATATTTTGGATTAATCTTTTCACCAGTACCAGCAATTTCTTCAGAAATTTTTTGAAGTGCTGAAATGTTTACTAGTTGTGTATCTTCTTCTTTATTGCTCATTAATATCTCCTTATATTAAGTCTTATAATAATTAATATGTATTAATTATAAAGAAAATATATCTTAGGGTATGAACAATTTAGATATTTAATTCCTTTATAAATCTATTATCATCATTCTACCTTATATCTTTTCTAATCATAATCATTGATGAAGTAATTATAAGGGCTATAGTAATTCCTATAATTGCTAAAGCAATATACTTTGGATCTCCATATGGTCTTGCCTTTATTTCATCAACATTACCATTTAAAATTCCCTCTGCTACATATTTAAATCTCTTATCTTCAATAAGTCATTCATTCTCTGGCATATTTCCAAAAAACTCAGCTGTATCAAATGCAACTTTAGAAATTTTTTTCTTCAAATCATACTGATCAAGATACTCCGAATGTAAAATTGTGGGATACCTTAGTGTTCTATTAAATACAGTATTTATTTCATTTAAAAGTGTGGAATCCTTGTCTGACCTGAAAGCTTTTGAAAAATGTTTCATACTATTAATTATTTTATTGATTTGATTTGAAGTATTAGTAACTAAGAAATTAAGTTGATCTTTTCTTGAATCTACATCAATGAAGCTCAATAATAACGAATTAATATCTTTTTTTACAATTGTATTTTTATTAATAAAATTGATCAGTTCTTGATTTACACTTCCTTGCATGCTTAAATCGTTAAGAATATTTTTTACCACATTTCTAGCATGATTTGTTTTTATTGCAGCTAATGACATTAATAATGAATTAATATATTTTTTCTTTATAAAGTATGTATTTGCACTTTTAATTTCATCTGCCAAGATTGATTTATTATTATTTTCATATACATATCTCTTATCCAAGGCAAGGTGATTAGAAACCATATCTAAAAGATCAATTCCTGATACTGGATAATACTCACTTATTTTGTTATTTGGGGGTATAAACTTACTCAAATTATTAATTCCATTTTCTATTAATGATTCACTAAGATTACTGGTCATATTTAAAATAAGTTTTATGTAAAAACTAGAATAGTCAATAATTGTATTTATTGCATTGATATATTTTTTATTAAACAAATCCCTTTGGTCATTATTAGTTAATTGATTGAAAAAAGAATTCTCTTCCTTTACTCATTGCATATTAAAATGCGGTTGCATAATATTACTTGAAATTTTAATGTTATTAATATTTGCTTCAATGTCCTCAATAGGTTGTATTGCACCATAAAATAATGTAAATAATATTTCTTTAGGATTTATCATTCAAATTGAACTGTAAGGATTAGTTTGTCTCCCTAAAGCTAAAATACCAAAATCGTTTTTATAAATACTTTCCATATCATCATTAAAATTATAAATATCTAAAATATTTTTATCTATCTCAGATTTAATCCTCTCATCTTCCCTTTCTATACTTGAGAATTTTAAATCTTTTATGCTATCCCTTAGTCTCATTGCATATATATCAGTATTTATTAAAGCATCCTGAGAAACAACTAAAGCCTTATAAGTTTTAGAAATAGAGAAAATAGAAATTACTGACATGATAGGCATTAATATCCCAACAGCTATTGATGATCCAATAGTTATTGTTGAAGAAAAGAATAAGGAAAATAATACAGAAAACCCTGAAAAAAGCATCAATGCTATAAATAATAATGCTCAAAAAATAAAACTAACCTTTAAATATTTAGATGCATTTCATGCTCGTAAATTCTTTGATATTGTCAAAGGGAAAATTGCAAAGTATAAAAGTAATATAAAAAATATTGAAAAGGAAAATATTAAGTTTATAACGATAATTGAGAGTCATTTTTGAAATACTATTTGCTGTCTCGATATAGGTTTAGATAATATCAATAATAACGTTCCATCTTCTATTTCTCCTCGAATTAATTGAGCTGATTTAAACCCTGTAAAAATAGAAATAAAAATTACTATAAAGCCAGCAATAGCCCAAAATGTTTTTGTTTCAATTATTCCGCCACTAACTATCTTCATTGGGTTTAAAGATTCATTATGGTATACATGTGTAAAGGTAACTGCCAAAATAATAGTAGATAAAACTGCAACACCAAGAATAATCCATGTTGATCATGAGGTAAGCATCTTCTTTATTGAGTGTCTAAATATAAACATTTATATATTCCCTTCAAATAACTATAGTTTAATAAACCACATAATTTTTTAATTATTTCTTTTTAGCATCGATAACATCCTTGCCCATATATGAAACTAAAACTTTTGGAACTGTGATACTTCCATCTTTATTTTGATAATTTTCTAATATTGAGGCAACAATTCTATCGATTGCTAGTGCTGAGCCATTAACAGTATGAGCATAAACATTTTCATTATCAACTTTAAATCTCATTGAAGCTCTTCTTCCTTGAAAATCTCCAAAGTAAGAAACAGAAGAAGTTTCTCTAAAGCGCTTTTCTGATGGAAGCCATATCTCAAAGTCTATTGTCTCTACTGCAGAAAAACCTAAGTCTCTTGAAGCAAGTTGAACACTTCTATATGGAAGCTCTAGTTCAGTAAGTAAAGCCCCAACATGCTCTAGTAGCTCATTAAAAGCCTTTTGTCCATTCTCTGGCCTAATAATCTTAACTACTTCTACTTTATTAAATTGATGAGCTCTAATAAGCCCTTTCATGTCTTTACCTCCTGAACCAGCTTCAGATCTAAATGAAGGAGTAAAGGCGGTTAGAGATTTTTCTTCCTTTAGTATTTCTCCTGAATAGAAATTAGTTAAAGGAACTTCCGCTGTAGGAATAAGTCACAGGTCTGAATCTTTAATTTTAAATAGATCCTCTTCAAATTTAGGTAGTTGCCCAGTCCCAATCATAGTTTTAGAATTTACTAAAACTGGAGGATTTACTTCAACAAAGCCATTAGCAACCGCTTTGTCTAGAAAATAAGACTGAAGCGCTCTTACAAGTTTTGCTCCATCTCCAATATAAGATCAAAATCTTGAAGAAGCTATTTTTACAGCTCTGTCAAAGTCGACGATATTTAATTCAGTTGCTAGCTCATAATGTGGTTTAACATCTTCTATTAAACCTTTACCTAATTTATCATAAGTCTTAATTACAACATTGTCTTTTTCATCTCCAACAGGAGTGTTAGTAGAAGGAATATTAGGAAAATCAAGAAGAAGATTATTTATCTTTGCATTAATTTTATTAGCCTCTTCTTTAACTTTTTCTAATTCTAATTTAATGGTTGAAACTTCAGCCAATACTCTATCAGCATTTTGACCAGATGATTTTAAAATACCTATTTCTTTAGAAAGTTGATTTCTTTTTTTCTCAAGTAGTTGAGTTTCTTTCATTACCTTACTTCTCTTTGTTCCTAAAGAAATAACGCTCTCAAGCTTAGAGATATCAAAGCCTCTTTTGATAAGTCCTTCCTTGTAATATTTTTGATTTTCTAATATATCTTTAATACTAAACATGTAGATATTATAAAGAAAACATACCCTTTTGGGGGTATGAAATCATTTGGCGCGCCCGGAAGGAGTCGAACCCTCAACCTCTTGGGCCGTAACCAAGCACTCTATCCAGTTGAGCTACGGGCGCAGCATCTAATGCTAATAAATTATAAAGAAAAAGTATTTTAAAGATAAATTTAGATTGTGAATTATTCCCTTCATATCTAAATGTCTATAAAAAAAGTAAAGAACGAAGTCTTTACTCTGATAGATTGTTTTT
>CAYTOW010000004.1:0-24881 GCA_964439655.1 uncultured Mycoplasmataceae bacterium
AAGATCTGATAAACAGATTTAATGAATTTGAAAAGAAAAATGACCAGCGTTGAGATGAACAAAATAAACGTTGAGAAGAACAAAATAAGCGTTGAGATGAACAAAATAAACGTTGAGAAAAACAAGAAGCTTTTAATTCTCAAGTATTTGAATTTATGCAGCGTCAAGACGAGTTCAATAAAGCAATAGTGCAAAGACTTGACAATGTCGAAAGCAAGATTAATTTTGTATCTCAACGATTAGACAAGGTCATTGCAAAAAATAACTTATCAGAATAAAGATTAGTTAAATCTAAAGAAATAAACTCCACATTTTTATCTTTGAAATGTTGGCTTTCTTATTTATTACAGGTTTACTAAATTTATATATGTAATAAAAGATACAATTTTTTTGTATGTTTTAAATAAAGTTGTTATAATTTAGTAATATGGAAGGTAAGAAGATATGATTATAAGAGGAAAATTTCAAAATATTTATGGAATAAAGGATTTAGAAATAGATTTTAGGCAAAAATATGCAAATGATAAAGAGCAAGAAGATCAAATTATTAAATCAGATAATGTTAATGTGTCATTGACACCGACTATTCTTGCTAAAAATGCTAAGTGTAAAACATCACTAATTAAGGCCATTGATTTTACCCTAAGATTTTCAAATAAGGAAACTTTTGTTCAGTATGTTTCAAATTTAAAGTGTCAGATTCTTGTTAAGGAAATCTTTAGCAAAGAAGAAGAGACTGATGAAATATCGACTATTATTTCAAATATAAAGTCCAATATTTTTAAAGAATTATTTGATGAAATATCTTTTGCTGGTTCAAGTGATCTTTTAGTTGAACTTGAAACAATTAACAATGGAATCATAAAAATAGAGGCAGGTGTAGACTACTTCACCATTAGTATTAACGATGAAAAGATAGACTTAATTTCCTTTATTGATGACATTAGTTTAAATTCAGATGAGAATACATCGAGAATGAATTTAAAATCATCAGTTATAGATCAAGTAAAAGAGAAGAGCAAAAATATTAAATTTATT
This sequence comes from uncultured Mycoplasmataceae bacterium, assembly GCA_964439655.1. Lineage (GTDB taxonomy): Bacteria > Bacillota_I > Bacilli_A > Mycoplasmatales > Metamycoplasmataceae > CAYTOW01. The sequence continues at coordinate 1,039 of CAYTOW010000004.1, forward strand.
TTTAATCATAGAAATTATTCTTCAATATTTAGAGATACTAGACCAATTACAGAGATAAATGAAATTAACGTTAAATATAAAACTAAGAAATATATTAACAATATTATTAATAAGTTAGGGTTTGAGGCTTTAGATATTTTATTAAGAAAACTTGATAACAATATTTCTTCAATTTCTTTTGATTTAGAAAGTAAAGGTTTTAATATATTTATTAAAAATTCAGATGTTCCAATTGCTCCTAGAAACTTATCTTTTGGTACACAAAAAGTTTTAGAAATATTAAATAATTCACTATATCTCTTTGAAAATGGTGGAATTGTGATGATTGATGAAATTGAAAATGGGTTACACATTTCACTTATTAAATTGATAGTTTCACTATTTGAAGACCCTGAAATTAATAAGGCTAGTGCTCAATTGCTATTAACAACTCACCTACCATTACTAGGAGAGCATAACATTATTAATACTTGAAATATCTTTATCGAAGAAAACAATTCATTTGTACAACTAAGAGATTTATCTTCACGAACTTATGATCAAGAAAAAATTATTAAAAGCAAAAACTATTACAATGATTTCTTTTGACTTAAACAAGATACTAATAAGAAATCAACTTTATCACATTTAGCAATTGATCAAATAATTACTGAGTTTCACAAGGGAGTAAAATTTGGCAAGTAAAATTAGGTTAAGAAAAATTTCACTTCTTGGTAATCAACTAATTATTAATAGTGAAGTTTTTCGTGATATCAAGTTTGAGGTTGTTTCTGAATCTGCCTCATCAACCCCAATAGAAGACCTACTTAAAACTGTTTTAGATTATTTAATTCCATTAGCCTCGCTTGTTGCTTATCTATACTATTTATTACCAAATAAAAACTCAAAATTAAGTGTGAAGGAAATAAAGGAAATAGAAAATATTGCAACCTTAACAAGAACGCTTTTTCTTAATGAAAATCCCTCTGATTCCTTAATTCAACTATTTATGAGTACTCATAATAAATTTATTCTTTTAGATTTAACAAGAGAACAATTTAGATTAAAAAATATATTTATCTTTGATGATTTAAGTACTTCACATAATGGAGCCTTTAAAGTTGGTGAAAAAATTGAATTTCCTAAAAATAACATTTTATTAAAATTTAAAAATGGTGATTCTGAATTAAGGATGGGTATTTCTATGATGAAGGAAAAAATAATACAACTAATTAATATCGATAAGAAAAAAGTTGTAAAAAGATAAGATAAAAAAATGCTCTTTTTAGAGCATTTTTCTTCTTATTTACTATAGTATTCAACAACTAGAGCTTCATTGATATCTTTATTAAGTTCGGATCTTTCTGGAAGTCTTTCAAGTGTTCCAACAAAACCTGTTCTTTTAGTTCATGGAGCATTTGGCCTAGCTTTCATTGAATCTTTTATTTGAACATTAGATTGAGACTTACTTCTTAATTCTATCTTATCTCCTACTTTAATTTGAATTGAAGGGATGTCAGCTTTTTTACCATTTAGTAAAAAGTGATTGTGGTTTACTAGTTGTCTTGCTTGTCTTCTTGTTGTTGCGAATCCAAGTCTATAAACAACATTATCCATTCTAGTTTCTAGTAGTTGTAAGAAGTTAGTACCTGTAACACCTTTACGTTTGAAAGCTTGTTCAAAAGTTCTTTTCATTTGTTTTTCAGAAACACCATACATGAATTTTACTTTTTGTTTTTCATTTAGGTGAAGTCCATATTCACTTAATTTAATACGAGCTGTAGGACCATGTTGTCCAGGAACATACTCTCTTTGTTTTCCTTTTGCAAATTCTTTTCCATTTTCTAGAATTGAGAATCCATATCTTCTTGATTTTTTAAATGTAGGGCCTGTATATCTTGCCATAGTTTCCTCCTTGCATAGAGGGTAATGTTCTTGAAGAGAATGATATACTTAATGATTTCAGCTTTTCGGCTAGCCATACTTTCAACTCTAATAATCATTCATCAAGCAATACATTACTGCCGTGTATGCTTTTAAATAATATCACAATACTTTATATAATAAAGTCATGAGTAGATTTTATATCTTAATAATTTTAGGAGCTTCGTTGCTATTAGTTCTCATTCTAATAGTTTTTTTGGTTCTAAAAGATAGAAAGAAAAACGTTCTTAAAAGAAAGCTAGATAACATCAATAAGATGCTTGATAAAAATTGTGCAACAAGAAATAATGCCGAGATAATACGAATAGAAAAAATAGTTAATGCAAATCCTAAATATAAAAAACAATTTAAAGAGATGGTAAAACTACATATTGATCTTGATAAAAAAACTAAAAAAATCGATGATGAAATTCAAGAATTGTTTCTGAATTCAAAATCCATGAGCAAAAGAAAAATAGATGAAAAGGTCATTAATCTTGAAACTAAGACACAGAAATTAATCAAAAAGAGAAATAAGATTATTAAAATGATAGAAGCTCTTACTTATCAAGATGAATTTCTAAAGAGTGAATTTAGCTACTATGCAATAATACTTAGAGAAATTATTTCTTATTATAAAAATAGACATTTATTATTACAAAGTGTAGCTCCACAAATTGATGAACTTTTAAAAGACATCAATGATGTTTCTACAAGAATAAATATAAAGATTAATGAGGCCGATAGTGCTACTGCAACTAAATTATTTGGCGAATATTCTGAACTTATTAAAAAACTTGCCTATATCGTTGATGAAGGACCTGCTATTCACACATATATCACTACAACAATTCCTACACAAACAAAGAATTTAATAGAGTTGTATAAAAATAAGAAGAGTGTAATTGCTAAACCGTCACATTCTAACTTTCATGCCTTATTTAATGATATTGCCATTAATTTTAAAGAAGCTAGAAAGTCATTTAAAAAATTAGATATAGAATTAACTAAAAAAAGATTGCTGAAAATAATACATTACATAAAGCACCTTGAAAGATTAATAAATTTTGAAATATGGTCAATAGCTTTTGTCAATAAAAATTACAACGGGATTATCACTGAGACAAAAACTAATCTTAAAAACTATGTTGTGCTTAAAGATAAAGTACAAGGAATGTCGCAAAGCGGTAAGAAACTATCAGTAGATCTTATTAATGCTTATGAAAAGATGGTTGATGATGCAAAAGAACTTGATCGCAAATCTATTAATTTTAGAAATGATATTCAGGATAAGAATATCCCTAATTCAACAAAATTACAATCAACTAGATCAGTTGTTGATGCAAATAGAGTTTTAATCGATTCATTAAACGAAATGAATTCTCAAATATATTTAATGAATATTGAAAAGTCAATTGCCATCAATAAATACAAAAGACTTGAATCAGCTCTTAATTCTATAGTCGCTAATTCAAAAACACAAAATATTAAAATGAGTATTGATGAGTTAAAAGAACATAAAAGAATTACTAAATTAATGCATGATATATCTATAAAAATATCTGCTGAAACTATTGGTAAAGATGTGATGAAGGAACTTTCATCTATTGAAAAAATCGTTGCAGATTATTATAAAATTCTTTCAGGTAAGATAGAACTTGCAATAATGATTAATAATTTATTTAATGAGTATGCACCTGAAAGGGTTTTAAGTGATTCTTTAAATGCATCGTTTAACATTGCAGAGAAAGAATATTTAGAGGGTAATTATGCCGCTTCACTTAACAGGTTACTTCGTGCATTAGAAGGGAGAAATAATGGAAGATAAAATATTAATTCGCTTTGGTGAGTTATCAACCAAAGGAAAAAATAAGATGAGCTTTGTTCGCCATCTTGGTAGAAACATAGAAAAACTCGTTGGAGCTAAAGTAGATGTGCAGTTCGATAGAATTTTTATTAACTATTCAAAAGAGAATATGGAAAGGCTTCAATACGTTTTTGGGATTCATTCCTACTCACGTGTTATCGTTTCTTCACATGATCAAAAAGAAGTTGAACAGAAAAGTCTTTTATTAATTAAAGATACTAAAGCAAAAACCTTCAAGGTTGCTACTAAAAGACATTGAAAGGAATATACTACTTCTTCTAGTGAGTATAATGGGAAGATGGGAGCTTTTATATTAAAAAACTCTTCAATGAAAGTTAATGTTAAAAATCCTGATCTTAAAGTTGAATATGAAATAAGAAGAGAAGGCATTTATATTTTTGGTCAAAGAGTAGAGGGCTTAGGTGGATATCCTACAGGTATAAATGGGAAGGTATTACATCTAATGTCTGGAGGTATTGACTCACCTGTTGCTGCTTTTCTATTAATGAAAAGAGGAATGCATGTTGACTATTTAAACTTTATTACACCGCCTCATACTGATGAAAAAACTAATGAAAAGGTAGAAAGAATTGTTAAACTTCTTACAAAGTATCAAGGTTCTTCTACTTTATATAGATCAACTTATACTGATTTATTGCACCATATTGCTATGGTTTCAAAGGCCTCATATAGAATTACACTTATGAGAAGAAGTTTTTATAGAATAGCTAATGCTATTGCAGATAAAAACAATTATCTATTAATTTCTAATGGGGATAATTTAGGTCAAGTAGCTTCTCAAACCCCTGAATCATTAAATGTAATTGGTAGAGTTTCTAAGATTCAAATAATGCGTCCACTTCTAACTAATGACAAATTAGAAACAATAAATTTTGCTGAAAAACTTGGTACTTATCAAATATCAATTGAAAAGGCATCTGACTCATGTGAACTCTTTGCTCCTGAATCTCCAGTGATCAAACCAACATTTAAAGAGGTGGAAAAACTAGAAGCTGAATTATCAGATTTAAGTGAACTTGAAAAGAAAAACATTGAGGAACAAATTCAAGTTCTAAGATTTGAGCATAAAATATAATTTGTATTATTATACTTAAAATACAATAGTTGTATAAATACTTGTATAATACAATTGTGGAAAAATACAATCGCGATATTTTTTTAAGTTACAAGCCATCTCAAAAAACATTTGAGTTAGCATTAAAAGTAACAGAAAAATTAGGAAAACTAAATACAACAATGAGAGGGATATTTGATCACTATAAATTACCTTCTCGTATTTTTGCATTTATAGAATCGAAATTCTCATCAAAAATTGAAGGAATATATACAACGCTTTATGATGTAGTTAACACTGGCCAAGTATCAAAACAAGAAGAGATAATCAGCCCATTAATTCATTCTTTACTTAAGGAAGAAAAGATAATTAATAGCGAGAAAATTAATTCTTTATCAGATTTATTAAATATAGATAAAAATAAGGAAGCAAGATTTGCTCCTGAATTTGGCATTTGAAATCATAAGAAAAACATTAAAGTTTATCAACCATTATTAGATAAAGAGTTAGTTAATGAAGAACTTAAATTGTTTTGAACTATGATAAACAACAGTGAAACTAATGTAATTAATGCAATATTCTTTCATATGTTCTTTGAAAAAATTCACCCATTTATAGATGCTAATGGGCGTATAGGCCGCTTGATACTTAATAGGGAAATTTCTAAAATAACAAATTTCTGTAATTTACTTCCAATTTCCTGAGCCTTATTTATTAATAGAGATAAATATTATGCTGCCTTCAACTTTAAGGAAAATACCTTAGATGAAGCAATACAAAAGATTCTTGAAATTATTCTTTATATGTATGAACATGTAAAGGGATTTTTAATAGATCTTAAAAAGTATTATCAAAAATATAAAGATGTAGTAATTGCTTCATCAACTAGAATGACTGAAGAATTATCTAAAAGTATTTTATTTTCCTTACAAACAAAGCAGTCTTTTTTAATTAAGAGATATTCTTTAAATCCAAGAACTATTAACAATATCTTTGAGAAGATAAAAAAAGAAATGGATTTTAATGTTAAGACTTTAGGAAGAAAAAAACTCTATTGAAATATAGAATTAGAAATAATCATCGAAAGATGATTTGGTGAATAATTACACCAAAGATTTTCTACCCTACTAGGTTAAGCATAAAGAATGATATCTTAGTTATAATAATTCTATGCCTGAACTTCCTGAAGTAAGAACAATTGTTAAACAACTAGCTAAAGAAATTACTTCTTTAACTATCACCAATCTTAAAGTCCTGAGAAATAATTTTATAAAGGAAATATCTATCGATGAATTTAAGAAACAAGTAATTGGACAAGAGATAGTAAAAGTTGCTAATAGAGCTAAGTTTATTTTAATATTCCTTAAGAATAAAGAAGTAATACTAACTCACCTTCGTATGGAAGGGAAGTTTAGATTAGAAAAAGAATATGAGGAAAGAAAACACGATTATTTAATCTTTAGTCTTTCTAATGGCTATACTCTTACATATAACGATACAAGATTATTCGGTTCATTTCAGCTAAGAGATGAAGCTTCATTACTTCAAACTAAACCACTAAGTAATCTTGGGCCGATACCATCTAAAATTACTGAAGGCATTCTTTATGAGAAGCTTCAACGAAGAGGTATTCCAATCAAATTAGCACTTTTAGATCAAAAATTAATTTCAGGTCTTGGGAATATTTATGTTTGTGAAGCCTTGTGAAAAGCTAAGATTAGTCCTTTCAAAAGTGCAAGAGCCCTTTCTCCGACTGAAGTAAAAGACGTATTAAAGGCTTCTAGAGAAATATTGGCTAAGGCAACTAAGTATGGCGGAAGTACAGTTAGCACTTATAAACATTTAACAGCACAAGGGACATATCAAAGATTTCTTGAAGTATATGCTCGTGCTAATAAACCCTGCTCTAGATGTAAAACACCGATTACTAAAGAAAAGATTAATGGACGTGGTACTTACTATTGTAAAGTATGTCAAAAACTATAGATCTTTTAACCTTATAATAGAGTTATGCCTAAATATGAAACAACTGTTAAATATGAAGAGAGAATTGATAAGTACCTTGGTGACAATTCTAATTTTTCTAGATCTGATATTAAAAAATTAATAGCAGGCCATGCAGTTTTTTCAAATGATATTGAAGTTAGAAAGGCAAATTTTAAAGTTAGAGAAGGAGATATTCTTAAAGTTACTGATGTTATTAAAAAAGACATTAATGCTCTTCCAGAGGATATTAAAATCGATGTTGTTTATGAAGATGATCACATCATAGTAATAAATAAAGCTTCAGGAATGGTGGTTCATCCAGCTCCAGGGCATCCAGGTGGTACGTTAGTTAATGCTCTTCTCTTTAGATTTAAAGACCTTTCAGACATTAATGGACCTATTAGACCAGGGATAGTTCATAGGATAGATAAAGATACCTCTGGACTGCTGGTTGTTGCAAAAACAAATGAAGCACATCAAAAACTTGCTGAGGATCTTAAAGATCATAAAATAGAGAGAACTTATTATGCTCTTGTCAAAGGTCGCCTTGAAGATAAAATAACACATATTGATCTTCCAATAGGTAGAGATCCTAAACATAGACAAAGAATGTGTGTTACTAGAGAAAACTCTAAAGAAGCAGTCACTCATGTTTATGTAGAAAAAATAAATGAGAAAAGTACCTTAGTTAGATGTGAGCTAGAAACTGGAAGAACTCACCAGATACGTGTTCACTTAGCTTATATCAAACACCCAATTATTGGAGATCCCTTATATGGAACTAAGATTGATGATTTTAATCAAAGACTTCATGCTGCAAGATTAAAACTTAATCACCCAATTACAGAAAAGGAAATGGTCTTTGAATCTAAGATTCCAAAGGAGATAAGAAATAGTTAATGGTAAATAAGTACAAAATAAAAAAAACGGCATCCAACAGGAGCGGCCGTGCCAAGGAAAGGATAACGTATCATCCTAGTTGGTCTTTCAAAATTATTATAAAGGAGAAATTATGAAAATTATAAAAAAAGTTAAATCATGAGATGATAAAAATAAAGAAGATTGTTTTGGGTTTATAGCTCCTAAAACTATTGATCATATCTATCCATCATCTTTAGGTGGAAGTGATGCAAAAATAAACAAGCAATTACTTTCGTTAAAGGCAAATAAGATTAAGGCCAATAAAACAAAAGGTAAAATCGGAGGCATTTGAAGGTTTGCTATATTAAAAAAGATGGTGTTATATATGGAAAAATAGTTTATGAATTGGATGTATAATAATTATGTTAGGTGAATTAGCGAAGTTATAACCTTAACCAAAATTCTCTGACAATTAAATAAAATAGAGGAGATTAAAATGGATAAAGTAATTAAATTTAGTCAATATAAAAAAGCTATAACTAAACAAGAATATTTAATTTGAAATGATTTAGATATAGATGAAGAAATAGATGAAATGGACATGAGGTTCACTTTTGATGAGGATATAAAAGAGAAGCCTACATCAATTGTAGAAGTTCAAGGAAAATCTTTTGGAATTATTCAAAAAGCTTTTTATGAGCGATTTAATAATAAAAAATTTAAAAGAGTTTTATCTAAAGATGTAGATGAGGCGCATAATGAAACACTTAAACATATCAATGATAAAGCTGTAAAAATTATTATTGATGGAACACTTATTTATGAGTATGAAGGATATAAAGTGGTTCTTCATTTTGATGTATATGATAAAAGCTCAAAAAAACTTTCTCTTCTTAAGTTATCAACTTCTACTAAAAGAGTCGATCTATTAAAGTTCTTTTATGCAAAAAGTATATTTGATAAATTAGACATACCTATTAATGAAATGTCTTTATATGTGCTTGCAACTAAAGAGTATAAAAGAGGAGAAATAGATTTTTATGAGACTTTTAAAGTTAATACTTCTAAGGGAACTAGAAGCATTAGTGCTTTAGGATACAATTTTCAATATCATGATGCTCAGATGAAAAAAACCGGAAATGGTTTTAATAAAAAATGAGTTCCAGATGAAAAGAAAACTATAATTCAAAATATTCTTAATCCTTCCTTCGATATTTATTCATTTGAAACTATCCTTAAAAAAATAATTAGAGCTAAAGAATCAAAAGACATTAAACTGCAAGAAATTTCTGAAAATGATTTTTCTGAGTGAGGAGATTCAAAAGAATTTCAAGAGATATTAAAAAGGTTTAATGCACCTTTTGCGGAATACTCATTTATTCTTTACCCTAAAAAAGAAAGGTTAGAGGGGCAAGGCCCTAATAGTGAATATCTAAATGTTATCTCATCATTAAAACCTGGAGAAGAAGTTGTAAATAAAGATGAGCTTGTAAAATTTATCGGTGATCGGTTCAACAAGGAACTACTTTGATATGACTTTGAAGGAATGTCACTTCCATTTTCTGTAATGGATGGGATACTACCTTTTCAACAAGTAGTTACACAAGTCTCTTGAATCCATACTTCAGGAGATAAGGAGATAGCTAATGAAAATATAGTAATAGACACAAAAGATATTTCCTTAGATTCCTTTGTTCAAATAATCGATGCGGTATATCAAAATAAAAAAGATTACTATATCGTTTATAATCAGGGATATGAAAATACACGGCTTAAAGAGATGGGAGGACTTCTTTGAAAATTTAAACATCCTAAAGCTAAAGAAATGATATCTAAGGTAGATTACATAATTCAGCATACTATTGACCTACTTGATCTTTTTAGAGGTTCTAAAAAAAGAGCTCCAGTAATAGCTATTCATGATTTAAAGGGATATTCTTCTATTAAAAATCTTGAAGCCTTTATTAATAAGTATCATCCTAAGGCAGCTGAAGGAGTAAAGAACTATAAGAAGCTTGATATCCAAAATGGAATGATGGCCCTTGAAACTGCCAATGAACGTTATCTAGGAATTATTGGAGATAAGAAATGGAAAGAAAAAGAAGAGCAATTAAAAGTATATTGTGAAAATGATGTGCGAGCAATGATAATGGTATGAAAATATATTAAGACACTCCTTTAATTTAATACCATTTTATTAGATATAAAAAACTGCCCACAATGGACAGTTTTATTTCTCAACATTTATTAACTATAGTTTTTTATGACATAGTCATCAATCAACACATGTAATTGATTTATCTGCTAAACGTGCTTTTGCATCTTTAGTAGTTCCTGCAGGAGGCACAATTACATCACCATCAAATAATTCGTTATTTGGTCAATCAGCTGGTGTAGCAACACCATGTTTATCTGAAGTTTGTAGAGCTTTAACAGTTCTAAGAACTTCTTGCATGTTTCTACCGATTTCTTGTGGGTAATACATAATAAGTCTTGTTTTACCTTTAGGATCAATAATAAATACTGCTCTAACTGTATTTGAACCTTTACCAGGGTGTAGCATTCCAAGTTTTGTAGCTAAGTCATCGTTACCAGCTATAACAGGGAATTTAATTTCTACATCCATTTTTTCTTTAATTCATCTTACTCAATTGATGTGAGCAAATACTTGATCAATTGAAAATCCAATTAACTCTGTATTCATCTTTTTAAGTTCAGCTTGAATTTTTTGGAAACCAATAAATTCAGTTGTACATACAGGTGTAAAGTCTGCTGGGTGACTAAATAGAATGAATCATTTACCTTTCATATCTGCAGGTAAAGTCATTGGACCTTGTGTTGTGTTGACTTCTAATGTTGGGAAGTCGTCGCCAAGTAATGGCATGTTTGTTGTTTTTTCCATATTTTCTCCTTATGTTTTTTCAACACCTTCATTATACACTAAAAATAAGTAATAATTTATAAACTTTGTAAAAATTATGCTATTTTCTTATAAAGTTTGTAAAATAATTCATTTTTTTATACAAACTATAAGTTTCACGATATTACTAGTTTAGAGTGGTGGTTTATTTATATGTATCAATACAGAATATTTAATTTACAAAGGTTGTATTTTTCATATAAAATATAAGCATTACAAAGATTGTAAAAATAAGATAAAATTTTAATAAGATATAGGAGAAAGGAAATTATGAAGTGAAAACCAATAGTGCTATCTCTTAGCGCTACTTCAATTGTTGCTATACCAATTATTGTTGTTTCTGTTTTAAAACCAACAGTTAAAATGAAAAAATATAAAATACTTCCTACGTATACTGGTCAAGCAGATCAATTGATAGCCTTGGGCATTGCTCCAGATTATTATCCGGTACAACTTAATGAAAAACATGCATATAAATACTTAACCGATCCTAGAGTTTATATGGGTGTGCAACACGAAGTTAATCCTGACTTTGCAAGAAAATTTGAGAATAAAATAAAATCACTTTTTAGTCAGATATCAGAAGTTGGGCGTACATGGTGAAATATGAATGCTGAAAAAAATGATAATACAAATCCTAATAAGGAGTATTGAACTACTAAAGAAGGAAAGATTACTTTATATGAACATTATCTTTTAGATGATGACAAAAAAATAATTGATAATGAAGAAGCTCCTTCATATGATGCATCGATACAAACTAACTTCCGTTGAAGTGCTGATCCTTATACTAGAATTTCTGAGGAAAATATTAGGAATATAGATAAGAGTGAAGTTGAAACAGTGAAACCTATTAATGGAAGAATTCCAATGGATAAGCTTTATTTAGAGTTTCAAAGAATTCTAGGACTTAAAACTAAAGTCATAGATAGTGATGGAAAATGAACCTATAAGATCATCCCTGATATGTGAAGAGGCAAAAATAATTCTGATTTTGTAGTTGATAAAAATAGGTGATTAGGAACTGAAGCATTATTTAATGATGCTTACTTTGCACTAAAATGACACATTAATTTTTTAGATAATCCAGAATTAAATGATGGTGGGGATGGCGCTAACTTTAGTAGATTTATATGTCAAAAAAATGATAGAAGTGTTTTTAACCTTAATCGAGCAGATGATGAGCAACTAGCTAAAATATTTGAACAAGCAACTATCTCTGATAAGTTAAAACAAGCAGGACTAACACATATAAATTATCCATATAAAACTTTAAGGCATCATCCAATATATGATGCCCAAACAAGGGTAGGTGAAGCTCCAATATATGAGGGAGCACGTCGAGAGAATATGCTTTACCTTTATAACCTTGCCTCCCAACTAACTCATACAATTAAAGGTCAAGATTTAAACGGAAAGCCCTTAAAAGACACTTCACTAAGAGATAAGTTGAGAAGTGATTTTATAGGAGATGATCGTTGAGAGAAGATGGAGAATGCATTAAAAAATGCAAATAAAATTGCCGGTAATCTTAATGAGAGACTTAATGCAATTAAAGAGTATTTTAAAGCCATTAATGTTTCAGGGAAAACGATAGCTCTTATTACCATTGCACCAGGTGGTGGTGTATCAACTATTCAAACAAATTCTAAGTACTCATTTATATTTGATAAAACAGGTATGAAATATGCAATGCCCAAACCTGAGGTATGAAGTAAATTAAATGAATATAAAATTGGAGGACTATTCTCAATGGATGATAATGGTTGATTCTGAGATATTGGCACTGGTGAAAATGATTTAAAAAATGCTAAAGCTTTTGAGAATCAAGCAGATCTTGAAATATTAACGGTAAGAGATAAGGAATGAGCTGGAATGACTGACCAAATGAAACTTAATTTATCTTTAATTGAAAAGGGCAATACTAACCTTGCTGACAAAAAAGCAAACTATGATTTATGAAATGAAGGCCTAAAAACCCCATTTGTTATAAATATGATTCTTGATGATTATGTTAAAAAAATAGAGGACTTAGCACCAAAATATCTTATTGAAGCAAATAAGGATAAGCAACTTAAAGCATTAAATTGAGGTAAATATTGAACAGATGAATTTATTAATTCATAAAAGAGAAAGGAAGAATAATGATAAATAGAACTAAAAAATACATTCAAAATTTTCATATTAGCAAAAAGTGAATTATTATTTTCTCTTCAATTTTTCTAGTCTCTTCATTAATTGGCTTCTTCTTTATTGCAATAATTTTTTATGGTGATATTCACGATTTAGGGAAGATAGTTAAGTTTATATTTTCAGGTAGATTAACTCATGCTAAAAGTTACTCTGAGCAAGCAATAGCTCGAAGTGTTTGGATCGTTCTTTCGATGATGATTGGCGGTATGGGACTTGCTATTACCGGAGCTGTCTCTCAATCACTAACTAATAATTCCTTAGCTGATGCTTCTACATTAGGAACTATTAATGCAACGATATTCCTTCTAGTAATTTCTTTTGCAATAGGGTGAATAGCTTTTTATGCTCAATACATCTTTGCTCTTATTGGAGGGGCCATAGCAGCTGCTTTGCTTCTTGGAATTATCGTTTTTGCTAAAGGAAGGTTGACCAAAACAAAATTAATTTTAATTGGACTTTCAATTTCAATAGCCTTTAAAGCAATATCATTTTTCTTCTGAAGTCAAGATAAAGGTGTTGGAGCTGCTTATTCCGCTTACTTACTTGGAGGATCAGAAAAAATATATGGAGCCCAAACTTATATGCCTAAGCCATGATTAACACTTCAAATATCTTCTGGACTAATATTTTTAGGAACAATTATCACCCTTATTAACTCTAAAGGAATGAGTGTTATTGAACTAGGAGAGTCACAAGCTAAAGGATTAGGAGTTTCAGTTAAGCGAGTAAGAGTTTTAAATATTATTTCCTTAGTTCTTTTAGTTCCAACGTCTGTATTAATAGTTGGAAATGTTGCCTTTATTGGACTTATTTCAACTCATGTGGTTCGGATATTCTTTAGAACACGTGATTATAAAAAGCTTATTCCTTTAACAGCACTTGTTGGAATGAGTATTGCTCTTTTAGGACTATTATTAAATATCTTAGTACCAAAAATGAATTCAAGTATCTGGACAACTATCATTGGAGCACCACTTCTAATATATCTTGGATGAAAGAGGCTCTAATGAGAGAAGTATTTAAAAGCAATACATTTAAATTCACAGTCTTTGGAATACTAATATTTCTTTTATCTTTTGTAATAATAGGCTTTAGTGTTAATGGCTTTGGATATATAGTTAATGGCCATCAAGGATCAACAGTTACACATGTACACTTATGAATTAAGAGACTAAAGGTTGCAATAATGGCGCTTTTCTCTGGTGGAGCTTTAGCAGTAGCTGGAGTCATGCTTCAGAAAGTAACACGTAATAATCTTTCAGATGTATCTATCCTTGGTATTGGATCGATGAATATTATGTTTATAACTGGTTATGTACTTATATTTAAAGATAAAGTTTTTGCTGGAGGAGTTGCGGAGCAAATGCTTCCAATAGTAACTTTATTTGCTTCCTTACTTGGAACATTCATCGTTTGGTTTTTTTCAAGAAGTAAAAAAGGTTCTTCAAATAAATTCATAATCGTTGGAATAGCTCTTCAATTATTATTTGAAGCTTTAGCGGTAGTATTAATCGATCCAACCAAGACTTCAAAAGATCCCCACCAAGCAAAAATTATTGCAACGATAAAAGACTATACAGTTGGAATGATTAATGCTGATACTAAATGATGGCTTGTAATTGTCTCTTCATCATTAATAGCAATTGTAATAACGATAATATTTTTCCTAAGAAATAAAATTGATGTTCTTGAGGCAAATGAGCATCTTGCTTATTCACTTGGAATTAAAGTTGAGAGAATGAAGGGTTTAATATATGTCTTAGTTGCAATCCTTGCCGCCTCAGAGGCTGTAATGGTAGGAACTGTAGCATTGCTCGGTATTATCGGCCCAGCACTTGCTCGGATGCTTTTTAAGAATAAGACAGGCCTCTTAATCTTTGCCTCCTTCTCTATAGGTGGTATTATGGTAATGATAGCAACAGTTATATCATTAACTATTGGAACTCAATTACCAATTGGTATATTAGCAACAGCGATAATAATTCCATATTTTATATATGTAATAGTAAGGAGTAAATAATGAGAAAATTATTAGATTCACATAGTGAAAATCATGAACATAATAAACACGAACATATTGACATTATCACAGTCAAAGGACTAAAGTTTAGGTATTCAAAAAAAGATAAAGTAATCTTAAATGATATAAATATTTCTATATTTAGAGGAGAGTTTACAACTATTATTGGACCGAATGGTTCAGGTAAATCTACACTTATAAAAGCAATAGTTGGAGCACATAAACCTTTCGAAGGGACTGTTCATGTTAATGGTCAATTCCTTAGTCCAAAAGACTTTGCTAAAGAAGTTGCCTACATTCCTCAAATGATTGAAATACCTAATGGACTAAGTGTTAGAGATTTTGTCTCTTTTGGTAGAACACCATATTTAGGACTTTTTGGAAAGATGTCTAAAAAGGATCATGAGCTTGTAGAAAAGGCTATGAAAACTATGGGCGTTTTGGATTGAGCTGATAAAAATACAGAAGACCTTTCAGGAGGACAACGCCAAAAAGTTCTTGTAGCAATGGCTCTTGCTCAAGATACTAATATCGTTATTCTTGATGAACCAACGACATATTTAGATATAAGAGCTCAGTATGAATTACTAGAGTTGATGGATACTTTACACGATATGGGTAAAACTATCGTTGTTGTTCTTCACGATATAAATCAAGCAATACAATACTCAGATGAAATAATCATTTTAAATAATGGGCAAGTATATGATTTTGGTGATCCAAGAAAAGTTGTAACTCAAAAAATGTTAAAAGAAGTCTATAAAATTGAAACAAAACTAACAGGAAAAAATAAAAAGTATCTATCAGATATTAAACTTGTAAATACAAATTAATAGAAATATATGGCACAAAATCATTGCTTTTATATATAATTAATCAGAGCTTAAATGCTCCTACTCACATGAGTAAACCCATAGGAGGGCAAATGCCTAAATACGAAATTATGCTTATTGTAGATCCTTCAACAACTGGAAAAGTTGTTGAAAATCTCTCTAAAAATACATTTAAGGGTTCTGTAAATTTCAAAGTTATGGAACGCACAGAATTAGCATATGAAATAAATAAATCAAAAACAGGTAAATATTTATTACTTAACGTTGAAGCTAATGGTGAAGACGTTGCTGAATTTACACGTAAAATAAATATTGAAAAAACAGTATGAAGATATCTTATTGTTAATAAGGCTGAAGAAGAAAAACTTCTTAAGGCTACTAAGCCACCAAGACATAGAAAACAATTCAATAGAAAAGGGCCTTATAAAAAACCTGTAAGAAGAGTAACAGAAAACCCTGCTTATAAAAAAGTAGGCAATGAATCTACTTATAAAAAGGTTGACAAGAAACCAGATGTAAAAGTAGAAAGAATAGTTGAACAACCTGTTGTTAAGAAAGTAGAAGAAAAACCTACTGTAAGAAAAGAAACTACTAAACCAGTTACAAAAAAAACTGAGGTTAAAACTGTTGCTAAAAAAGTAGAAACAAAACCTGCAGCAAAAAAAGTTGCTACAAAAATAGCTAACAAACCTGCTGCTAAAAAAGTAGAAAAGAAACCTGTAGCAAAAAAGGTTCCTACAAAGACAACAACTAAACCTGCAGTAAAAAAAGTTGCCACAAAAACAACAACAAAGAAAACTACTAAAAAAACTGTTGCTAAAAAACCTGCAGTAAAAAAAGCACCTGCAAAATCAGTAACAAAAAAAGCTACTACAAAAACAGCAGCTAAAAAGACAACTAAAGCAGTTGCTAAAAAAGTACCCGCTAAAAAAGCAACAACTAAAACTGCTGCTAAAAAAACTGTAAAAAAAACAACTAAAAAAGCTATAGGAAAATCTAAATCTTAAGATGAATAAAGTTCTTTTAGTCGGACGTCTAACAAGAGACCCGGATACAAATAGCACTACATCTAATATTAAATATTCTCGTTTTACAGTTGCAGTTTCAAGACCTTTTGGAGTTGATCAAACAGATTTTATTCCAGTTGTAGCTTGAAGAAGTACTGCGGAGTTTATTGAGAAATATGCTAAAAAAGGTGTTCAAGTTTCTGTTGAAGGTAGATTCACTTCCTCTACATATCAAAACAACGAAGGTAACAATATCACAAGATATGAAGTTACTGCTGATAGAGTAGAGTTACTTGAATCAAGAGCAACAAGGGAGAAAAATGCCGAAGCAGTGGCAACACAATATAAATCTGTTATGGCTACTGGAGAGATTGATGCTATTAAAGATAGTACACCAACTGAAACAGCAGAGATTACCTTTGCAAAAGAAAGTGAAAAAGTTGAGAAAGAATCAACTGAAGAAAATGAAGGAGATGTTCCTTGGGAACTAGATCTATAATGAAAAAGAAACCATTAAAAAGAAAAAGAAGAAATCAATTTATAGGTAAAGAAGTAAGATTTATCGACTATAAAAATGTTGAGCTTTTAGAAAAATTTATAAATGCTCATGGGAAAATACTTCCAGCTAGAGCCACTGGTTTAACTGCAAGACAACAAAGACAAATGGCACTTGCAATTAAACGTGCACGTCACATGGCTTTATTACCTTATACTAAAGAAAGAATTAGAAGATAGTACATACTATCTTTTTCTATATAATTTTATATATATGAAATCTAAAAAGAATGCTATATTTACATCGCTATTAATATTTCTATTTGTAGGACTTTTTATTACCTACACAACTTTTTCTGTATTAAAGCTTGAGGGCAATACAAGGATATTATTTTTATTACTTGGAGACTTGACTTTCCTTATTGCAATGGTAACCACATTAATTACTAAAATATTTATTTTAAGAAATCGTAATGTTATTGCTAAATCTTTTAACACATATGTTGAAGAACAAATTTCTCTCTTTGGTATGGGAGTTATCGTATTTAATAAAAACAACACTGTCATTTGAGTTTCAGACTTTATTGAAGAAAGATTTTCATTAAAATTAATTGGTAAAAGTCTTCATGATTTTTCTGATGAAGTTACAAGAAATTATTTAATAGGAACAACAAAATTTAGATTTAAAAAAGATGGTCTGGATTACGAGGCTCTTATCGATACTGATGCTTTAACTATAGTTATAAAAGATGTCAGCAATGAAGAGACGATGATTAATAAATATATAAATGAAAGAACGGTAATTGGAGAGCTTGAAATAGATAACTTCCAACAATATGTAGTTATCCTTCCTGAGGAGGATGTATTTGCTATTCAATCTAAAATGCTTGATATTCTTGATGAACTAGTTGAAAAGTATAATATCGTATATCGTCAATATGTTAATGGTAAATACATCATTATTACAAACCAGGAAACACTTACTTATTTTGAAAAAACTCGTTTTAAATTTTTTGATAAATTTAGAAAAGCAAATATAGTAGAAGGTATTAGTCTTTCTGCTTCTATGGGTATTGGAGCAGGAACTTCATCTAATGCAACACTTCTTAAATTAGCTAAGCGTGGATTATTAGAGGCTCAATCACGTGGTGGGGATCAGATTTCTGTTTCTTATGATACTGATAAACCAGTTTATTATGGGTCAATATCAGAAATTACTAGAACGCTTTCTAAAGTTAAAATTAAACAAATAGCCAGAACTTTAGCAAATAAATTAAATTCACCTCAGATTAAAAATGTAGTTATTTTTGGCCATAAAGAAGCAGATTTAGATGCTGTTGGTGCAGCATTAATAACTTCAGGAATAACACAAACTTATAAAGTTAATACTTATATCCAAAACCTTACTTTTGATTCAACAGCTCAAGCTGTAGTAGATACCTTATCAGATGAGTATAAATCATTATTTATCTCTCCTGGTAAAGCTCGTAAATTTATTTCTAGAAAAGATACTTTAGCAATTATCGTTGATACTTCTAATGAAAACGAAATTGAGACTTTAGGTGTCTTTAAGCATCCACATAAGGAAAACATCTTTATTTTTGATCATCATCGTATTGAATCACTAAGCCAGAATATTTCTAAGTCTAATACATACATTGACTCTTCTGCCTCTTCTACTTCAGAGATTATGTCAGAAGTTGCTCAATTTATGCCTAAGAGAGTTAATCTATCTAAAGAAATAGCTCAAATGGGACTTAATGGTATATTTCTTGATACACAACAATTTCATAAAGCAGTCTCTTCAAGAACATTTATGGCTTCAGCTTGACTAGAAAGTTTTGGTGCTTCATCATTAGTTGCCTCTGCAGTTCTTAAACCAAAGGAATCAGCAACAAAAATCATTACTGAAATTCTTTCAAGAGTATCTGAGATTAAACCTGGTTACTACATGGCATACTATGACAAAGTTGTTCCTACTGATGTTGTTTCAATGGCAGCAGATGAGATACTACGTACAGCTGGTCGTAAAGCTGCCTTTGTTATCGCTAAAATGTCTAATGAAAAAGGTTATAAATTATCAGCTCGTGGGATTGAAACTAATGTCCAAGTAATAGCTGAAGCTGTTGGTGGTGGTGGGCATTTTGCCTCAGCTGCCGCTAGAACAAACGAACCACTTAAAGTTTTTGTTGAAAATATTCGTCAAGCAATTATCGATAAGAAGGAGGGATAATGAAAGTTATTCTGTTAGTTGATACTAAAGAAGGTAAAAAGGGTGATGTTGTTGAAGTTGCTGATGGCTATGGAATTAACTTCTTAATTAGAAACAAAAAAGCGATACCCTTTAATAAGAGCACCAAAAGAAAAGTTGAATTAGAAAGACAAAGAGATAATGAAGCTCTTGAAGAAAGTATTAAAAACACAAAAAAGATAAAAGAAGAAATAGAAGCTACAAAACTTACTTTTTCTTTAAAAGAAAAAAACAATGTGATTTTCGGTTCAATAACTAAAAAACAAATTTATCAACTTCTTAAAGAAAAAAATATAATTGTAGGTAAACATGCAATTGAAAACGTTCATATAACATCTTTAGGAATAACTCTTATTCCAGTACATTTAGAACATAAAATAATTGCTAATTTAAAAGTGGAGGTAAAAAATGGCTAATAACGATTCAGTAATAGAACTTGAAAGAGCAATACTTGGAATGATTCTTTTAAATAAAGAAGCTATAAATCAAGTTCGTGGCTTTTTAGTTCCAGAGGATTTTTTTGATAAGAATAATCGAATACTTTATAAAAATATAATTGAGGCTAATGATGGTGGATTTGAAATTGAAATGAATTCTATCATTAATCAACTTAAGAAAAATAAAGTTTTTGATCAAATAGGTGGAAATCCTTTTCTAGTGGCTCTACAATCTGAAGCAGGGTTACGCACCAATACAACTAAGTTTGCTAGAGAAATAGTTGAAAAATCACGGTTACGTCAAGTTAAAAAAGTGCTTTCAAACATAACAGCTCAAGCTAATAAAGAAGGGACTACTGCTGAAGAGATCCTAGAGAATGTAGAACAATCTATCATCTCTATTACTAGAGATACTAATAGTGAAGACTTTCGTTCAATTAATGAGATAGCTGATGACTCGTTGCAAGCTATTCAAAAAAGAGCAACTAACCAAGGCGTTTCAGGATTAGTTACTGAATTTGAAACTTTAGATGATTACACTTCTGGTTTCCAAAAAGGAGATCTAATTATTATTGCCGCTCGTCCTTCTATGGGTAAAACAGCTCTAGCTCTTAACATTGCACAGAACATTGCTAAAAATCATACTGTGGCTATATTTTCTCTTGAAATGCCAGCTCGCCAATTAGTAGATAGATTTCTATCTTCTCAATCTTTTATCGAAGCAAATAAACTTAGAGACTCACATAAATTAAGCGCTTCTGAATGAACTAAACTAGATCATGCGCATACACGTGTTAAAAATCTAAAGCTTTTTATAGATGATACTCCTGGACTAAGAATTGCCGATTTAGTTTGAAAAGCTAGAAGACTTAAAAAGAATGAGAACATCGATGCTATATTTATCGATTATCTACAACTTCTTACAGCTGGGAAAAGATTCTCTCAAAATAGACAACAGGAAGTTTCTCTTATCTCTCGTACTCTTAAACAACTTTCAAGAGAACTTGATATTCCAGTTATAGCCTTATCTCAACTTTCTCGTGGTGTTGAAACTCGTGAAAATAAACGTCCAATGATGGCTGATATTCGTGACTCTGGAGCAATCGAACAAGATGCTGATATTATTATGTTCCTGTATAGACCAGGTTATTACAACAAAGATGAAATCACTGATATAAGAAGACAAAAGGCAGAACTAATTATCTCTAAGCATCGTAATGGTGCATTAGGAACTATCGAATTTGTCTTTGATCCAAGTATTTCTTTATTCTGTGAAAACCCTAATAAGGGGAGAAAATAATGTCTACCGGCCTGACGATTGGTCTGTCTATTTTCTTAGGTGGTCTAGTTTTTCTATCTGCTCTTTTTTCTGCAGCAGAGACTGCTTATTCTTCAGTTTCTAAAGTAAAGATCAATTCAGAAGTTATTAAAAAACGCCGTTCTGCAATATTAATTCAAAAACACTATAAGAGTTTTGGTTGAACTCTAGCAACTATTCTTATTGCTAATAACCTTGTTAATATAGCAGCTTCAACGATAATTACATACGTCCTTTCATCCCATCTTTCAGGCAGTAATGCAACAGCCACTATCATTTCTACTTTTGTTATGACACCTATAATAGTTATCTTTGGAGAAATAATTCCTAAGTTATTGGCCAAGAAATACTCATATGGTTATTTAAAAAAAGTAGTATATATAATGGAAATCTTTAAATGATTATTTCTACCCTTTACTTTTATCATTAGAAAGTTAGTAGTTTCAACTAAAGTAACTCATACTGAAGACGAGATTGCTAACATAATAGATCTTGCCAAGAATGAAAGAGTATTGCAAAAAGAAGAAGCTCGTTTAGTTAAGAATGCACTATTAATAGATTCCTTAAATGTTAGAAAGATAATGATTCTAAGAAAAGATGTGGCTTGTGTTTCGATAAAGGATTCTTTAATAAAGATTAAAAATAAGTTTAAGGAAACACGTTTCTCACGCCTTGTAGTAGTTAAAGATAATAAATTTGTTGGTATTATCATCCTTAAGGATGTAATTGCTCTTAAAAAAGAGAAATGAACTTCATTAATAAAAAAACCTTCATTAGTTTCTCAAAATACGATAGTAACTAAAGTTCTAGAAACTTTAAGAAGTGAAAAACTCCATATGGCTTTTATCGTTGCCAAAGGTGGTAAAAGAAATGTTATAGGGATAGTAACTATCGAGGACATAATGGAAGAGCTTGTTGGCGAGATTTATGATGAGCATGAAAAGGATATTGATATTCGTGAAATATCGATCGATAAGCACCATGTTCAAGGAAGTGCTTTGATTAAGGAATTATCAAAAACTTTAGATATTAAATTTGAAAAAGTTGAAGAAAATCAAAGTGTTAAAGAATGAGTTCAGTCACGAATGCGCTCTCGTATTAAAAAAGGGCATGTCTATATTTATGATGAAAAAGTAATTTTTAAAGTAGTTGAAAATACTAGAAAAAATGGGACAGTATTTGAAGTTGATATTAAGTAGCAAAAAAGCTACTTTTTTTGTTATCATTTTTCTATGAAATTGTATAACTTAGATATTAAGAAATTAATGCAAAATAAAAGTTTCTCATGAGTAATGATTACTTTTGCTGCTCTTTTATATTCAGCGGGCTTTAATATGTTTCTAAATATCATTACAGTATATTCAGCTGGTATTGGAGCTTTTGCTTCATTATTTGGATTTATATTTCCAGTAATACTGCCCTTCTTTTCATTAATATACTTTGGAATCAACTTACCTTTCATCATTTTCTTTTGAAAACGAATTAAGAAGAAGTTTCTTTATAAAACTTTTTACTTTCTATTTTTACAAGCTTTAGCATCTCTACCAATGATGTTAGACTCTCTTGGTGTTGTTGATTGGAATTTAGCAAATACCTTTGCAGGTCTGATACTTAATAAAAACGCAAGTGATAATATCGTTGAACTTTCAAATGAAGGGTGACCGATATACATCATTGCAGTAATTGGTTCAATTATCATCGGCATCTCAATGGCTATTGCTTGAAAATTCGGAGGTTCTACTGGAGGGACTGATTTTATCGTTTATTACTTTTCAACTAAAAAACAAAGAAACATCGGTAACTTAATGTTTATCATCTCTATATTCATAGTTTCTTTCTCCTTTATCGTAACTACTTCAATAAACCCTGAGGTTCATAAAGGTATTCATATTAATGAACGGTGATTAATGCGACTCTTTTCAACTATTACTTACATTCTTTTAGTTTCAGTACTTGTTAATCAGATTTATCCAAAGTATTCAAAAGTTAGGGTCTCTGTCTCAACTACTAAACATAAAGAGTTAATAGCACATCTTAAAAAGATTAAGTATCACCATTCTTATATAACGATAGAAAAACTTTCAGGACATACAGGTAAAAAGATATATGTTGTTGAGTCTATCATGTATCTCTTAGAAGAAAAAGATTTTGTAAATATCGTTAAACAGGTTTGTGATGATGCGTGAATAGCTACAGTGCCAGTAAAAAATATTAAAGGAAGACTTTCAGCTTCTAAGATCGAAAATCAATAGTTATAAGCAAAAAATTTCTCATGTATTTAAGTCTATAAAAGAGCATTAATTTGCTCTTTTAATATTTCAAAATTATTATTAGAATCTAAATAAACTTTGTATTTTTGATAGATCTATTTAATAATGAAATTATTAAAAAATAGATTTTATATTGGTATATAATAACTAAGCAACTAAATATCAGAGTTATGGAAGGAATTGTGTGAAAATCACAAACTGTCCCAGCAACCGTATAGTCGGATCTATCCCTAACTTGTAATTACTGTGGATGACTGATGTATATATTTCTTATAATATGCAGCCATACCCTGGTTGCATATTTTTTAAAAAAGGAGAAAGAAATGAAAAGTTGAATTATATATAGCACTGGAGCGATATTGGGTTCAGTTGCTGTAGCAGGAGTATCAGTTTCAGCTGTTTATTATA
>CAYTOW010000005.1:0-2367 GCA_964439655.1 uncultured Mycoplasmataceae bacterium
AAAAAGTCCTTATCAAGGGGTCAACGTACCACCCTTGAAGGACTTCTCTTTAATTCGTAACGTGAATTAGCGTTAGTGTTCTAATGATTGATGAGGTCATCCACTAATAATTAATTTTATTATATATTAATTATGCTTGGTTTAGTTTATTGATTGCTTTAGCCATTTCTTTACGATTTGTTCTTGGAAGAGCAAGCGCTTTAAGAATTGGTGTTGCTTTCACTTGCCCATCAAGAATTCCAATTGCTAGTCCAGACTTATCTTCAGCAAGAAGGTCAACGGCATGCATTGCCATTAATGATGCATTGATTCTTTCAAATGCAGTAGGAACCCCACCACGTTGAGTATGAGCAAGGCACACACCTCGAGTAACTTTTCCAGAAATTTTCTCTACTTCTTTGGCAAGAGCATCTAAATCTTTAAATATGTGTTCTGAGACTATAACTATAATTGAACGTTTTTTCTTAGAAACTTCCTTAACTATAGCTCCTATTTCTTTAACTGTCATTTTATTTTCATTAGTTACAACTACTTCCGCACCTGTTGCAAGAGCTGAAAACAATGCAAGATCTCCACAACCATGACCCATAACCTCGACTATTGCTACACGATTATGTGACTCCATTGTATCTCTAATTTTAGAAATTGAATCTACAATTGTATTAAGTGCTGTGTCATAACCAATTGTAAAATCTGAAGAAGTAATGTCATTATCTATAGTTCCTGGAAGAGCCATAGTTTTAAGACCAAGTTCATGAAGAAGTTGAGCCCCATGATAAGAGCCATCTCCACCAATAACTACAAGCGCTTCTATTCCAAGTTTATCTAATTGAGCTTTTGCTTGCTTTCTTACAGATTCTTTTTTAAACTCTGGATAACGTGCAGAATAGATAAATGTTCCGCCTTGAGAAATATAATCATCTACATTAAAATCAACCGCCGGTTTTATGTTTCCTTCAGTTAGACCTTTATAACCTTCAAATACTAAAAATGCTTCAATACCTTTAGCTTGGGCATGTTTAACGATTGTTCTGACTGCATTGTTCATTCCAGGTGCATCTCCACCTGAAGTTAATATTGCTATTTTTTTCATAATAATTCTCCTTATAAATGTTTCTTTATATTGTTCTTTATATTATAAAACAACCTATTAAGTTGTTAAATGTGTTTTTTGTAATTTTGAAAATGGTTTTCATATTGAAATAAGAACTATTAATGACATACCAATCATTGGAGAGATAGTTCAAATATCTATCATTCCATAAGCAGTAAGAAGTGGGGTAATAAAATTAACTACTGGTATTACAGCTAAATATATTTGAGCATCGTGAATATGCTCGCCAAGATTTAAATCTCGATCAGCACCATTTAATACTCCAATTACCATTCCACCAATAATTGCAAGTCCAAGTGAAGAAAGTGCTCATATACCAAAGACAATAAATTTCTTAACTTTTGATATTGTGAAAGTATTAATTCATTTTAGTCCAACAGAAGAAATAGTATATAAAATGGTAATGGCACATGCATATGCGATTACTTTACCAATTAGTTCTATGTCGACAGGAGCACCTTTAGAATTAAGGATTGGAAGAGCAATAGCAATTACAAAGACTATTGGGATTAGAAATATTGTTACATCAGAAATCATCTTAGCTAATGTTACTGCATTTTTATTGTTAGTAAGAAATGCAACTCTATTTTTATCAAGTGTAGACTTATCTCTTAGAACTTGGAATATTCTAGCAATAGTCATAATCATTGTTACTTGTACTAATGATTGTCCAAGATGTCTTCACATTAGATTTGTTTGTCAGAGATTAAAACTTATCCCATTGTTATCAGAAGGTGGAACATCTTTCCAATTTGGTATTTCTTTGTTCAATCAATGAATAATTTCTGGTATATTTGGGCTTGATGATAAGCTTTGTGGTAGGTTTAAATTGTCCGAAAATTTTAGACCACCAGAATTTAGCGACATCATTTTAAAATAAGCAGCTTCACTAAAACTACCATTCTTAATAACTAGAACTCCAATTAGCGCAACTATTGCAGCAAATATTCCTGTAATAAGACCAGCCATTAGCGAAGTTTTATATTCATCACGAAGCAATGAAAAGAATCCTCTAACTCCACCTACTCTTATATTTTTAGGTGAATTATTTTTTAATTTAGTTTTCATAAGAACCCCCTCTTAAATATTTATTAAATACTGACTCTGCAATATTTTTCGCTTTCATTGAAGATCATACATAACCTTTTAAATCAATAAGTTTTTTATTTAAATCCTTAAAACACTTCATATCCTTAAGAGTTATTTCATATGAATCTTTTAGCTCTGAAATTTCAATTACATATGGAAGTTTC
>CAYTOW010000005.1:2467-22225 GCA_964439655.1 uncultured Mycoplasmataceae bacterium
AGTTATTTCATATGAATCTTTTAGCTCTGAAATTTCAATTACATATGGAAGTTTCTTAATTGTATCAATAGATATTTCTTTATTAACCTCAACGAATATAGTTGGATCGTCTGTTTTCTTAAAGTCAACTAGTTTCCCATCCTTTAAAACATAAAACTCTTTAGTCATCTCTTGAACAACTTCCATTCTATGCGAAGTAATTATTATCGTTATATCCTTAAGTGCCTCATATATTTTAACGACCTCATGAACCATAATTGGATCAAGGCCATCAAAAGGTTCATCTAAAAATAGATATTCCATATTTGGATTTAAAAGTGAAGCAATAATTTTTACCTTTTGTTGATTACCTTTAGATAGAGATTTAATTGGTTTATCTAGATTTTGACTAAAGTCTATTTTCTTGGCTATATCATTTATTTTTTTAATAGCTCATTCTTTTTCTGCTCCATAAAACTTTGCAATAGATTTTAGGTGATTAATTGACCTAGTCCCATTTTTAGTTTCTGCTCCAGCAGCTAGATACGAAAGTTTCATTCAAAAATCCTTATCAGGTTCTTTGCCATCGATTAATACATTTCCTTTAGTGGGTTCCATAAAACCAGCAAGAATATTAAAAGTAGTTGTTTTTCCTGAACCATTAAACCCAATAAGTCCAGTAATAGAATTTTTCTTTATTTTAATAGAAACATTATCTAAAGCCTTATTTTCCCTTTTTATAGTTTTAAATAATCGTTTCATCATACAACGTGATTTAACTTTTAAATCAGTTGGTTCAATAAAGATTTTTGATAGGTCTTTTATTTCAATTGACATCTCTTCCTTCTTTCTAATTTTCATTATTATAGCATGTAGTAAAAAAGCTGTTAGAATAAAGAATATAATATAAGCATGAAATATAAAAGAATAATTTTAATTGTTACAGATTCCTTAGGAATTGGTGGAGATAAAAGAGCAAAAGACTTTGGAGATGAGGGAGCCAATACTTTCTTTCACATTTCTGAAACTGGTCTTCTAGAAATACCAACACTTAAAAAACTTGGTATTGATTCTATAGCAAAACTAACAGGTTACAATAAAGCAATAAATCAAATTGCATATACTGCAAGAGTAAATGAAAGGTCTAATGCAAAAGATACTTTAGCAGGACATTGAGAAATGATGGGAGTCGAAACAACAAAACCATATCCTACTTTTACTGATACTGGTTTCCCTAACGATTTAATCAAAGAGTTAGAAAAAGCATTTGGAAAAAAAATTATTGGTAATAAATCAGCTTCTGGAATTAAGATTCTTGATGAACTTGCTCAAAAATCTTTAGATGAAGATTCAATTATTGTATATACCTCTACTGATTCAGTCCTACAAATATGTGGGCATGAAACAAAGCAAGGTTTAGAGAATCTTTATAAATGATGTGAAGAAGCTAGAAAAATACTCTCATCTAAACCTGAATGAAATGTTGGAAGAATTATTGCTCGTCCTTATATAGGTTCTAATGGAAAGTGAGAAAGAACTTCTAATAGACATGACTATGCATTAGATCCTACTGGAGAAACAATACTTGATAGATTAGTTACTAAAGGTGTAAAAGTTACGGGTGTTGGCAAGATAAGAGATATCTTTAATGGTAATGGTATTAGTGAATCGATTCATTCAGATGGTGATGCAAATGGAATGGACATCACTATTGATTGAGTTAACGATGAAGGTAATGAAGGGTTCTTATTTGTAAACCTCGTTGATTTTGACACCAAATTTGGTCATCGTAGAAATCCTGAAGGATATGCTAAAAATATAAATATGTTTGATATTAAAATGGCAAAACTACTTAATGCACTTAAAAAAGATGATTTATTAATATGAACCTCTGACCATGGAAATGATCCAACTTTTCCTGGAAGTGATCATACTAGAGAGCATGTACCATTTGTTATATATTCAAAAAACTTTAAAGAGAAACCAAAAACTTTAGGAACTCTTCAAGGGTTTGCAACTATGGGAAATTTAGTGGCTAAAAACTTTGATGTAGAACTTTCAGAAATCGGCGAAGATATCTTTGAAAGAATAAAATAGTTAAACCTTTCTTTAATCTTGATAATCTTAATAATTAATGTCTAATAACTATATTCACCTCACTTTTGTCTTATAATTAATTTTAAATGGCAGATGTAATTAAGGAAGTTCAAAATAAAGTCGATATTGTAGATATCGTTTCAGAGCATGTTTCTCTTTCCAAGAAAGGAAAGAATTTTTGAGGATTATGCCCATTTCACGAAGATACAAATCCTTCGATGTCTGTTTCTCCTGAAAAACAAATGTTTAAATGCTTCGTTTGTGGAACTGCAGGTGGACCAATTAAATTTGTCTCTTTAATAAAAAAACAACCTTATGCTCTAGCACTTGAAGAGCTCGCTAATAAAGTAGGGGTAGATTTTAAATCTAAAAAAAATGTAAAAAATTATTCGGAAAAACAATTAAGATTATTTGAAATAAATAAGGAGGCAATGAATTTTTTTCAATATTCACTTTCTATAGAGATAGGTGCTAAGGCTCTTAAGTATGTAAAATCTCGTGGTCTATCTCAAGAGGTAATTGATAATTTCTCTATCGGTTATGCTCCATCATCTGGACTTAAAGATTTCTTAATTAAAAAAGGTTATGATGAAGCAGATCTAATAAACTTATCTTTAATTAATTCATCAGGTAATGACTTTTTTAAAGATAGATTAATTTTTACTATTAAGGATGAGGATAATAATATAGTAGGTTTTTCAGGAAGAAATTTAAGTAATAAAGCTCAAGCAAAATATATTAATTCAAGCGAATCAGAGATATTTAAAAAATCTACTATTATTTATAACTTTAATCAAGTTAAGAACTTTCTTAATAAAGATAAGATTATTTATATTAATGAAGGTTTTATGGATGTTATTGCTATGAGTAGAGCTGGAATAAAAAACTCAGTTGCAATTATGGGAACCTCATTAACTAAAGAGCATTTAAAAACCCTATCTAATTTTAAAATAAGACTTTTTCTAGATTCAGATAAAGCAGGAATTAATGCAACAATAAAATCTATAAAAATTCTTTTAGAAAATAAAATAAGTATTGAGGTTGTTCAGAATGATACTGCTTTGGATCCTGATGAAATACTTGATAAAAAAGGTGTTGAGGAACTTATAAAAATATCAAATGATGTAATTAGTGGTATTGAATTTATATTTAATATGCATAAAAAGCAATATGGTAATAAAGATATCTCAAAAGTAAAAAAATTCGTTGAAACATTTAAAAAATATTTAATCTTATTAGATCCAGTTGAACAAAGTTTCTACATTAAGAAAGCTTGTAAATATCTTTCAATAGATGAAAAATCATTTTCAATACCAAGAAATAAAAATATTAGTTCAGTGGCCCAACAACTTCAAGATAATAGTAAACTCCTAGATACAACTCAAATTAAAAAGCCATTTAAAATAGATTCTATTGATGATAAACATAATTGATCATATGTAGTAATTCTTTCAATGTTGAAAAAAGCTGAATTTAGAAAAGTATATAAAGAAAAAGAACAACTTTTATCAATTGATAATATTATCACTAGAATTGCAGATTATATTGCTAATGCTACAAATAAATCTGGACGTCCAACTAAAGAAATGATTGATAAAATGCAAGAAATAAAGAAAGTAGAATTTCCTGTCGAAACTATTGAAGAATTTGAGGCAGCAATTGATTCTTCACATGATAAATATCTTAAAGATTTAAGCAAAGAACTTGTTCATAAAATTAACAGCAAAGAGTATTCTGAAGCAGAAAAAGCAATTTTTGTAAATGCTCATACCAAGGTTCAAAGAAAACTAAAAAAATATGAATAGCATTTTTTTGTTAAAATATATACATTAAAGAGGTGTTATATGGCAAAGTTTAAAGAAAATAATTCATATGAAGTTATTATTAATGCACTAGAAGATGAAATTCAAACTAAAACTAAAAAAAATGAAACTAAAACTAAAAAATTTTTAACTATTAATGAGGTTTTTAAATTCCTCGAAGAAAAGAAACTTTTGGTTTCAGAAGAATCAATGGATGAACTACTTCCTTTACTTATTAAAAGAAGAATTATTAAAGATGAGGTTGATGAGGAAGATAAAAAAGCTGCTTCACTAAAAGATATCAGTGATGAAGTTACTCTTGAAACTTTTGATGATACTGAAGAAATTAGACTTAATGATATAAGTGAAAAGATGGAAGTTACAGATGTTGAGCTTGAAAATAAACTTACTGAAACTGATGATATTATTAAATGATATATGAGATGAATAGGTAAATATGGAAAGCTATTAACTCATGATGAAGAAATTGCTTTATGTAAGAGAATTAAAAAGGGTGGTAGAGACGGTCGTAAGGCTAGAGAAATTTTAATACGTAGAAACCTTCGTCTAGTTATTAATAATGCTAAGAAATATAAAAATAGAGGTCTTACATTTATTGATCTTATTTCTGAAGGTAACTCAGGTCTTCTTAAAGCTGTATCAAAGTATGAATATGAAAGAGGATTTAAATTCTCAACATATGCTACATGATGAGTCCGTCAAGCTATTACTCGTGCTGTAGCCGATCAAGCTAGAACTATACGTGTACCAGTGCATATGGTTGAAACAATTAATAAAGTTATTAAGTATGAACGTGAATTGCATCAAGAACTTGGAAGAGCTCCAACAGATGAAGAGATTGCTAAACTTGCTGGTGAGGATTTTGATTCAGAAAAAATTAGATATATTAGAAAGATTAATATCGACCCAATATCTCTTGATCGTCCAATAGGTAAAGAAGATGATTCTTCCTTCTCTGATTTTGTTAAAGATGAATCAGCTATTAATCCAGTTGATTATGCAGCTCAGGAAGAACTATCTAAACTTCTTATCGAAACATTAGATAAATATATTGAAGATGAAAGAGAAAAACAAATTGTTCTTTTAAGATATGGCATTGGATTTGATAAAAATGGTAATAGACGAAAAGTTCATAGCCTAGATGAACTTGGAGAAAAGTTTGATGTTTCTAAAGAAAGAATTAGACAAATTGAAGCTAAAGTTATTAGACGACTTAGACAACCGCAAAAAAATAAGAAACTTAAAGACTTTTTTGTAAACAGCTAATTAGCTGTTTTTTTTATTATGTTTTATATCTATAATGTTTTTATGATTAAAGTTGAAAAGATAATAAAGTTTATGAATCATAATTATCCAAATAAAATTGCTGAGGAATGAGACAATGTTGGACTTATTTTTGGTTCTAAAAACTTAGAGGTTAAGAATATCCTTATTGCTTTAGATCTAACAACTGATGTGCTAAAAGAGGCTTTAAAAAATGATGTTAATTTAATCGTTACCCATCATCCATTTTTCTTTGATCTAAGCAAGGAAGGCTTAAAAAATGAGTGTATACAAGCTCCTTATAAGAAAGAAATTCTTGAATCCCTTCAAGAAAATAATATAGCCCTATATGTTGCACATACTAATTTTGATAAAACAGGAATGCCTAAGGCTTTGGCTGAAGCATTAAATATTTTAAAAATTCGTAAAATACCTAAGGGATATCCATACGGCTTTATTGGAGATTATAATAGTGACTCAGATATAATCGCAAAAAAAATTAATGACTTAGGAGTGTGCGTGGTTAAAAAGCCTAATCAAAAAATTAAAACAAAAAAGGTTGCCTTCTTTCCTGGTGGTAGTGGTGGAGACTTTATTCAATATATTAATTCTAAAAAAGCAGGAGCAAATTTAATGGTTATTTCTGAAATGAAACATCATATTAAAGTTACTGCAAAAGAAATGAATATTCCTTTTTTAGTTGTTGAACATGATATTGAAAAAGTTATTATTCCTTATTTAACAAAAGTGCTAAATAAAAAATTTAAAGATGAAGTAAACGTTATTCCTTATGGAGGTGATAAATAATGATTATAGGTTCACATGTTCCCTTTAATAAAAAAGAGAGATATTTGCTTGGAGCTAATTGACGTGCTATTGAAAATGGTGCAAATGCCATGATGTTTTATCTAGGACCATCACGAAGTTTGAGTTTAATTGGGGTAGAAGAATTAAATTTTAAGGAGTATTCAAAATTAGAGGATCATAAAAAAATTGCTATTGAGAATATCGTAGTACATGGCCCTCACCCAGTGAATTACTCATCAGTAAATCCTGACCTTCTTAAAAAATCAAGAGACTTTGTTATAAGAGAAATTAAATTGATGGAAGAAATTGGTCTTGATAAACTTGTCATTCATCCAGGTTCATATACTGGAGGAACAAAAGAGGAATGTACTAAAATACTAATTGAAGGTATTAAATATATAGTTAATAAAACTAAAAATGTTCATATACTTATAGAAGGAATGGCAGGAAAAGGAAGTGAACTATGTTCTTCCTTAGAAGAAATTGCTGCATTAATAAAGACTATTAATCATAAGCGAGTAGGCATTTGTTTAGATACATGTCATTTATGAGACTCAGGTTTCGATGTAACTGTTAAAGGTGCATTAAGTAAAAAGGTTAAGAAACTAGGGATACTAGAAAAAGTTGAGGTTATTCATGTTAATGATTCTAAAAATGATCTAGGCTCACATAAAGATAGACATGAGAATATTGGTAAAGGTAAGATAGGTGCAAGAGCTTTACAGGAAATTGTTCATGATCCTTTATTTGAGAATGTAATTAAAATTCTTGAAACTCCACCTCTTGATAAAAAAAATAATATTTTTATGCATAAAGAGGAAATTGAATTACTCCTTAGTGTATAATAATACCAATTGGAGGTTACAATGGCAAGAAAAGGAATTATTTTAAGATGTGAAGTTTGTAAGCATGAAAACTATATTACTAAGAAAAACGATAAACTCCATACTGAAAAGTTAGAAGTTAAAAAGTTTTGTCCAAACTGTAACAAACACACTAATCACAAAGAGAAGAAATAGATTATATTAAAATCTATTTTTTTTATTTATAATTCACCTATGGATAAAAGAGAACTAAATAAAATATTTAATACTACAAAGATAGAAGCTATAGTAACAACACAAGAACAAACAAGATTATGATTTGCTAATGTAGCTATGTCTGCTGGAATGCTTATATTAGAAAAAGATAAATCTATATTGTTTGCTGATGGACGATATTTTGAAATGGCTTCAAAAAATGCAAAGAATGTTGAGGTTAAACTTTTTACTAAAGAAAACATTGAGAAATTTTTTAAATCAAAAAAATATAAAACAGTTGGAATAGAAAGTAATACTACATTAAAGGAATTTGATTATCTAAAGAAATTGATAGGTTTTAAAAATCATATTCAAATTAATGGTCAAGAATTACGAATAATTAAATCAAAAGATGAAATCAATATTATGACTAAAGCAGGAAAAATAGCTATTAAATCCTTTGATGAACTTAAAAAAGAAATTAAAGTTGGTATGACTGAAATAGAAGTAGCAAATATGATCGATGCATTACTAAGAAAAAATGGTGCATTTAAATCATCTTTTGAACCTATTGTTGTTTCGGGAAAAAGAGGATCCCTTCCTCATGGTAATCCTTCAACAAAGAAAATTAAAAATGGTGACTATGTAACTATTGATTTTGGAGCACTTTATAAAGGCTATGCCTCAGATGTTACTAGAACAATAAAAGTCGGTAAAGCAAAAAACATAAAAATGGATGAAGTATATGAGGTAGTTAAAAGAGCACAAAGAGCAGGAGTCCAAGCTGTTAAGCCTGGTGTTAAAACTAATGATATTGATAAAGTATGCAGAGATATTATTACAGAGGCAGGTTATGGTCAATACTTTATACACTCAACTGGACATGGCTTAGGAATTGATGTTCATGAACTCCCAAATGTAACATCAAATAAAGAACTTAATACTGAACTTCGTGAAGGAATGGTTATTACCATTGAACCAGGAATATATATACCTGATCTTGGTGGAGTAAGAATAGAGGATGATGTTCTTGTAACTAAAGACGGAAATAAAGTCCTTTCTAAATAACAATCTCAAATATGAGGTTGTTTTCTTTTATAATTAATTTATGATAAATGTAAATACTTTCAAACCAGGAATAACATTCCAAGAAAATAAAGAACTATTTGTAGTTCTAAGTGCCTCACACTCTAAACAAGGAAGAGGACAAGCAAATGTAAAGGCAAAAGTAAAAAATCTAAGAACAGGAGCAACAACGATTAAATCTTACACAGGAGGAGATAAGGTATCAAAAGCTCACATAGATAAAAGAGATATGGATTATCTATATAACGATGGATCTAATATTGTTTTAATGGATCCAGAAAGTTTTGAACAATTCGAGATACCACTAGATAAGGTTAAATGAGAATTAAACTTTCTTATAGAGGGAAATAAAATTAAAGTGCGTTCATATGAAGGTGAAGTTCTTGATGTTGAGCTTCCGGTAAATATAAATCTTAAAGTAGTAGAAGCGCCAGAGGCTGTTAAAGGTAATACTGCAAATAATCCACAAAAAAAAGTTAAGGTGGAAACAGGATATGAGCTTGAAGCACCAATGTTTATTAAAGAAGGAGAAATAATTGTTGTTTCTTCAGAAACTGGAAAATATGTAGGAAGGGGTAAATAATGGAATTTGTAACTGTTAATTACAATAAGAATAAAGAATATTTTGTCGAAAGAAAAGTTATAGTAGATGTGGTCTTTAAAAAATTAAAAGAATTTAAAGGAATAAAAGTTAAGGATGTAAAGGTAAATATCGTTAAGAATAATGTCTGCATTGATGTTGAACTTGATTATTTAAAAGGAACCTTATCTAAAATACTCCCAGAATTACGTGAGCTAATTGATTTTAAGGTTATCTCTCTTACAAACTCAAAACCTGATAATATAAATATTTCAATTAACGAGGTACGTTAATGGATAATTTAGCAATTAATACATTAAAAGTAAATTCAATAGCAGCTATTGAAGCAGCCAATTCAGGGCATCCAGGTATCGCTCTTGGAGCTGCAACTATAATTCATACACTTTTTACTAAGCACTTAGTTTTTGATCCTAAACATCCAGATTTTATTAATAGAGATAGATTTATTCTTTCAGCAGGACATGGATCATCTCTTTTATATTCTACTCTTAGAATTCTTGATCTAATAGAAGAAAAGGATCTAAAGAATTTTAGAAAACTAGGTTCAAAAACACCGGGGCATCCAGAGTATAAATGAACAAAAGGAATTGAGGCAACTACCGGTCCACTTGGACAAGGAATTTCAATGGCTATTGGTATGGCAGTTGCTGAAGAAAATTTACGAGCACATTTTAATGAAATTAATCACTATACATATGTTCTTGTTGGTGATGGAGATCTGCAAGAAGGCGTTGCTAACGAAGCTCTACAATTTGCTGGTTTTCAAAAACTTTCAAAACTTATTGTATTGCATGATTCTAATGATATCCAATTAGATACTAAAGTATCTAGTGTTACTAATATTATTAGAAAAGATTTTATGGAATCAATTGGCTTCGATTATCAATTAGTAAAAGAAAATACTGTTCAGGCAATTGATAAGGCTATTGCTAATGCTAAAAAATCTGATAAACCTTCCTTTATCGAAATTAAAACTATAATTGGCGAAGATGCCGAGGGTGCAGGAACCTCTTCTGTACATGGGGCTCCACTTGGACCTGATAAATTCGATAAATTAAAAAAGAAACTTAATTGAAAGGGTGGTGATTTTTATCTACCAAAAGAAGTGCAGACTTTATATCGAAATACTATATTCACAAGAGGTAAAAAAGCATTTAAAAACTTTAAAATGTCTAATGGGCTAAAATCATTCTTAAGAGATAAGAAAATAGATATTAAATTAAACCTAGATAAAAATACAGCTACTCGTGTTACTTCAGGAGAAATAATTAAATATCTTAATGATAATGATAATAGATGAATTGGTGGTTCAGCAGACCTTTCAGCTTCAACAAAAGCCGCTGGTGGTGATGGAGTTTTTGATCCTTCTAATCGTAAAGGGAGAAATATCCTTTTTGGTGTAAGAGAATTTGCTATGGGTGCTATTGCTAATGGTATTGCACTTCACTCTAACTTTAGACCATTTGTTTCAACGTTCTTTGTATTTTCAGATTATATGAAACCATCTATTAGAATGGCTGGATTAATGAGTTTGCCAACAACATTTATCTTTACACATGATTCAGTATATGTTGGAGAAGACGGACCTACTCATGAACCTATAGAGCACATTGCAACTATGAGATCAATACCTAATGTTACGTTTATCCGTCCAGCTGATGAAAAAGAAGTAATAGGTGCCTATGAAAGAGCATTAAACTCTGAAAAGTCTCCAACAGTTATAGCTCTTACAAGACAAAATATAAAATCATTAAAAGAAACTTCAAAGGATAAAGTTCAAAGTGGTATCTACAAATTACATCAGGGATCATCCGGTTGGACTATTGTAGCTTCTGGCTCAGAATTATCTAATGCTCTTGAGATAGGTATTGAACTTGATATGAATGTTTATTCAATTTCTAATGCTACTGGTAATATTGAATGAGACATTACTAAAGCTATTTCTATTGAAGCTGCTACTACTTATGGTTTAGGAAAATTCGCTTTATATAATATTGGGATTGATACCTTTGGTGAATCTGGTGATGGCAATGAGGTTTATGCTAAACTAGGACTTGATAAAAACTCTTTAAGAAAGAAAATAATTAAAATAATGCAATAAGCATTTTTTTAAATTGATATGTATAATTTTAATTATGGAAAGTAAAGTAAAAAAGCAAGAAGAAATTATTCAATATCTTTATAAATATGAATTACTTAATAAAGAGATAGATACTATTGATGCTTTTGAAAATTACGACTTTAATAAATCACAACTTAAACAAATTGAGCAGATTAAAAAACTTTATCCTAAACTTAAGGCTATGATAGTTAAAAACCTAAACAATTGAAAGTGGGAAAGAATTGCGCCTTTAGAGAGATCTATTCTTTTATTTGGGGCATTTGAAATGATGTTCAAAAGCAAGGCATTAGTAATAAATGGGATGGTTATGATATCTAAAGGTTTTATCGATGATGAAAAACACAAATTTATAAATGCAATTTTAGAAAATATTGGGAGAGATTATGAAAGAATTAAAACAAATAAAAAATAAATTTGATAACGATACATGAAAAGAATATAAAAATAAATTTAAACATAAATCTATGCGTTTTATTATTTCATACATCATTTTATTGTATGCGCCATCTATACCGATTAATGATTTAGTAACTATTGAAAGGCAACTAATATCTAAAAACAAAAACATTAAGATGTTTGATGATGCTTTTATTGAAGTTAAAAAAATAACTAAAAAAGACTTTAATTGAGAATCATTGTCAAAATTTATGTGATATGCATATCAAACTTCTACGTACTATAAAGACATTAAAAAAGGTATAAGCAATATTTATACTTTAGATAACTTTATCGAAATAAATGCCATAAAAATAAAACTCTTTTCTGAATGATTAACTTCAATACCTGTTACAGAAGAAAAGTATAATTTTAATATTCGCTCATTTATGTCTAAGGTGTTTTAATGAAGTATACTTTAATTGAATATCTAACTAATGAGGGTTATAACAAAAATAATGCTGAAAAATTAATAAGAGCGGGACAAGTTATGGTTAATAGAATGGTAGTTTTTACCCCATCTGTAAGACTTAAAGGCTCAGAGACTATAGATATTAATTTAAAGAGTAAATGAGTCTCTAGAGGAGCTTTAAAACTATTAAAAGCAATTGATGTCTTTACTCTAGACTTTAGTGATAAAGTTGTTTTAGATATTGGTAGTTCAACTGGTGGTTTTAGTCAAGTCGCTCTAGAGCATGGAGCTAAACATGTTTATTCACTTGATATTGGAACTAATCAACTTGATTATAAAATACGAAGTAATCCTAAAGTTACAACTATGGAAAAAACTAATCTTAAAAGCATTAATAAAGATATGTTTAAAAAGGAAATTGATATCGTAGTAACAGATGTTTCTTTCATTTCTTTAAAAGAGGTTTTTAAAGTCCTTAAGCATTTAGATACTATAGAAATTATCATGGCATTGATTAAGCCTCAATATGAAGCTAATAGTAATCAAGTACAAAAGGGTGGCTTTGTTCCAAAAGAACTACATAAAGATATTATCAATAAAGTAAAGACCTATGCCAAAGATAATGGATTTAAAATTATTAAAGTAGAAGAATCAGGAATTCTTGGTAAGGAATCAAAAAATATCGAATATATAAGCAAAATAAAAAGACTCTAAATTATTATTTCAATAATACCGAAATGCTTATAGAAGAAACTTCATCCTCTCCTACACTCTTTTTGATATCATCAAATATTCTTTGATCAATTGATAAGTGTTTTATTACTCCATCTTGAGAAACTACATGAATCTCACTTTTACCTTCAAGGTTATCAGTTAAAGCATATTTAGGTACACCACCAAGAGTATAGGCTTCTGCTAAACCCTTACAGATAAATAATTTTATTGCATTATAAACACTCTTCTTATTTAACTTACCATTTGATTCATTTACAATCTCAGATATAGAATGAAAATGATGATGGTCTGCTAAACGCATTAATATTTCTAATCTATTTTCTGTTATTGAAATATCTTTTTCTTTCAATAGTTTTTTAGCATTTTCAATATTCATATAACTATTATAATAGATATATGAAAGTAATTTTTCACTTAGATTTAGATTCTTATTTTGTCTCAGCTGCACGAACTGTATATTCTGAGCTAAAAGATCTCCCAGTTGCTATAGGTTCAAAAGGAAGGAGAAGTGTTGTTTCCGCTGTTTCATATGAAGCAAGAGAAAAAGGAGTTTATGCTGGAATGCCTCAATATAAAGCAAAGGAAATAATTCCTAATATAAAGATTGTTGAGCCTGATTTTGCTTTATATATTACTTTATCTAGCAAACTTTTTGAACTTATTTCTAATAACTTCACTGATAAAATTGAAGTCGGTTCTATCGATGAGTGCTATATCGATGCCACTGATATTTGAGAAGAATATGGTTCTCCAGTAAAACTTGCTAAGGAATTACAAAAAAGTATCTTAAAAGAATTATCTCTACCTTGCTCAATAGGTATTTCTAATAACAAATTTGTTGCTAAAATGTCAACCTCTTTAAAAAAACCTCTAGGGATTAGCGTTACTAAACCAAATGAATTTTTAGAAAAATTTAAGGATAAACCTATTGGAAGTGTTTTTGGTATTGGTTCTCAAAGTTCAAAAAAACTAATAGAAATAGGAATTGATACAATAGGAAAGTTCGCTTCTGCACCGATAGAAAATTTAAGGATAATTTTAGGAATTAGAGCAGATACACTTATGTGAAATATTAATGGTAATGGTGAGGATGAAATTAAGATTGAGCATAATGATATTAAAGAAATAAGTAATGCTATTACTTTTCAATGAGGAGACCAAAGCTCTAAAAATAAAATTATTTCTACATTAAAAAGCTTAGTTAATGTTGTTAGTCAAAGAGCTGAAAATAGAAATATGGTGGGGAAAGTAGTATCAGTATATATTAAAAGTTCAGGAGGAAAGGAAGTAAAAACTAAGAGAAAGCAAATGACTTTAACTAATCCAATAAGTAAAATAAATGATATTCTAGAATGTGCAATTAGTTTATTTGATGAAATTTGAGATGAAAATTCAATAAAACATATTGGTGTTAGTTTAGGTCAACTTGAAGATAAATTTTCTATTACATATCAAGGAAGTATTTTTGATAAGAAAAATAATGACTCAGATGTTCAAAAAATAATAAAGGATTTAAATAGATCATTTAAGAGCGATGTTGCAATGAGTGCAAAGGAATATTTAAAAAAACAGAATAAAAAAAATAAACAATCTAGATACATTGAATCTGATAGATTGTTAAAAAAATAATTTTATTTAGTTTCTACTTTTGCAGGTTCTAGTACTCTTTCATGCAATTTATAACCTTTAGATTTAACATTAGAGATTCTTGTCCCAGAACCATGTATAGATTCATGAAGCTCAGGATCATACTTATCACCAATTTTAGGTTCGATTAAAGTAACACCAATACTTTCAAGTGATACCATTATTTCGTTGTATAGCATATTAAAACCTACGACATAGTTCTTTATTGCTTCGTTGTCACTTTTAATTCCCGACTCTATAGCAAGATGTAAATTATTTAATGGATGAATTAGGTTCTCAACTAATTTCTGAGCTCCATATTTTTTTGTTTCGCTATTAACTTCATCGTTATGTTTTTGCAAATTATCTTTAACTTTGTTAATTTCTTCTTGTGCTTTAGATTGAAAGGTTTTTGCTTTCTCATGAAAATCATTAATGTTTTTTTGTAATTCTATTTCAAGAGAAATATTTTTTATTTTTAATTCTTTAACTTCTTTCTTTAAATTCTCTATTTCTTTTTCAGATTTTTTTAATTCGGATTTATAATCTATTTTTTTATTAGTTTCTTTAATTTTTTTATTTTCTTCATTTGTTTTTACTTTTTTATTTTCAGACATTATTTCTCCTTTAAATATTTTTCTAATAAGTATAGGATTTGTTTGGCATATCGATAATCTAACCTATTTGTTCCTATAACAGATATTTCCTTCGTAATATTATCAACATTTATTTTTTTGGAAATAATCGATGTATTGTTAGGTTTAATATCTATTTTTAGAGTTTCATCCTCATCTAATTTTCCTTCAATCGTTTTTCAAATTGATTTGTGTTCGATCATATCAAGAATATGAACTAAATCTTCTCTTTTAATATCTTTAGCTTTAATAAGACTAGAATTTCCATAGACCTTATTAATAATTTTATTATGAAAATCAAATACTTTTGTTATAAATTGTTCTAAGACTGCTTCATAATTTTTAACAGATTTTGATAATATAGGTGCTAGTGCTTCCATTTTCATTGCTAGTTCTTTAAGTGGCGTATCAATTAAACGTTCTTTAAAGAGCCTTATTGAAATACGTACATCTTCTAAAGATACTACATTATTTATTTCAATTAGTTTTGATTCTACTCTACCAGTTGAAGTAACTAAAACTATAGTAGCATTCTCTTTATTAATTGGTGTAAGCTGTATAGACTTTAATAATTCATTTGCTTCAGAAGAGGAGGTAACTAAAGTCATGTTTGTAATATTGGAAATTAAACTTACTGCCTCTTCTATCGTTGCATCGATTGATATTCTTCTTTTTGCGAATATATCCTGAAGCATTTTATCGATATCTTCAACATTTCCATCAGAAAGAAATTTAGCATAATAATTAAGACCTTTTATCGATGGGACTCTTCCTCCCGAAACATGATGTTTTGTTAGCATTCCTTCTTTTTCAAGTGAAGTCATTTCATTTCTTACTGTAGCTGATGATATTGCAAGA
Organism: uncultured Mycoplasmataceae bacterium; assembly: GCA_964439655.1. GTDB lineage: Bacteria > Bacillota_I > Bacilli_A > Mycoplasmatales > Metamycoplasmataceae > CAYTOW01. The sequence continues at coordinate 17,966 of CAYTOW010000005.1, forward strand.
TTATATTTTTTTATTAAAGTTTGAGATGCTACTGGTTCTCCATCGTTTATATAGGACTCAATAATTAACTTTAAATAATAGCGCTGTCTTTCAGTCATATCATTATTATAGCAATAACTCAAATTGAGTGCTATTTAAAAACTTTCTTAAATATTTCTGAATAATTATCAACTAATATAATCTTTGCCTCTTTTTTGACTTTTGGAGATAACTCTTCAATATCCTGTTCATTTAGTTTAGGAATGTAGAATGTTTTAACACCTGCTTCAAGAGCTCCAAGAGTTTTTTGTTTTAGTCCACCTATCTTAAGAACATTACCCCTTAGTGTAATTTCACCAGTAAAGGCAATATCTTTTGGAACAGATTTTCCAATTAAGGCAGAAAGTATTGCAGTAGTAAATGCTATACCTGCTGAAGGCCCATCTTTAGGAGTTGCTCCTTCGGGTACATGCACTTGAATCATTGTGTTCTCAAAATCAAATCCAATACCAAATTCTTTACGATGTGCTTTAAGATAACCGATTGCAACCTCCATCGATTCTTTCATGACATCCTTAATTGATCCAGTTAATTTAAAACCACCATTTTTAGAAGGATATGTGTTTACTTCAATTCCAAGCACTCCTCCACCTACGGCGGAATAATACATTCCATTAGCGTAACCAATTTCAGCTTTCCCTTCAAGCGGTTTTTTAGCAACTAGTTCTTTACCTAGAAGTTCTCTTGCAATTGCCTGAGTAATTATGAATGGTCCTTTGATCTTACCTTGAACTTTTTTAAGAACAATTTTACGTGCTAATTTAGCAAGAATTCTTTCAAGACCACGAACTCCAGCTTCAGCAGTATATTTATCGATAATATATGCAATCACTTTATCAGATATTTTAAATTCTGATTTTTTTAATCCATTTTCTTTAATAGTCTTAGGAATAATATAGTTTTTAGCTATTGCTAATTTCTCTTCAGATGTATATTGATCTAGGAAAATTAGTTCTACTCTATCCAATAAAGGACCTGGTATTCGTTCATAGTAATTGGCAGTAGTGATAAACATAACTTGCGATAAGTCATACTCTAATTCTAAGAAGTGATCCTGGAAGTTTTTATTTTGTTGTGGATCCAATACCTCAAGTAATGCTGAAGTTGGATCGCCTCGATAATCATTAGACATTTTATCTATTTCATCAAGTAGAATAACTGGATTAGAACTCTTTGCTTTATTAAATGATTGAATAATTTTTCCTGGTAAAGCTCCTACATATGTTCTACGGTGTCCTCTAATTTCAGCTTCATCTCTAACTCCACCAAGAGAGATTTTTATAAACTTTCTTCCAACAGCATCAGCAATTGACTTAGCTAATGATGTCTTACCAACACCAGGAGGACCAACAAAAGTAATAATTGGGGCTGTTGATGACTTAGTATTAATCTTAACAGCAAGATGTTCAATAATTCTTTCTTTAACTTCCTTAAGTCCAAAGTGATTTTTATCAAGCATTTTCTTTGCCTTAGTTAGGTCTTGGTTATCAGTTGTATATGTATTTCAAGGAAGTTTAAATATTCATTCTATAAATCCTTTAGAAACATGTGCTTCTGCTGAAATAGGCGGCATACCTTCAAATTTAGCAATCTCTTCTAAAGCTTTTTCTTTTACATATTTAGGAAATCTATCTGATTGAAGTTCTTTTCTTCAGGCATCTATTTCCGAATCTTTTGAAGATATTTCTCCAAGTTCTTCTTTAATCGCTTTTAATCTTTCTCGTAATAAAAATTCTTTTTGTTGATTGTCAAGAGTTTTTCTTACTGTTGAATCAATTTCTTTATCAATTTTAGACATATCTGTCTTTTTTCTAATAAAAGTCATAACTTTACTTAATCTTTTTGTAATGTCAAGTTCTTCTAAAATTATTTGTTTCTGCTTAGGTGATATTGGAAGATAGTGAGCAATAATATCGGCAAGATCACTTGCAGAAATCCCTGTTGCTAACGATGACAATACACTCTTAGGCATTGACTGCATCTCATCTAATAGGTTTTCTAGAATTTCAGAAATTTGATTTACAGCTGCTGTTTCTTGTACTCGTGAAGTAGCAACATCTTTTAAAATAGTTGCATCAGCTTCAACAAGTTGCCCGTTATTAAAATTGAATTTACTTAGAGAAACTCTATGTAAACCATGTGCAGTAATTGTTTTCGAACCTGAAGAAAGTTCATTGTTTATTTTTATTTGTACTAGTGTTCCAACTTTATAAAGATCTGATTCAGAAGTAATATTGTCCTTCACAATATCTCTCTGAGAAACTAAAATCAACTTAGCACCGTGTTGAACTATAGAAAGATCTATAGCATTAAGAGATGATTTTCTTCCTACTTCTATAGTTGTTGAATGTCTTGGAAATACAACAACTCCTCTAGTTGATATAACTGGATATTTCATGTAACACCTTCCTTTATTATTTTTTATTATTATAACATAATTAGCACTCTTATCAATTAATTGCTAATTTTTTATACTTTACTTTTTTTATCATGAAGCATATACTTCTTAAATGGTGAGTATGAAACTGAAAATAGAAACGATCCAATACCAAGATTAATAATATTCCCAGTTAAATATATTCCGAAAATTGCTCCTCAATATGTATTGATTCCTCAAAGATCCATTATGCTTTGACGTTTAAACCCAAATTTAGATAATAAATTAACTCATATATCAACTAAAAATAAACCATTAGCTAATGTCATTATCAAAGAGGTAATTAATGTAACAATTATTAAAGAAAGAATTATGGGTCCTTTAGATTTAATCAACTTAGTTTTATAAGCTAAATACGCTAAAGATGTAAAAATAAATATAGCAAAAAATGAAATAGCCATTCCAAACATACCTGGAAGAGAGTATCCAAGAGATGACATTGATGGACCAATACCTAAACGAATAAGTTGAAGTATAAATGAATAACCATATCCGGCAACAAATGTCGTAAATAATACAAAAACTATCGATAAATTAATTTTAAAAAAATCTCCAGCTAAAGGCATAAATTTTTCTAAATACTGAAACATCAATACTAATGAAAGCATTATTCCTGTAAAAGTTATTTTAAATATATTAGAGTTATATTTCATGGTAATATTATATATATTTTTATTAACATTTCTGTATATATTTATATAACATTTTTATTCTTTAAAATTTATTGTTAAAAAGAAAAAAATCAACCTATAAAGGATGTATCTTTAGGACGCATAATATTTATTTATATTACTTTTATTTTACTTAAGCAAAATGTCATTAATAATACTTGATCAATTTACTGAAGTTATTTCTAGTGGTGTATCTTTAGCATATTCTTTATTTAATTTATTAAGAAGCCCGTGAGAAACAGCGAACATATCGATGTCGTCTTTTTTAAATAAGCATAGATCAAATAAGTAAATTATTATATTTTTATTTTCTTTAAGCAACTTATTTATCAATCTAATGATAAATTGTATTATTTCATTTTCACCTTCACTTTTCTTAAGCTTAAGTGATAAGTCTGAAAGATGCATCGCTTCTTTTAGAGTCATGTTTTCTTTCAATAAAATGCCTCTTAAACCTTTATTAACTAAAACATTTACTGTAATTTTATCTGATAAAGTAATAGTATTGCCTTTATCTAATGCATTAGCTAAGTCATTTTTAAAAAATGTGGTAATAGTTTTTTTAATAAAATCTAATTTATATTTATTACCAAATTCAACTAGTGTTTCATAAACTAAGCGATCTTCATCGTATATTTTATCTTTATACTTTTTAAATAAATTAAAAATATAATCAGAAGCCGGGAAATATTTAGGTGGTTCTATATAAAATATAGAATCACTATACTCAAAAACTTTCTTTGCTAAATCTAAGTCAGATTTTATTTTGATATTTCTTCTATTATCTAATATTAAAGACTTATGATTTGTCATAATTATTTTTCTCCTGATGCTTTCTTATTCTTTTTCTTTTCTTTTTTCGTATCTTTTTTAGATTTTTTAGAATCATCTTTTTCTATGATCTCGCCAATTTTGTTAGATGTGCGTTCAAACTCTTCAATAACTTCAGAAACATGTCCTTTATATAGGAACATACCTTCTGGAATGTAGTTGAGTTCACCTGTAACAATTTTTCCAAATGATTCAACAGTTTGTTCTATCGTTACATAAATACCTTTTTTACCACTAAATCTTTCAGAAACAAAGAAAGGTTGAGACATGAAGTTTCTAATT
>CAYTOW010000006.1:0-6772 GCA_964439655.1 uncultured Mycoplasmataceae bacterium
GAGCACACTGCAATACAAGCAGATCCGTATATTGTCGAATCCATTACATCCCCTAGTAATATTTTTTAACCTGACGCTCTGCATCACGTTTTTTTATAGTTTCTCTTTTATCTCTTTTATTCTTACCTTTACCAATAGCTATATTTACTTTTACTAGTCCTTTAGAACTTCAACCTATAGTTACTGGCACAATGGCAATACCTTTTGTTTCAGTATATTTCTTGATTTTTTTTAATTGAGATTTATGCAATAAAAGTTTTCTAGGACGTGTTTCGTCACCAACAACATTCATATATTGTGATATATGTAAGTTTGAAATATATAGTTCCCCATCTTTAAAAGAACAGAAAGACCCTTTAAGATTTCCATTACCAGCACGCAAAGATTTTACTTCTCAACCTTTTAGAGAAATACCAGCTTCTACTGTGTCTGACAATTCAAAATTAAAGAAGGCATCTTTATTTTTTGATATAACTTTTCGCATAAAACTCTCTAGCCACTTAAGGCAATAATATTATACTATAAAAACAAGCTACCTTGACTTGTTATTTTCGATAAATTCTTTATAGTATTTTGAAAGGACTAGGTCTATTTTCCCAGAAGCTTTTTCAGCTTTAACAACTACTACTTCAACTGTATCACCAATAGTATAGGTATCGATGCCATTAGTTAAAACTAATCCATCTTTTTTTGTTTCTCAATTACCAACTAAGGTAGAGTTATGAACAAGGCCATCTACTTTATTTGGAAACTCTACAAAGAAACCAAACTTAGTAATTGAATTTATCGTTCCTTTAAAAGTATCTCCTACAAACTTTTCATAAAACTCTGCTTTCTTGATGTCAGCAACTTTACGTTCTAAGTCAACAGCAAGTTGTTCTGTTTTAGAAGAATGGGCAGCAATCTCTGGAAGAATAGAAGAAAAGTGATCTTTAAGATTAAGATGGTTTTTAAAGAAATATTCTCTAATCATTCGATGAACAATAAGATCAGGATATCTTCTTATCGGAGAAGTAAAGTGAGTATAGAACTCTGAAGCAAGACCAAAGTGACCTACATTATTTTCTGAATATATTGCTTTAGACATAGTTCTAAGCATCATCACTTTAATAAAATCATCAAACCTAGTCTCTTTAATTTGTTCCACCGCTCTAGCAAATTGTAGAGGTGAAGGTTGCTCTGGAACTTTAACACCAATGTTTAAAACACTTATTACTCGTTGCAAGTTATCAATTCTATCTATATCAGGTTTTTCATGAATTCTATAAAGAAAGGGAACTTTATTGCTAGCTCCATGCTTTGCTACAGTCTCATTAGCACGAACCATAAAGTCCTCAATCATCATTTCAGACTCTCCACGTTCCTTAGCTACAATATCGATAGTATTACCTTTCTCGTCGATAATTAATTTAGACTCTTCAATTTCAAAGTCGATATAACCTTCTTTTATTTTATATTTACGAATAATATCTGTTAAGACTTTAGCCTCATCTAGCATTTTACTTAAAGGCTTATCAAAAGTCTTAATACCTTTGTAGTAGTTATTAACTTCTTTATATGTAAGTCTATGTTTAGAGTTTATAACTCCAGGCACTAATTTATAATCGATAGTATTTCCATCTTTGTCGATAGTTATTATTGCTGAAAGAGTTAGTCGATCAACTTTAGGGTTTAGAGAACAAATGCCATTTGAAAGTTTTTCAGGAAGCATTGGAATAACTCTATCAGCCAGATAAATTGATGTTCCTCTTTTACGCGCCTCTTTATCTATCGTTGAATCTTCTTTGACATAGTGTGTTACATCTGCAATATGAATACCTAAAACAAAATTCTCTCCATCTTTATATACTTCGATAGCATCATCAAAGTCTTTGGTATCATCTCCATCGATAGTAACTATTAAACGTTTTCTAAAGTCTTCTCTTCCTTCTATATCCTTTGGCAAGACTTCTGAAGGTAATGCATTTGCATCTTTAATAACTTCTTTTGGAAATTCAATAGGTATATCAGCATCTTCTATCAAAGAAAGAATATCGATAGATGCCTCATCTTTATGGCCAAGGTTTTTAGTTACCTGACATTTAGAAAATCTTCCATATTTACTAATTTCAACTTTTACTAGTGTTCCATCTTTAAGCTCATTAGCACAAAGTAAATCAAAGTTACCTTTAATTTTTGGATCGATTGGATTAATAATTTTTCTACCATTAAAAGAAGAGACCTCACCAACAAAAGTCTTGGTGTTTCTTTGATTAATCTTAGTAACTAGTCCTTGAAACTTAGTCCCATCAAATGGATCAGTAAAAGTTTTGATAGTTACTTCATCTCCATCCATAGCATTATTAACTGAATTTGGAGAAATAAAATATGACTTTTCATCCTCTTCAATATCTACAAAGCCAAAACCAGAGGGATTAACTCTAATAATTCCTATTGAAGTATTCTCATCTCAATTAGGTTTAAAGTATTCTCTTTTAGCATTAGACATAATATCGCCATCTTTTTCAAGTTGTGAAAGAAAAATAGAGAAATTACGATTATTATTTCTAGGAATGTTTAGTTCATGTACAAGTTGAAAAAATGATTTTGGCTCGCTAGATAAATGAGATAAAAATTTTTCTTTATTAAACATCTAAATAAGTGCCCTTACAACTAAGGCAGTAATCATTAAAACTAGCCCACAGATAAACATAACTCATTTAAGAACCTTTTTACTTCCACGTTCTTTATTAACTTTAAATAAATCTAAATCGTTTGACCCAACTAAAGCACCTGAGAAGGAATTAGAATCAGGAGACATAATTAAAGAAACAGCTATTACAACAATAGCAACTGCAAATAAAACTCAAATAAGTGTTGACATATATTCTCCTTTAACTATAAATATTTTACTACATTAAAGTGGTAATGAGTTAGTTAATATTAATGCTCATCCAATAATGTAGGTTCCTACAGCTAAAGATGGAGCAATAGCATAAGTCCATTTTCTCTTGTAATACTTCGCAGTTAAGGAATGAATAAGTAATAAAAACATCATTATTCCAGTTATTGCTGCAAGGGATCAATTGGCATGAACTGATGTCTCTGTAAAAGTAGGCCCTTTGTGATAAGCGATGTCTCCAAAAAAGGAAATACCCAAATTAAATATATGTGAACCAACTAGAGCAGCTATTGCGGCTATTGGTTGTTTCTTTTTAAGGAAAGCAAAGAAGGCAACTACTTCTGGAAGTGAAGTACTTATTGCTAAAAATATCCCTCCGACAGTTCCTTCTTCTAATGCTTTAGGATATGATTTTTGAAGTCCAGTAGCAAATCAATTTAGTAGAATTGCTGAAGCTGCTGTAAGAATTGAATAAAGAAGGAAAAGTCAAGAAGCCTTTTTAACAGAAATAACTTCATCTTCTTTTGAGATGGCCGTTTCTCCATCGCTATCTCCAAATTTTCATTGCACTAGTAAAAAGATTAAATAAAGAATAAATAAAGACATTGGAATAATACCAATATAAAGTGTTTCTGTTGATCCTATTAATAAGTCTTTTTTAAATCACATTAGGATTGAAACAACGATTGCAATTAAACTAGAAAAACCAATTGATATCTTTGTTCATCTACCAACTTTTTTCATAAACATAGTTTTTAAAAACATCAATACTGCAATAGCTATTAGAAAGGCACTAAAGGCATTTGAACCTATATCATCAGCTGTTCCAGCACCAGGATGACCATCAGCGGATTGAACAATTTCAGTTATTAGCTCTGGCAAGGAAGTAGCAGCTGCAATTAAAGCCCCACCAATAAAGGCACCACCAAACTTAGTTTTTTCAATTAATATTTCAGCATACTTAACAAGTTTTACTGCAACAACTAAAACAAGTAACATTGATAAAAAAAATCATAAAGTGCCTAAAGCATTTAAAGCACTATCGTTATATCCTCTTAATCAATCTATAATATTGTCCATAATAATAAATTAATTATATATAGTTATTCTCTTTAACTACTCTTTTTAATTTTCTTAAATAGTGATTTAATCCACTTTTTGTTTTTGAAATCCCTCTTTCATCTTTAAAGATTTTGCTTAACTCTTCTAAAGAAGAGTATTCGTTTTTCATTTTTAGTTCAAAAAAGTCTAACTCTATATCTCTAAAATTACTTTCTAATGAGTGGTTTAAAACATACCTATACATCCTTCTAAAGTCTTCATTAGCCTTAACTAACTTTGATTGATTATAAATATCTAAGTTTGTTCATCTATTAAGCATTGCTTTATGATCTCTTGAAACCATTACATCCTCAAAAGTTAAGACAGCATTAATTGCTTGAATAGCTTTTAAGAAATCTAATATTTGCGTTGAAGACTTAAGATAAATCATCGTCTTAGTTTTCCGTTTTAATTTTTTGAAATTAATATTATATTTTTTAAGAAATTCAATCATTTCATCAGCAACATCGATATTATTAGTTTGAATTTCTAAATGATATGAAGTTGATGTTGGATTAGAAAGCGAACCTCTAGCAACAAATATTCCTCCAAAATAAAACCCTGGATGCTTAAGTCTTAACGTTCTTTTGTAATTTATAAAAGTTATTCCTTTACTATTATTTTTATATTTAACTTTCATATGATCGAGAATAGAGATTATTATTTTCTTTATGTTTTGATTAGAAATACTAACAAAGCCCTCTTCTTGGGCGATAGAATAAAAGCCATCCATGAAAGAAGTTATCTCTTCGATAGACATATTTTTCTTTAATAACTCTTCTTTAACTCTTGTACTAAAGCTCATATAAATATTTTAGCAATTTAATATTAACTCCTTGATATTAAAAAAAGGCTTTGCAGCCTTAGTTTTTATTCATAATCGTTTTAGCAACTATTGAACCATCAGCAATGGCTGTGGTAATTTGTCTAACTTCTTTTCGTCTAACATCACCAATAGCATATATGTTAGGTACTTTAGTTTCCATTAATTCATTAGTTGAAATATATCCCTCTTTATCTTTGATACCTAATGAATCTTCTATAAAAGATGTTGCTGGTACTAAACCTATGTATGGAAAGAATCCAGAAATTTTAAATTCTTTTAACTCGCCCTTAACATCTACTATAACTTTTTCAAGTGTAGCGTCGCCTTCAACTGCTTTAATATTTGAGCCGTAAACTATTTCAGTATTAGGTTTTTCCTTTAAAGCTTGAATAAGTTTTGGTTCAGCTCGCAGGTTCTCTTCTTTCAGTTGTCTACTAAAAACATAAACATGCTTAACGATCGATGCAAGATAAGTTGCTTCTTCAATAGCGGAATTACCTCCACCCATAACCCCAACTGGCATGTCTTTGTGTAGTGGTCCATCACAAATGGCACAATAAGAAACACCCCTGTTAGTGAATTTTTCGATGTTTTCAATAAAGTCAGGAACTCTTTCTGAAGCTCCAACAGCAATGACTAAAAATCTACATTCTATTTTTTTATCATCTCCATAAGTAACGATGTGTTTTTGATCTTCTAGAGACTCAATTTTAGTAACTTCTCCATACTCATGCTTAACGCCCTCATTCATAGCATGCTCATACATCTTAAGAGCAAGCTCAGTTCCATTAACAGTCCCAAAACCGATATAGTTCTCTACTTTAGAGGTAAAGACTATCTTTCCTCCAGGAGCTCCTTTTTCAATTAAAGAAACTTTCATATTACCACGGGCAAGGTATAATCCAGCAGATAAGGCGGCAGGTCCTGCGCCAATAATAACTACATCCGTTTTATTCACTATGACCTCCTTGATCACATATTATTCATTTTACGTTTGGATTGTTTTTCTACTCTTGCATCAGGTATTCATAGTCTAACCCTATTTTCTACTATCTTTCCAAATAAATAAAATCGTTTACGCTCTGTCTTATCTTTTGTAAATAATACTGGTTTAAGAGGTGTAATCATTTTATATTTTTTATTAACCTTATCTAATATTCTTTTAGGCATTATTGCTAAAATTAATTTACTAAATGGTTTAGTAAAGCCTTGCCATCATATTAATAGTCCTAGTCCTAGAGCTATTGAGAGTCCAGCTAATAACATCGATACTGGGAATTTTCCTCATGTCATAATATCAACAGGATCCCGCAATGGTTCCATCGATACCCGGACGATACCGTATCAAAGTAGATAAAGAGCTCCAGTAACTCCTGGTTTAACAAGATTGTAATTAAGAAGCACTCAAATAATAACTATGTATCCAAATAACGATGACATCGATTCATAGAAGAATAAAGGTGTTCTTCAATCAGCTGGTAAATTATCAGCCTCTCTAATATACATATATTTTTTCATTGGTCCCATTCAATCAAGTGAAGAAGCATCATCAACTACTTTCCCATATACCTCGTGGTTATCCATATTACCAAATCGACCAATAGCCTGGCCAATTAATATAGAGGGAAGTATTATCCCAATAGCTGTTCTCATGTCAACTGAAGTCTTTCTATATGAAAGAAATCATATAGCTGCAGCAGTAGAAAATAAAACACCCCCATGAATTGAAAGTCCTTGAAACTTATAAAATTCAGCTCAGTTTGCTTTATCTCCAGAAGCTATTAGATATCATAACCTAGCTCCAACGATAGAAGTTGGAACGATAATAATTACTAGTATTTGAAGAATTTGTCAAGAATATTTTTGTCTTTTTCAAAATCACGCAACTGTAAGAAAAGATATTAAAATACCAACAAACATAGTTATTTGATATGTATGTAATGGGCCTAGGTTTCATGCCGCTT
>CAYTOW010000006.1:6872-22221 GCA_964439655.1 uncultured Mycoplasmataceae bacterium
CATATCAACATTATAAATTAAAAAGAGAAAAATCTATCCAGTTGCTAAATCTTCTTTAACAAAGTTATATTTACGTTTACGAGATTTTTTATTTCCTCAAAGAAGGACAGTAGAAGAAACTCCAAGTTGTCCAATGAACATAATAAATATCAGCATAACTAAAGTTGCTTGTGAAAGGTTTGGTGTCAATCCAGTTGAAAGACCAGTAGTACCAAAGGCAGAGGCTACTTCAAAGAATAATTCTGTGCTTGAATATTCCTCATGGTAATTACTATTTAAATGATGTCATTCATTTTCAATTGATGAATTTATTTTACCTCCATGCTCTGCAAAGGAAGTAAAGCCAACCATTATTCCAATAAGGACGATAGTTGCAGCTACTGCAACAACTATAAAAGACCGAGTAACTGTATCTGAAGGTAATCGTTTGTTAAAGGCTCGAACAGTTGTACGATTTTTAACTCTAGATCAAACACCAAGGAATATAATTGCAACTGTTGTAGTACGAATCCCTCCAGCTGTAGAAGAAGGGGCTGAACCAATAAACATAAGTATTGCAAAAAGTACTAAAGTTCCTGAAGAGAGTTGATGCATATCGATTGTTGAAAATCCTGCATTACGAGTAGACATAGCATTGAAAAATAGTGCCATGCTTTTTGCGCCTCTTCCACCATATTGTTTGTCATGTCAAAATGTTTGAGAAATTCCATCATTGTTTGTATAATCATGTGCCGTTAGCTCGATAGTAAAAGTTAGTGTTATTCCAACGAGTGCAACTACTAAATAAGTGAGCATCGATACTTTAGTAAAAAGCGTTCATTTAAAAAACTCACCAGTGAATTTAGATCTAATTCATTTATAAATATCATAAATTACTGGATATCCAATTCCTCCTATTATAAATAGGATAATAAACATTATTTGTAATCCATAGTTATTGTAATAAGGAGAAAGTGAATGAGAACCTATGATGTCAAATCCAGCATTATTAAGAGCAGATATAGTATGAAAAATACCATATCTTATCGAAGTAGCCCAATTACCTCGTGGACGAATAAGCACTTCTGATAGATTAGCCTTCTTAGCAGAATTAATAGTATCTTGTAATGGATCTGCTCCAAAGAAATAGAAATATATTGAAAGAACTACTGAAGCAATGGCAACGATAATAAATAAAATTGTTACTGTAATCCTAATAAGATTTCTTGTAACTCCAACAGTTGTAGAACCACGTTCAGCTGATAAGGCACTACGAGTTGCAAAGGAAATTGGTCTTCCAAGAATGATGTTAAACATATAAACTTTAAGAGCAAAGAAGCCAAGTCCTCCAACCATAATCATTATTGCTATAATAGCTTGACCAAAGAAAGATCACGTTAAAAAAGTTGCTTTAGTTACTAGTCCTGTATCTGAAAAGGCAGAGGCAGCTGTAAATAAATCGTCTAAGTATGATGGAGTAGCCACACCTGAATTATGAGCTCATGGTGTTAGTAATAAAAGCGAACCTAATATCGTAATAAAAAGATAAATAAACAGAATATGCTTAATGATTGAGAGTGATTTAAACTTGTATCATAAATAAGTAATTCATGAACCTTTTTTATATCTACGAATTTTATCTCATATACCTTTTAATTTCATAGTAATAATTATATATAATAAAATGGACTTTAAGGAGGTCAAAATGGTATCAAATAAAAAAGATGTTGCTGTAATAGGTACAGGAAAATTTGGTGAGGCAGTTGTTAAAGAACTTATAGCACTTAAAAGACATGTTTTAGCTATTGACATTAATGAAACTAATCTTATTAGTTCTTCAAGAATTACAAATACTGTCATTGCGAATGCAAAAGATATCGAATCGTTAAAAGCTATTGGAGTTTCTAAATTCCAAACTGTTATCGTTGGAGTCTCAGAAAACATCGAAATCATTGCTGGACTTATTGAATTAGGTGTTAAGCATATTATTGCTAAATCTAATTCAGATGAGCACGAGAGAGTTCTAAGACAAATCGGTGTTGATATAATCGTTAGACCTGAAAAAGAAGCGGGAGTTAAAACAGCCTTTATTGCTACCTCTCCTAACTTTATTAAATACAGTGAATCACTTCAGGAAATCGGGGATGGATATGCAATTGGTTCAACAAATATAGTTAATGAAAAATGACTTAATGAACCACTTAAAAATCTTCAACTTTCTTCATTAGGAGTTTCAATCATCTCAATAAAAAGAGAAGATAAAGTTTCAATTGCTACTGGAACTACAATATTAAAAAAAGGGGACCTTGTTACTTTTATCGGTAAAGTTAATCAACTTGTTAAAACATTTGAGAACGTTAATATAGATGATAAAGATAATAAAAGTAAAAAATCAGTGGATGAAACTAGGAAAGAAACTAAGTAAAAAAGTTTTAATAAAATAAAAAAATACTTTATTTGAGAATTAACTCATTTAAAGTATTATTTTTTTACTAATATTCCGCCCTCAATATCTTCGTATTCATAATTTTCTTGAATAGCAATGTCTTCAGCAAGAGTACGTAAAGCTCCTGTTCCTTTTCCAGTAATAATTTCTAAAGTATAATCAAACTCATCTAATGCAGTCATTATTTTAGCAGTAGCTTCGTTGACGCTTAATCCGTGTAAATCTATCTTCATTATTCAAATTTAAATCCTTTGTCTCTTGAGGATTTAAAGAACTCACCTCCTATCTTTCTTTTTAATTTAAAGATCATTTGATCAACTGAACGTGTTGTATCTTCATCTTCAACTTTTCATACATCCTTAAATATCTTATTCTTAGGAATATATTTGCCACTATTGATAAGGAAGTATCTTAGAAGTTTAAGTTCTTTAGTAGTAAGCTCTACTTGCTTACCATCAACTGAGACAAATGATTCTAAAAAGTCAACAACGATATTTTTATAAAGTATAGTTGAACCTGTTGAAAAATCTGCTCATTTTCTACGAAGTAATGATATTAATTTTCAATAAGCAAGTCTTTGATGTTTTAAATAAATGATGTCATCAAATAAGTTTTTAAACGTTAATATATCATCTGCGGGATTTACTTTGTGAGAGATATAAACTAATTTAAAGCCATTATTCGCTTTTTTGAACTTAGTATAGAGTCCACTAAAGGCACTTGCATTTTCTTTATCTAAAAGAAGAAAGTCTGGTTTTCTTATCGTTGCTTTAGTTATTTCTTCTTTAGTTATAGAAATAGCCTCAACTATAAAATATCTTTTAGACTTTTCAATAAAGTCTTCTATTACTTGAGTATTTGCTTTATTAGCAACTATTATTACTTTTAGTTTCTTCATTATTGACCTACCATTTCTTTAGCCTTAGCTAATTCTACAGAAAAGAATGATGTGACTCCTCTTTTTTGCATCGTTGCACCAAAGAGGTGATCAACTCTTGCCATCGTTCCAACTCTATGGGTAACAACGATAAATTGTGTTTTGTCTTTAAGCTCTTGTAGGAAGTTTGCATATCTAATAACGTTAGCATCATCTAGAGCAGCCTCAACTTCATCTAGTATTGAAAGTGGTAGTGGTTTTGCTTTTAGTATTGCAAAAAGAAGTGATATTGCAACAAGGGCTTTTTCTCCTCCTGAAAATAACTTAAGGTTCTTAACAGTTTTTCCTGGTGGTTGGGCAACAACCTCAATTCCTGTATTTAATAAATCTTTTGGATCTGTATATTGAACTTTTGCAAATCCTCCTCCAAACATCGTTTGGAAGACTTTGTTCATTTCCGTGTTAACCAATTTAACGGTAGCATCTAACTTAGAAATAATTATTTGGTCCATCTCATCAATTGCAGAAAGGATAATTTTTTGAGCAGAAAAAAGTTCTTTTTCTGAAGCCTTCATACTTTTATAACGCTCATTAATTTCTTCAAAAGCAGTAATGGCATCTAAATTAACATGTCCCAGTTCTTTAATTTCTCGTCTTAAAGCAGAAACTATTTCTGAGGATTTTTCAGGATCTATCTTAGAATCTTTATATTTTTCTCTAGCAGCTTCAATAGTTAATTCATACTCCTCTGATAGCCTTTGTCTAGACTGTTGAAGAATATACTCTGCTTTATTTTGTTCAGCTAATTTTTCAGAAGAGCTTTCAATTATTAAACGTAGAGACTTCTCACACTCTGTTTTAGAAGCAACCATTTGAGCTAGGTCATTATTAATAGAAATGATTGATTCTCTTTTTGCTTTAAGCAGTGCATTGATTGATGACTTTTCAGCTTCTAAACTTTCTACTGTATCGATAGATTTAATTTTCTTTGAAAGTTTTGCTTTTTTACCAGTAAGAGTTTCATATTGAGTATTAAGCGAATCAAAGTTTTCTTGAGTTATTATTCTTTTTTCTTTAACTTTTGCAGATTCAATATTTAGTTCAGAAATAAAGGCATAACTTTCACTAGTCTCTGAAGTAATGGAATTTATCTTACTTTTATTCTCTTCGATATTAGCTTTAATCTCAGGTATTAATTCTTCAAGCTTCTCTATCTTTTCATCAAGTCCTAGAAGATCTTTTGAAGGAGCTTTATTACCTCCAGTAATAACCCCTCCAACTCTAATAATGTCTCCATTTAAAGTTACTATCATATATCTTTTTTGCAATATACTTGAAAGTGCATTTGCATTTTCAATAGTCTTAACGACGATTATATTCCCAAGAAGAAACTTTTTAAGTACCTCATACTGACTATCAGTTTCTATTAAATCTGATGCAATACTAATAAAGCCTGGTTGAGCAGAAATAACATTTAGATGCTCAGGAGCTATCTCTTTTCCTTTAATAGATTCAAGTGGAATAAATGTTGCTCTACCAGTTTTATTGTTTTTAAGAAAGTTTACAGCTCTAACAGCAACATCTGAATCAGAAACTACTAAATGCTGCAAGGCATTTTGAAGAACTGTCTCGATTGCAGTATTATATTTTTTCTTTGTTTTAATTAAGTCAGCAACAGTTCCTTTTAAGCCAGGAAATGATTTTGCATTTTCTAAAATAATTCTAGTCCCTTTAAATAAATTAGATTTGTTATCTCTATTTGATTTTAAAATCATTACTTGAGCTTCAGTCTTCATTAACTTAGATCTTAATGTCTCATTATCAGCTCTTAATAAAGATGCTTTTGATTCTTTCTCAGATACCTTTTCTTTTGCTTCTTCAATTTTTTTAGTAGACTCCTCATCTCAAACTTCATACTGATGCAGCTTTGCTCTTACTTCTTCAAGTTCTTCAAGCAGTGCCACTTCTCTTTCTTTTTTTGAACCAGCTACTTGTCCATTAATAATCATATTTCTACGAGCATGATCTTTACCGGTTCTCATTTCAAGTGAGTGCAATTTATCTGTTATTGTATGAAGTCTTGATTGAATTTCCTGCACTTCATTTTCAAGTGAAAGCTTATGTTGAGTTCTGGCCTCAATATTATTTTCAGCATTAGAAATTCTTTCATTTAAATCTTCTTTTGTTGATATAACATTCTCAAGTTCTTCATTGAGTTCATCTAACTTTTCTTTATAAAAATCCATATTATGAACAATTAAAGATATCTCAACATCTTTAAGCTCATCATATTTCTTTAAATAGATCTTAGCTTTTTTAGCTTGACGTTCTAAAGGACGAAGTTGTTTCTCTAATTCATTTACTATTGCCCTTATCTTATCAAGTGACTCAGTTGTTCTATCTAGCTTTCTCATAGCTTCTAATCTACGTGATTTATATTTAGAAATTCCAGCAGCCTCTTCAAATATTCCTCGTCTTTGTTCAGGAGTAGCTTGAGCAATGTCTTGGACTGTTCCTTGAGAAATAATGGCAAGTGAAGATTTAGACATTCCTGTCTCCATTGCTATTTCCCTAATGTCTTTTAAACGTGCAGGTTCTCCATTTATATAATATTCATTATTTCCACTACCACGTTTTAAAATACGTGTTATAACGATTTTCTTATTTTGTATAGAAGAAGTTCCATCACTATTATCAAAAGTCAATGATACCTCTGCTTTGTTCATTGCTTTAACAGTTTTTGATCCAGCAAAAATAACATCTTCCATAGTATCTCCACGAAGTGACTTTGCAGATGCTTCACCTAAGACCCATTTAATTGCGTCATTAATATTTGATTTACCCGAACCATTTGGGCCAACTATTCCAACAACCCCACCATCAAAAGTTAGCACTGTTCTATCAGCAAAAGATTTAAACCCTTCAGCTTCTACTTTTATTAATTTCATTACTCACCAACCTTTCTTAATGCCTCTTCTGCTGCTGCTGCTTCTGATTCTTTTTTAGTTCTACCTTCACCAGTTCCAAATGTAACACCATCAGACATTGCGCTTGAAGTAAAACCTTTACTAGTTTTTTTAGTTACATATACCACTGATTCTCTATTTTCTCCTTGTAGAAACTCTTGCAATATAGTTTTAGGATGTTTAACATTTTTTGTTGCATTTAACTTAATATCGAGTAAGATAGTTTTGTCTAATAACTCATATACCTTTTTATCTCCCTGGTCTAGAAAAATAGCACCAATGAAGGATTCAAATATGTCTTCATGTACCCTTTCTCTATTAACAAGATGCTTTGCACTTGAAGCAACTCTAATGAATTTGTCAAGACCTATTTTTTTGGTATGAATAGCTAATGCCTTACCATTAACAACTGCTGATTTTAATAAAGTAAGTTTCCCCTCGTCTGCTTTGGGTAGAATTTCAAATATCTTTTCAGAAGCATATCGAGAAATAATTGAATCTCCTAAAAATTCAAGTCGTTGGTAAGAAGCATCATAATTATTTTCTCCTTTGTATGAAGGGTGTGTGATCGCTTCATAAAAAAGAGAAAAGTTTTTTGGACTAATATTTAAGGATTTTAAAAACTCTTTATAATTCATTAAATAACTCCTTTTATCTTATTAATAACATCGTTATTAATAGCAAGTTTGATTTGGTTAAGTGCCCCATTATATGCCATTTGATCTGAATTTCCATGAGTCTTAATTGCAATGCCATTAAGCCCAATTATTATTGCGGCCCCAACATTTCTATAATCAAGCCTTTTCTTAACATTTTTAAATGCGCCTTTAGATATTAATGCGCCAATTTTATTTTTAAGCGAGGAAGTTAACTCTTCTTTTAATATTTTAAATAAAGATAAAGATGTTCCTTCCATAGTTTTAAGAACCATGTTCCCAGCATAACCATCGATAACAGCAACATCTACTACTGAATTAAGAAGGTATCTTGATTCGATAAAACCTTTATAGTTTAGCTTTGAGCTTTTAAGTTCTTTATTTGCTTCTTGATGAAAATCATAGCCTTTCTTATCTTCTGAACCGATATTAACAATTCCAACTCTAGGATTTTTAATTCCAAATACTTCAGAAGCATAAATACTTCCAATATGAGCTCATTGACAAAGCATAGTTGAGGTTGTGACTAAATTTGCTCCAACATCAAGTAATAAAGTTTTGTTACTTCCTTTTATAGTTGGAACTATTGGCATAAATGCTGGTCTTGAAACACCTTTAATTCTTTTAAGTTGAAGTACTGAAATACTTAAAAAAGTCCCTGAGTCACCTGAAGAAATGATAGCATCAGCTTTTTTTTCTTTAACCATCTTGATAGCTACAGCCATAGAAGTATTAGCATCTCTAGCAGCTAAAAGACCTTTTGAAGGATTAACACTTTTTTTAACGTCGATAATTTCAATATTCTCTGACTCTTTAACCTCGCCAATCTGATCTTTATCACCAACTAAAAAGATTTTAAATTCTGGATTTTTAGATACAAAATTTATAGATGCTGCTACAGCAGCTTGAGGACCATTATCGTTCCCCATTACATCAAAAGCAATACTTTTCATTACTCTACCGCCATTATATAGTCATAGACAGGCTGTGCTCCATTTTTAACTTCTACATCAACATCAAAATTAACTTCAATATAAGAGGCTATTTCATTAGCGCTAATTTTAGAAACATTCTCACCATAAAATATCGTTACTACTTCAGAAGTTGGTTCAATCATAGTTTTTAAAGCAGCACATGCGGCATCAATAGCGCTTTTTTTACAGTCAACTATTTCTTTATCTGCAATAGCTAGAAATTGACCTTTAGATACTGAAACACCTTTAATTTTAGTATTTCGTGAAGCAATTGTTACTTGCCCTGTTTTAACATCGTTAATAGCATCATTCATTAATTCTTCATTTGTTGAAAGTTCTAAAGTTGAGTTAAAGTTCATTAGTGCAGCAATCCCTTGCATCAAAGTTTTTGAAGGTATAATAACTACTTGCTTATTTCTTATCGTTTTTGAAGCTTGTTGAGCTGCCAAAATAATATTTGAGTTGTTGGGAAGTATTATTACTTTTTTTGCATTTTTTAATGACTTAATAGCATCGATAAAATCTTTAGCTGATGGATTCATAGTTTGTCCACCATTAATAATGATGCTAGCTCCTAACTCCTTCATCTCTTCAACGATACCTTTTCCATTTGCAACAGCTATTACTGCAATTTCTTCATTATCAGTTACTCCTTCTAAATTTTTGTCGATCTTATTAGTTGAGGCATTGTTATTAACTTGTAGTTGCATATTTTCAGATTTAAGTTTAATAAACTCTCCATAACGTTGAGCAAAAGTAAATACACTTCCAGGCTTTTTAGTATGAATATGTACCTTTACTATTTCATCATCAGTAACAACAACTAAAGAGTTACCAAGACGAGTAATTGCTTTTTCAAACTTATCCTTATTAAAATCTTTTGGATCTTTAAGTTCAATGATAAATTCTGTACAATAACCAAACTTGCCATCAAAGACTTCATTCTCCGAAAGATTAAGACTCATATTCCCAGAAGAACCATTACCTTCTGTTAACTCTACAGGTTTACCATTAAGTGCTTTTAAGATTCCTTCAAATAATAAATAAGCACCTTTAGCACCTGAGTCAACAACACCAACTTCTTTTAATACAGCAAGAAGTTCTGGAGTCTTTTCAACTGACTTATTCATGATCTTAATAGCATGTTCAAAAGTCTCTTCGATAGTGAAGGAATCTTTAACGATTTTCTCAAGACCTTCAGCAGTTTCTCTAATTGTAGTAAGGATAGTTCCTTCAATAGGATTCATAACAGAGTTGTAAGCAAATTTAGTAGCTTGTTTAAAAGCATTAACAACTCCTAATGCATTAACAGTGCCTTTACCTTTGAATGAGACAGCAAAGCCTTTGAATATTTGTGAAAGAATAACACCTGAGTTTCCACGTGCACCTAGAAGCATTTCTCTAGATCATTTTTGTGATACTTCAGAAATTGAGTTTGTATTTAACTTTACTATTTCATTAGCAGCAGCTATAGCAGTACCAGACATGTTTGAACCAGTATCTCCATCAGGAACTGGAAAAACATTAAGAGCATCGATATGCGCTGAATTATTTTTAATAGCATTAGCTCCAGAAATTAAAGCTTTTTGTCATGTTTTACCATTTAATGTTTTCATTATTTAACTCCCCTTATATATACTATAATTTTTGAAACTGAGATGTCATTTTTCTCAGCAAAAGAATATATAGATGATTCAATTTCAGAGACAATTACTTCTGAACGTACATTTTCAGTGACTATTATTGCAATTGAAATATTAGTTGATGAGCCAACTTCATCTAAAAGAATTGCTTTATCAAAATTATCTTTATTTAGGACAGTCGCGTTTTTAGTTAGATCGATAGATGCCAAACCAACAAGTCCAGGTATATATGATATTGTTTGTGATATTTCATTTGTTATTTTACTAGTTATTTTATTTGTCATGTTTATTCCTATTTGTTTTAAATTATTATACCATTTTGCTAACTAAAGCAATTTTTAGAAAAAGAAAAGGCATTAGCCTTACTCGTTTTCAACGGCAGAAGCTCGTAAAGATTTAATTTTTTCAATTGAATAATTTTTAACTAGTGCTCATTTTTCATCCGGAATTTTTATAAACCTTCCATCAACTGTAAGCAATGTATAGAATTCTCCAACTTTCTCATCTTCAATTTCTTTTAATAATTTATCAGGCTCTTCATCTTTTCAAATATTTTTTTTATTATCAAAAACATATTTTCAAATTTGACTAAATGTTGCTTCACCTTTTTCTTCTAAAAATTCAAATGCTAAATCTGATGCAATTTTTTTCATTTTAACCTCCAAGTTATGTATGTATTATATTACATTTTCTTTGGTGCGGAAACACCAATTAATGTAAGGGCATTTTTTAAGACTATTTGTGTAGCTTTAGTTAAAGCAAGTAATGAGGATTCTTCCTCGCTCCCAATAAAAGTTTTAGCTGCATAAAGTGAATTAAATGCCTTAGCTAGATCGATAAGATATTGACTAAGCAAATGAACCTTATGAGTCTTAGCAATTGTCTTAATTACTTCAGGGAATTTCGAAAGAATGTTTGTTAAAGCCTCCTCATGTTTTCCTGATACCTTTATTGCCTTTGGGTTAATAGCCGATTTTTTTAGAAGGGAATAAGTTCTAGCATGGGTATATTGAAGAGTAAAGACTGGGTTTTCACTACTTAACTTAGTTGCTTGATCTACATCGAAGTCAATAACTGAAGTATTAGATCTTTGAATTAAGTTGAATCTTGCTGCATCTTTACCTACTATTGATAGTAATTCTCTTAAAGTGAAAGATGTCCCATCACGTTTTGACATTTTAAATTCTTTACCATCTTTAATAAGTCTTACTAATTGGACAGTAAGGATGTTTAGATTCTCTTTAGGTAGTCCTAAATACTCTAGAGCTATCTCCATACGTTTAATATAACCGATATGATCAGAACCTCAAATATTTATCAATTGATCATAACCTCTAGAAATTTTAATGTTGTGATAAGCAATGTCAGGTAGTAAGTATGTATTTCTCTTATCAGATTTTATTAAGACTCTATTTTTATCATCACCTTTATCAAGGGTATTAAGTCATAAAGCTCCATCTTTTTCAAATGTTGCTTTTGCTTTGTTTAATTTCTTTAGTGTTTCTTCTATAGCTCCTGAATCTTTAATTTCTTGTTCGCTTGAATAAAGGTTAATTTCAATTCCAAATTTCTTTAAATCATTTTTGATTTCTTGAAGAAGTAACTCTTCTGCTTCTTTTTTAATCTCTTCTCTATTAGTCGATTTAATCTTTTTAGCAATAGCAATAATATCTTCGCCCTTATATGAGTCTTCAGGTAATTTAGTTTCTTTCATACGTGCTATAACTGAATCTGCTAAAATTTCCATTTGATTACCAGCATCGTTAATATAATATTCTTCATCGACTTTATTGCCTGCAAAACGAAGTATTCTTGCAAGCGAATCTCCTAAGGCTGCTCCACGAGCGTGACCTAAATGCAAGTAACCAGTTGGATTGGCAGAAACATATTCAATGTTAATATATTTATTTTCATTGCCTTTTCCAAAGTTTTCTCCTTTAGAAATAATCTCATTAATAATCGAAGCACTTGCTTGATTGTTTAAAAATATATTAATAAAACCAGGCATTGCTACTTCAGTTCTCTCTATTATTTTTGAGTCTATATTTTTAGCAATTTCATTAGCAATTTCTATTGGTGCTTTGCCAACCTCTTTTGAAAGTTTAAAAGCAATATTAGTAGAAAAATCAGCATGGCCTTTAGACGGAGTTAATTCTACCTCACCTGAAAGATTTAGCTTATCTAATGCTTTTTTAATTGCTTTAATTATTTTATTTTTCATTTATCCTCTTTTATATTTCAATACTTTTAAGATGAATTTATCGTTATTAACTAGATATATCAAAATGATAAAACTAAAATTAATATTTCTTTTAAGTTATTATTTATAACTTATTTATTATAATAAAAATGCCATTAGAATGATAACCTTATAAATCGGTCAGGACGGGAACGTAGCAGCCGCATTAAGAAGTATCATGTCTAGTGGTCTTTTTTTAATATCTAAAAATTCCAACTATTGCACTAATTGCAAATAATCCAGATCCAGAAATAGTAACTACATCGGCAATATTAAAAGTGCCACGATCGAATCATGGTGTAAATATTATGTCTCTTACATATCCAAAGATTGCTCTATCGATGACATTACCAGCAATACCGGCTGAAAGTATTGAAAGTGATATTGCTGAAAAGATTCTTTCACATAATAAGATAGGTGCAGAGACAAGAGCAAGAATTATGAATCCAATTACATGATGCCATACTGGGGCAATGCCAAAATGAAAAAATGAAAAGATCGTTGTAGAATGATTGGAATAATTTCTAAAGCCAATTCAATTAAGGTTAATTTCTCCTTTTGAATCTACTAACGAAGAGATGAAATGTTTAGATAAAAAATCAAGACTAAAAAGTATTGCATATGCAATGGCAAGTACTATTAAATTTCTTATTAATTCTCTTTTTGTTATTTTAAACATTAATTTCCTCTACTAATTGAATCTTACTATCTTTTGCTAGTTTTTTTGCAATATTTAATCATTTATCTTCTCAATGCTTCTTGCAATGAGCATCTAATTCAAGTATTCCAGTAGCACCTAATTTAGCGGCAAGTTTAAAAAAGTTTAAATTTGCATACATTCTGCCTTCAGCTATTCCACCTGAATTTATCCCTAGAGCTTTGTTATATTTAATAGCAATTTCAATATATTTTTTTGCTCTTTTTTCAGCTATTTTATCTCAGGCTCCATGGCCATTAACTCAACAATCTGGATGAGCAATATAAATTAATTTTTTGTATTCTTTTAATGCCAATTCTAGTTGTTCTAAATAAACATTAAAAATATCTTCGTCCACTCTATTGATAAAAGAGTGTTTGTTTTTAATGTAAGAATGGTGTCCTAGAATAGTAAAATCTAGTTCATCAAATGCTTCTAATTTCTTTGTGTATTGAATAAGATTTTTATGAAAATAATCGTTTTGAACTTCAACTTCAAGTCCGATAAGAACTTTAATTTTATCTTTATATTTATTCTTAAGAAAAGTGCCTTCCTTAAGATATTTTTTATAGTCTTTTATATCGATTAGTCTATATCTTCCTTTATGTTTTTCAATAGGAGTGTGTTCAGAAATACCGATAATTTTTAGTCCTTTATCGATGGCAATTAGTATTTGTTCTTCCATCGTTAAATCTGCATGATTACAATAAAGAGTGTGAGTGTGGTAATTAGCTTTCATATGAGTATTATAAATAAAAAGTAGCCACTAGACTACTTTTCAAGTAAAACCTTTACTGATGCTCCCATCGAAGCTGAAATAGAAAGTTTCTCTATATAAGTTCCTTTAACAGCACTTGGTTTAAGTTTTTTAATTAAATCAATTACAGCTTTAGCATTATCTAATAGCGCTTTATCAGTCATTGATTTTTTACCAATTATCGTATGAACATTTCCATTTTTATCGGTTCTATAATTTGCTTTACCTTTTTTAATTTCCTTAACAGCCTTAGCAACATTAGGAGTAACTGTTCCAGTTTTTGGATTAGGCATTAAACCTTTAGGTCCAAGTTCTTTACCAAATCTACCAAGAGTTGGCATCATTTTAGGATCAGTAACGATAATATCAAAATTGAATTTGCCTTTTTTAAGAATATCTTGAAGTTCTTGAGCACCTACAACAATTTCAGCACCAGCGGTTTTTGCAGCTTTTTGTGCAGCAACATCATCTGTAGCAACAAGAACTTTAACTGATTTTCCTGTTCCATTTGGAAGTGCAAGAGCTCCTCTTAGTTGTTGATCTGCTTGACGTGTGTCAAGATTAAGTTTAAATACAATATCAATAGTTGCATCAAATTTGGCGTATGAAGCTTTTTTAGCTAATTTAATAGCTTCAGCTAATGGATAGAATTTATCAGCTTTTACAAGTGCTCTTGATGCTGTAAGATTTTTAGATAATTTTTTCATTATTTATCTCCTTCATTTTCAGGTGCTTTTTGAGCAATTGTTTCAACTTCAATTTCAGCATTTTTGGCTTCTTTAGCTGCTTCCATTTCTTCTGCTAATTTTGCATCTGCTGCTTCAGCAAACTCTGCAGCTGCTTTAGCTTTTTTAGCTTCAGCTAATGCTTCTTCAACATTATCAAATCCTTCTACAAGAACTCCCATATTTTTTGCAGTTCCAGCAATAATTTTTTTAGCTTGTTCAATATTATTAGTATTAAGATCTACTAATTTATATTCGGCAATGCTAGTAATATCTTTATCTGATAATGTTCCTACCTTAGTAGTTTTAGCATTATCTGATCCTTTTTTTAGTTTTAAAGCTTCAAGAATCTTATATGAAGCTGGTGCTGTAAATAGTTTAAAATCAAATGATTTATCTGAGTAAATTGTAATTGCAACTGGAACTGGTTCAGAACCTCTATCTCTTGTTGCATCGTTAAATTGTTTTGTAAATTCAGGCATAACAATTCCTAAACCTGCTAATTCTGGACCTGGTTTTGCTTGTCCAGCAATAAATTGTAATTTTGCTATACGTACGACATCTTTAGCCATGAGCATATCCTTTCATATCTCCGCGTAGTCATAACGGCTTTTGCCTCCTACTCACTTAGAGCGCACTAAATAGTGCTTATTAATTATATAGGAAAAAATTATAACTAAAAGAATAATGAAATAATCTATCACACAAGGTATTAGTATCAACAAAAAAATAGGCTAAAACTAAAGCCTACAATTTAATATTTATCATTGCAAGTGATCCATTTAGTTAATTAATTTTATTCTTATAGATCTTATAAAGTCGTTCCTTATTAAGATCTTTTAGTTCTTCAACAAGTATCCTATAACCGAGTGTTAGTGCACTGATTCTTATTTCATTAGTAGTTTTTTTACCTTTAAATAATTCTTTAAACTCTTCTTCTAACTTCAATATTTCCTGATGATTTTTTTTATTTTTAAATTCAATAACTATCTTCTCTTTTTGTGCCATGTATTCACTTCCCTCATAAATATTTTAAATAATTTTTAGAATTTTTATAAATTTTTAATATATCAATTATTTCTATTGAAAAGTATATTGATTTTGTCTCATTTCATTACTATCTTATTTTAGTTTGAACTAACAAATTATATGTAATATCTTCTGTTGTTTTATATAAAAAAATAGAGAACGACATCTTTACTCTGATAGATTGTTTTTAGTGACTATATTGTCTAGTCTTTGCATTATTGCTTTGTTAAACTCAAGTTGATTCTTATTAAACTCATCTTGACGCTGCATAAATTCAAATACTTGAGAGTTAAAAGCCTCTTGTTTTTCTCAACGTTTATTTTGTTCATCTCAACGTTTATCATTGTACTCTTTAAACTCT
>CAYTOW010000007.1:0-21738 GCA_964439655.1 uncultured Mycoplasmataceae bacterium
TTTCACTCCCAACGCTAGTATTAACTAGATCTGGTAATAAGAGTTCTTCTCAACCGGTTTAAACCAGTGCCTCTGTGTATAAAAATATTATAAACTTTTAAAGTAATATTGCAAGAGGAGCAATAATTAAAATAGCAAGAGTATGAAGTCACATAATACCTCGCATATTTCCTCCACCACGCATAGTATAGTGAATGTGCATTAAGGCTGAAAGAGCTGGTCCAATTGTTGCAGGATAAAGAAGGGCTCAATTAGAAGCATTAATGTTCTCTCAAAAAGTGTGACCAGTTCATGTGTTTAATCAAAGGATTATTGTCATATAAATATAAATGCCTAAATAGTGATTAAAGATAATACTAAGTATCTTTAATACTTCTTTATATGTAATATTTCTTTTTCTTGATAAAACTTGTTTCATAAAAAAATTATAAATTAAATTCTAGATAATCTTGAAGAATAACAACTGCTGCAAGAACATCTTTATGTTCTTTTCTTTTTTTTCTTGTAAGACCAGCACTAATCATTATTTCATTAGCCTTATTAGTTGATCCATTTTCATCTCAAAAAACTATAGGTATCTTAAAAGTCTTTTTAAAAAGTTTTGCAAAGTCTTCAATCATTAAAGTAGTTTTTGAAGCATCACCTGAAGGAAGTGTTGGTCTTCCTAGAACAACTTTTTCAATATCTCCCTTATCGATATAAGTACTAAGATGATCGAGCAGTGTTTTAAAATCTAGTTCATTAAATCTAAAATTCTCTTTAGCTTGAGCAGAAATTTTTAACTCATCAGTTAAAGCTATTCCACATGTTTTACTTCCCAGGTCTAGTCCCATTATTCTCATATAAGAATTATATAGTTACTTTGAATAAAAAAACAACCCTAATTAAAGGATTGATTTGGTGGCTCCAAAGAGAGTCGAACTCTTGACCTCGCGGGTATGAACCGCGCGCTCTAACCAACTGAGCTACAGAGCCATTGCTTAGTAATTATATAATGAAAAAATGTAATGCTAATAAAAGTTATATTTTTATCAATATAATATATTAGTGCTATGGGAGTTTAGTTTAATGGTAGAGCGGCGGTCTCCAAAACCGTTAATGTGGGTTCGATTCCTACAACTCCCGCCATGCCTGAGTGGTGGAATTGGCAGACACAGTTGACTCAAAATCAACCGCCTTCGGGCTTACGGGTTCAAGTCCCGTCTCAGGTACCATATCACTTTAGTGTAAAGAAAATAGTCTTTTAAAGGACTATTTCTTTTTTCTTTGAATTTCTTCTTCTCCACGTTCTAAACGAGTGATTACACCTTTAAGAATTTTTCTTTCACGGTGCTGTCTAAATGATTTCTTTCTTCTATTAGGCACAATTCCTCCTTTATCATTTGTTTAATTATATATCAACTTTATCTATTGTTTGAAAGTTTATTTTAATTTTTATTTAAAAGATAAAAGATATTGCTAAGAATCTCAAGTTGTAGAGGTCCTTGCGTGGTCTGAAATTAAATATTTATTAAAGCATTGAAATTTAATGAAAGATAGGTAAAATATAGATATGAAAAAAATTAGTTGAATAAGAAGAATTTTTATGTCTTGAAGAAAGCTTGAGGATTATTTTAATGTCTCAAGAACAGGCGTTGAGATAAATGAATATAAAATAAAATATGAAGAGCAATCTAAATACATCGAAGAAAATAAGAAAAATATTGAGGAGCTTGTAAAAGAACTTAGAGAAAAAATAACTGAAAAAGAAAATCAGCTTACAACTTTAAAAGATGAGTTAAGCAGATTTAAAAATAATTTAGAGGTTAATAAAAATATCATTAAAGAAAAGGATGATAATTTACAACAACAAAAGATAAAGATTGAACGACTTGAATCAGATCTAAAATCTGCAAAAGAACAAACAGATATATGATTAAAGCAATTAAGTAATCGTCTAGAACCACTTGATAAAATTAATAGAACTTTCTTTGATAAATCAGGTAATAAAGGAAAAGGTGAACTTGGTGAACATCAACTAGAAAGAATACTTGAAAAGGCTGGAGTAGAAAATGAATTTTGAGTTAAGAATCTTCTAGTCGGAAAAAACAATGTTGAATTTGCTATAGTTGCTCCAGAAGGTAAATATATTCCTGTCGACTCAAAAGTTCTTGAATCTTCTTTAGATGAAGAAGGAAAAATAGTAATTGATGAGGCTTATGCACGAAAGGTTAAAGAAGAAGCAAAAAAAGTTGCTAAGTATTTAGGAAAATCAAATACTACTGATTATGGTATTTTAGTTCTTCAAAACGATTCTATTCAAATTGAGTTATTTGAAAACTTCCCAGAAGTCTATAAACAAATAGTTGATGATTATAAGATTTATGTAATGTCACCTTCTTCATTTATTCAATATTCTTGATCGATAGTTAATATTCTTGAGATCTATAAAAAAGTACAAAATGATGAGAAGATATACGATGAAATAATTAGCACTTTAGACACCGTAACAAAGTTTGGTAATAACTTATTCAAAGTTCACAAGACTTTCAACATTGCAATGAAACAATACGGAACACTTCAAAAGAAACAAGTTAAACTTCAAAAGAAACTTGTAAAAAATGGAAAAATAAAGGAATTACCTTTATTAGAAAATAATGAGCCAAATGAAGTTCCTATCTCAGATTCAGAATAAAAGAAATTAATATTATTTAAGAACTAAATTTTATTTAGTTCTTTTACTTCTTTAGTTACATCTTCGTTAGATCTAAGAACTCTATCTATTAGTTGAGCAACTTTAATAAAGTCTTTTTCTTTATAACCTTTGGTTGTCATTGCAGCAGTACCTAATCTAATACCTGAAGAGACCAAAGGACTTTCAGTATCTCTTGGGATAGTATTTTTATTTACGGTAATATTATTTTTTTGTAACCTTGTTGAGGCTTCATGACCAGTAATGCCATAACCTTTTTTAACGTTAATAGTAAAAAGATGATTATCAGTACCACCAGTAATAACGGGAACTTTCATTTTGATAAATTCATTAGCAAAAGCTTTTGAGTTTTTAACAACTTGTTTTATATACTTTCTAAACTCTGGTTGAAGTGCTTCGTTAAATGTTATAGCTTTAGCAGCAATTATATGAGCAAGAGGTCCTCCTTGAAATCCAGGAAAGATACTTCTATTAACAGCTTTAGCAACTTCTTCATCGTTAGTCATAATTATTCCACCACGTGCTCCACGAAGTGTTTTATGAGTTGTTGAAGTAATAACATCTGCATATTTTACTGGTGAAGGATGCTCTCCTGCTACGATAAGACCTGCAATATGAGCTATATCAGCCATAAGCTTAGCTCCAACTTTATCTGCAATTTTTCTAAATTTCTTTCAATCGATAACTCTAGGATAAGCAGAGTAACCAGCAATTATTAAATCTGGTTTAAACTCTTTTGCTTTTTTTAGTATATCTTCATAATCAAGAAAACCTTCTTCGTTTACTTCATAACTTTCAGAATTGTAAAAAATACCAGAAAAAGATATTTTATAACCGTGAGTTAAGTGACCTCCTGAGTCTAGTGAAAGTCCCATAATTTTTCCTCCAGGTTTTACAAGTGCTGAAATAGCAGCCTGGTTAGCTGAAGAGCCTGAGTGTGGTTGAACGTTAGCAAATTTAACTCCAAAGAGTTTTTTTAATCTTTCAATTGCTGCGCTCTCAACTACATCGATAAACTCAGTTCCATCGTAATATCTTCTGCCAGGATATCCTTCTGCATACTTATTAGTAAGAACTGAACCTTGAGCTTCTAGAACATCTTCAGAAACAAAATTTTCTGAAGCTATTAGTTCAATATGCTCCTTTTGTCTTTTAGTTTCATCTTCAATTGCTTTTTTTATTAATAAATCTTTCATTTTTTCTCCTTTATTAATTTATACTACTAATGTTAATATTCCAATAGAAATACTAAAGAATATCATCGTAGATAAAGCATCGATTATCGTTGTTAGTAGTGGTGCAGCCATTACTGCTGGATCTAATTTAACTTTCTTAGCTAAAATAGGAAGCATTCCTCCGACTACCTTAGCAAGAACAATAACTGCAAAAAGCGATAATGAGGCAGCTCCAGCTAAAGCTATATATTCAATATCTTGAGCTTGGCCTTTAACTGCATAATAAATCATTAGTCGTGCAAAGTTTGCTATACCTAAAGTAATACCTGTAATCGTTGAAACTTGTAACTCTTTACCAAAAACTTTAAGATAATCTTTAGTACTAATATCTCCAGTAGCTAAAGAACGTATTATCGTTGTTGAAGATTGTGAGCCAGCATTTCCAGCAGCACCTGAGATAACAGGAAGTATTGCAACTATCGCTGTAGTGAAAATAGCAGTAGTTGCTCCTTTAGTCCCACTATCAAGTTTTGCAATCGATATGCCTTGAAAAGCATCAAGCACTATTTGTGAAACTGTTGCTGAAATCATAAGAAGCATCAGTCAAATAACACGCTTTAAAAATATCCTTCAAGCTGGGGTTGCAAGATAACTTTTATCCTTTTCAGTATCTGAGTGAGTAATACCAGCCATTTTTTCGATATCCTCAGTTGCCTCTTCATGAATAATATCGATAACATCATCCGACGTAATCATACCAGCAAGATAACCACTTGAGTTTATAACTGGCATAACAGAGCGATTGTGGTCAGCAAATTTATTAGCAGCCTCTTCAACATCTGTTTTAGTTGTAACTGAAGCTGTTGGTTTCATTATGCTTTTAATTGTAGTAGTGCCTTTATTAAAAAGCAGATCTTCGATAGTGATAGAACCAACAAGTTTGCCTTTATTATCTGTTACATAAAAGTAATGAACTATTTCAGCATCATGTTTTTCTTTTTTAATTATTTCTTTAGCTTTGCTAAGGGTATATGATTGCTTCAGTGAAATGATGTCAGTAGACATACGTGAACCAGTTTCATTTTCTTCATAACGTAGAAGTTTATTAATATTAGACCTTGTTTCCTTAGAAGAGACTTTAATGATACGAGTTGCTAAATTGCTTGGAACTTCCTCAACAATATCAGCTAGGTCATCAGAATATAGATCTTTAATAATCTCTCCAAGATCATTATCGTTAAAAGCATGAATAAGCATTTCTTGATATTTTGGTTCAAGAGCAACAAAAATTTCAGCTTGTTGAGAAGTATTTAATAAACGGAAAAAAACAACTTGTTCTTCAGTTGTCATTAGCTCTAATTTATCAGCTATGTCAGCTACAGGAAGTGATTTAGTTATTTTCCTAATTTCAGCAGCATTACGCTTTTTAATAGCAGTTTTAAGTGTCATTGCTCCTCCTTAATTTTATTCATCACGAAGATATTTGTGTAGTTCATTTTGAAATGATTTAAGTGGAACTCTTTTTATCTTACCATTACGTACAATTGAGATTTTACCCGTCTCTTCTGAAGTAACGATAGTTACTGAATCGGTAATATCAGAAATACCAAGGGCAGCTCTATGACGAGCTCCAAATCTGTTATCTACTGATCTATCAGTTATTTTATAGTAAGTGGCAACATATGTAATTTTGTCGTTCTCAATAATAATTGCTCCATCATGTAAAGGAGATTTTTTGTTAAACAGTGAAATGATTAATGAAGCAGAGATATTTGCATTAATAATTAAACCATCAGTTCTATAAGCTTCAATATTGTCTTTCATTTGAATCGTAATAATTGCTCCGATATGTTCTCTAGAAAGAAACGTAACAGCCTCATTAAGCTGATGAATAACACGTATTTTTGAAGATTTACCTAAAGATTGAAAAGATGTTTTCTTAATCATCATTCTCATTCCTTTATAAATAAAAGGAATACCGATAAACGTTACTAATGCTAGTAAAAGTCCAAATATTACATATATAGTTGTTGATTGATTCATTATTATCTCCTTTTAATATATATCAATTATATAGATATTTTCTCTCCAGTTTTAAATGGAATTATATTTTGTTTATTATTTGTAAGAATAATAGTTCTTTTTTCTTTTACTATATGTGTATTAACATCAACTAAGCGATCATCTTTAATAGTAGTTTTTTTGTCTCAATTAATAAGCATCAATGGATTAAGTTCTTTTATTAATTTAGAAATTTTATTTAGATCCCCTTCAAAAACATATTTTATTTTATTTTTCTCGAGTATCTTTACAAGCTCTTGTATATCTGCAACATTAGTTTTATTACTTATTCAAAAAGATAAAGCAATGTTATTAAGAGAAACATTATTTTTATGAAGTATCTTTTTAAATTCTGCTACTTTAAAATCTTTAAGAACATAAGTAATAGAGTAAGGAATTATCACTTTAATTTTTTTACCCGATATTTTTCTTAAGGCATCAGTAGCAAAATATCTTTTAAATATATCTTCAACATTTAGTGATCTAACATAATCATAAGTTTTTTCATTAATTAGTCCATGAAGATTCTTTGTTAAGAGATAATTTCATTCGATAGTTTCATTTTTAGTATTTATTACTGGAAGAAAAACATTTGTATAATCCTCTAAAATTATTTGATAATCTAAGGCTCTTATCTTTTCATTTTCATTTAGTCTAATTCTAAATAAACTATAATCAAAAACATTAACTGCAGAAGCAAAACTGTGATGGGATCTTAGAGCAAAAAGCGTATAACGTTCAATATTGCTTAATGAATAATCCTGTTGACCATAAACAAATCCGCCTGCTTGAATACTAGCATTAATATTATTTTTGTTTTCCGTCTTATATTTACCAGATAGACTTTTAAGCAACTCATCGATATATCTAAAACCATCATCTAAAGGACGCGTTTTTAAATAATTATTTTTTATAGATTTTGTAACATCTATCTTTGATTTTGCTTTTATAAAAATTCCATATATATTTGCTTCAAAGTGAAATAATAAAGGGTTTTGCTTTTTAGTTCTTGTTTCAATAGCAGTTAGTATAGTTTTTTTAACTTCATCTTTTTCATTTTTACTTCCATTAGTAAAGTTAATGCTAAATAATATAAAGATACCTTTATTTATTTTTTCTTCTTTTATTTTGTCAAAGATAGGAATTTTTCAAAAACTAGAACGATAGTAATTACCATAGTGATAATAGATCCGATCGTTAAGAATATTTGCGGAAGTTAAGATGTTTGATAAAAGCGTTACGAATATAAGAGGAACTAAAGTTGCTAGTCCAAAAAATAGACTATTACTATAAATTAGAATCTTTGGAGATTTTGAAATAAATAGCATTATAAAGAAAGTAGATAGTGAAAGGACTAATACCATAAACATTAAATAAGAATTCCTTTTTTTTACATCAAAGGCAATTAGTAATTCATTTAAAATCATTGTGATAAATGAAATGGCTATTGGCCCAAAAACTAACGGATTATAAGAATTTATAAGAATATCGTAAATTAAAGAAAGTGGAATGTAAAATAGGGCTATGTATCTATTTCTAGTTAAAGTAATTATTATTATTCCTGCATAAATTATTGGAACTTGATAGTGGCTATCAACATCTTTAAAAATTAATTGAAATAATATTAAAAAACCAGATAAGACAATTCCTTCAAAAAATATATCTAAAATATTGTGGAGTGAAAATCTAAGGAATCACTTTGTTGATTTAATAAACTGAATTGTAAAAGAAACTACTGCTATCAGAAGCGCAAATAAAAATGGGATTCCTATATTTGAACTAATATTCATAGAGATATTATAAATTACAAATAAGAAAAAGAGCCAAAGGCTCTCCATAATTATCTTTTAAATAATTTCTTATAGATTTGCAAAATGTTTTAATACTCTTACATATTGTGATACGTATGAATTTTCATTGTCATATCATGCAAGAATTTTAAACATTTTTTTGCCATCAACAACAACTTCTTTTGTGAATCCAGCATCAAAGATTGAACCATATGTTGAACCGATGATATCTGAAGAAACGATTGGATCTTCGTTATAAGCAAAAGAATCTGAAGTTCCTTTTTTCATAGCTTTGTTGATGTCTTCAGGACTCACACCATCTTTAGCAAGTTCAAATGTTAAATCTACAACTGATCCTGTAATTGTTGGAACACGCATTGCAATTCCATCAAGTTTTCCTTTAAGTTCAGGAATAACTTTACCGATAGCTACAGCAGCTCCAGTAGTTGTAGGAATGATGTTTTGTGCTCCAGCACGAGCTCTACGTAAGTCTGAATGTGGTGCATCTTGAATTCTTTGATCTCCTGTATAAGAGTGAACTGTAGTCATGAATCCTTTAACAATTCCAAATTCTTTCTGTAGTACGTCTACAACAGGTGCAAGACAGTTTGTTGTACATGAAGCTGCAGAGATAATTTTATCACTAGCAGTAAGAGTATCTTCATTAACACTATAAACGATAGTTTTAAGATTTCCTGAAGCAGGTGCAGAGATAACTACTTTTTTAGCTCCAGCTTTAATGTGTTTTTTAGCTGACTCTAGTGTTCTATAGAATCCAGTTGCTTCAACAACAACATCAACTCCTAATTTTTTTCATGGAAGTTTAGCTGCATCTCTTTCAGCTGTAACTTTAATTTCTTTTCCATTAACAACTAAAGAATCTTTTTTAGCCTCAACTTTTCCATTGAATCTACCATGTGCTGTATCATATTTTAATAGATGTGCTAGTGTAGTTGTATCTGTAAGATCGTTAATTGCAACTACTTGAAAATTAGAGTCTTCAATGATTTGTCTAAAAACCATTCTACCAATTCTACCAAATCCATTTATTGCGATTTTTTTCATAAATTTCCTTTCAAATTTCTGTATATATTTACATGCATGCAGTATATAACTGCTTTTGAATTATACTCCACAAAAGATAATATCTATTAAAATAACAGTATTTTATTATGATTTTCTTTCATGATAAATTAAATTTTAACTTTAATTAAATAGCAAAAATAAAAAATATACTTAATTAAAAGTATATTCTTATTGCTTCAGCACAATTAGATACGTGTTTTAAGTCTTCTAAGAATGAAGAATACTGGAATACCAATAACTGTTAGAGTTCCTAGAATAGCAAGTGGAATTAATATTGCTTTTGACAACGCTTTAGTATCAGCCTCATCTTTTATTAGACCCGTAACAACGATGTTCTTCTCATATTCATCACCCTCTAATGGAGCATTATCAGAGTTATTAACGATAGTAATCTTAACTTTTTGACCATTACCAAGATCTTCTGGAACATCGTAGAAAATTCCCATTGAATCTCCATCTTCATCAAATACTTCGTATCTAATGTGATATCCTTTTTCAGATAAATCTTTTATTAACTCATCGTCAAGACCAGTTAAAGTAGCTTTATGATCTACATGTCCAGCAACTCTCATTCCTTTAAATTGTGAAAGGTCAAGATCAGATAAATCATTTTCTTGAAGTTCACCAAGTCCCTCTATTAAGATTGTTTTATCTTTATGACCTTTAGAATCATCATCCATATCATTTACATCGTAGTAAACTCTTACTTGAAGTTTTTGACCATTAGATAAAGTTGTTGGAGTATCTTCACTTCAATCAGAAATAACAGTTTTTCCATCAGTATCAAGAACTCTGTAGGCAAAAGCAAGTCCATGTCCAGGTTCAGAAAGTACTCCCACAATACCATGACCATTTGAACCAGAGATTTGTACTACTGGAGGAATTAAATCATCTTCACTAACATGTTCTGATAATCCTGAAACTGTAAACTTACCAGCATTATTTTTATCAAGCACAAAGTGAGCTGGATCTTTAGGAACTAATCTATACTCGATGATATCTCCATTTTTAAGATTCTCAGGTAATTTTGTACCTCAAGCACTTGTATCATATGTAAGACCATCATCGTTTAAACGTCTAACTCTAACTTCAATCCCTACCTTGTCACCAGCTGAAATATGATCAGTACCATCAGTAGAGTAGTAAACCTCACCAATTCCGGCAGGATCAAGAGCTAAGTCTTCAATAGTTGCAAGACCATTCACTACATCAGTATCTTTATCTAGATCTGGGAATAAAGATCAATCTATTGAACCCATATTAATAACTTTAATGTCTTTTACAGTTAAGTCTTTAATGTGAATTGTAGTCTTAACAGTAATAGTATCACCTTTTCACTTATCTATTTGGATATATCTTCTACCAGTTTGAGGATCATCGGTAATAGTAAAGCCATCTCCACTTGTAGCTGGCAAGTGAGCGATAGTTTTATCTCTTGCATAAGCTCTATAAGTTAGACTTTGACCATCAGTTAATTTATATGCATTACCACCTGTAATAGGTGCTCATGTTTTACCACCATCGATAGAAAACTCGAATACTAATGCTTTTTGAGTCTCAAGAACATCAAAGTCTTTTGAAGTAGTTGATGATGAAAGTCTGTTGTGTAATGTATCACCGATAACTTTGAAGTATATAGCTTTTACATCTTGAGGATCGATAGTTAGACCAGTTATAAGGTGTGCAGTAGAAACTGGTGGCTCAACTCCATCTTTTGCAGGATTTTTAGGAGCGATTCTTATTTGAAGTCATTGGTTGTAACCGAACTGTGTAGGAGGAGTTATACTTCAACTAACAGCCGCTTTTTCCTCTTCAGACATTCTTGCTGGATCTCTACCAAAAATTCTATATTGGAACTCTAAGCCTGAAAATTCTTCAGCACCAGAGGCTGGAATAGGTGAAGGAAGGTCTCCAGGAGCTTTAGTTGAAAGTGGATCTGTGAAAGGATGTCCTCCACTCTCATCGGTAATATCAACAATTTTACCATCACCTAATAAACCTTGAATTACTGCCTTAGGTCCAATAGTAGGAAGTATAATTTTATTTTTAAGACCAGTAATGATAATTGCATGTGTTTTACGAGTATAGTCATCAGGTAATTTATAAGGGAAGTCAGCCTCATAACCAACAACTAATTGTTGCCCGTTTTCAAGTAGTGTAGATAGATCCATTGGGTCAGTTGTTCAACCATGTAATTCATTTCCATCTTTATCAAGTAATTTAAATCTTCAGTGATATTTATCATCATTTTCAGATGAAGGAACATATGAAGGAAGGAATGAAGCATCATGAGTATATGGATTTGAATTTGTACCAATAGCAATAGTCTTACCTTCAAGGTCATTTACATCAAATTGAGGTGTAATTGTAAGACCAATAATTTTTTCACCAAAGTAAAGGTTGCTTCCACTAAAGACTAGTGATTTAACAAAGTGCTCTGGGAAATCTTTAGGAACGTTAATATCAACTTCAGAATCGCCTGTATATTCTCATCTATAAGCAATTTTATCTGTACTTAGAAGTTGGTTTATAGTTCTAAAAGTCTCTAGTCCATTTAAGTTATTTATCGAAGCAGTATCGATATTTAATAGAGTTTTTTGAGTTTTAGGATCAAGCGGGTTATCGATATTAGCTAAAGCAGGGTTGGCAACTCATTTAGATCTAATTGACGCAGGATCATCATCTCATGAACTAAAGCTTGATGAAACACCTGAAACTAGTTCTCAATGACCATGAATTGAAGTTCCGTCATCTGAAACTCAAACTTCTAAACCATATAAGGCATTAGTATCTTTATCAACTACTACATGATTTTGTGGAAGTCCTGAAGGAGTATAAGGTCTAAATAGTTGAAGACGAACTTCAGCATCTTTTCTACCAACTAGAGAAGTAGGAGGAGTATTTACTTGTTTAACAGTACCATGCTCATCTTGTCCTGTAAATTCTAGAGTTTCTTCAACTGTAGTTGGTTGGGTTAATATTTCTACAAGTCCAGAAACTTCAAACTCAAATATATGTGAGTGTTTAGCTCAGTGATCACTCTCATGTCCAGTAACTAATTCTGAAGATTCTACAGTAGTATCAACTACTTGGAACCCAGCTATTGGTAATAGACGGATTTGAACTTTTTGTCCATTAACTAAATCTGTAGGGAATGAACCAAATGGAGCAGCTGCTGATTTAGTAGATCATTGACCAGCACGATAGTGGTGTCCATCCTCATCTACTCAGGCTACTGGCCGACCATTAGAGTCAACAACTCTATATTCAGCAAGTAAGTGTTGTTTTGATAAATCAACAACATTTCCATCCTCATCTAATATAGGAAGTGATGTCCCATCATCTGAAGGATGAATTACACCATGACCTGTAAAGGATTTATCAAATACTGGATCTCCTGTAGTAAAGGCAGAAACATCTTCTGTTTGGTAGTAAATAGAGATAGTTATGTGAAGTCTTGCAATATTACCATTAATATCAGTTGCTGTGAAGACAACGTGTCCATCAGTAGTAGTAATAGTTCAAGAAGTTGTTGAACCTACAATTGCTACAGGTGGCTCATGTAGATGATTAGCATTTGGTTGTCCATAAGCATCGTAAGCTTTAAAGTAAGAGATGATTTCATCTTTAGTTATAGTCTCACCAATATAAGCTTTAATTGTTGCTTGATAGTCTTGCACATAATGTGTACCTGATTGTTGTGCACCAGTATGAGTTACAGGACGTGGATATTTAATGTGTAAAGTAGAAGTTGGAGTAAGTTTGTCACCTGAAAGAGATCAAACAGGAGGATCGATATCAACAGGATCTGTTAGATGAATAACACTACCTTTATTAGGTGTACGTTCAGCTAAGTGTGGACGTAATGAAGGATCGAAAACGTATTTGTTTCCATCTTCATCATCAACATTTACTCATTTAAATTGAACTTGGAATCCATCGTGTTTATTGCTAAAACTTACACCTTTTTCATCAACAGCATGTCAAGTTTTTCCACCATCAGTAGTATATCTTAACTCTGCACCAATAGTATGTTCAAAGGCCCCAATTGATACCAGTCCAACTCCAGTTGGTCATGGAATGTTTATAACTGATAAATGAATGTCAGGTAGAGATTTAATAGTTGCTGGATCAACAAGTTTTTGAGAAGTAGGATTGTTTGGTGCTTGTCCATGATCTCAAGCATAATGAGCTGTATCTAAATCTCATCTAAATTTAACTACATATCCATCTCTACCAGTAAAGTATTGACCATTTTCATCTACTTCATGTCAAGTAGTTCCACCATCATCAGAATATTTAAGTTGAGCTCCAGTTACTTTTGTATAGGCATCGATATGAACTTTACCTTCCCCACCAAGTTCAGCAATTTTTTCTGATACAGAAGTATCGACATCGCCTGGCGCCATTATTACGGTAACCATATTAATATCTTGAGTTGGATCGACATCAGTAGTTTTACCTCATGTCTTACCTGTACCTGGAGTAATAGTAACAGTTACTGTTTCTCCTGAAGTAATTCCACTAAGAGTAATTAAATGATCATGTGCTGAGTATGAGACAGTAATTGAACGACCATTATTACCAGTAGCACTTAGGACCATAGTTGAAGGGTTATAGCCAGAAACGGCGATAGTTGCCTCACCCTCTTGTGAAGTAGCAGTTACTGGATTTATTGTAATTTTTATAGAATCAGCATCAAGAACAGGAGGAGTTAAGACGATACTTTGAACATCGATAGTCTCTGAAACGGCTGTGCTAGTTCCATCAACTCATGTATTAGTTTCTCCGGCTTTTGTACCAGCAGTTGAACCTCTTTGTCCTCTAGGAGTAATTGAAACAACTAATGAACCTCCATGAGCATCTAATTCAGTAAACACGAATTTACCATCACTATATGTAGGTAGTTTATTTTGAGGAATTGCATTACCTTGATAAGTAGCACTCATCTCCATAGTGGCAGAATCAAAACCTGGAACTACTATTGTTGCATCAGCCTTACCAGCAATTAAATCACCATTAGCCTTAGCACTAGGAGTAGGAACAACTGTACCTGTTGTTGTAATTGTAGGACGAGTTATACCTACATAGTTAGTAGTAAAAATGCTGTGACGGTAAACTTCAAGTTCTCTATGTCCACCAGTGTTTAATCACTCTAGTTCAGGAGTTTGATCTTGCAAGAAGACAAAGATAGAAATAGCAGCATTTATTGGGATATTAGAAATTACTACAAATCCATCTTCAGAGATTTGAACATCACTTTTAGCTACACCAACTGCTCTAAAGTCCATCTTTGCAGGATCTCAACCTGGAATACTAAATGTTATTTTACCATCTGAAGAAGTGATTGTTGTTGGTTCTTGAACAACAGTTGCAGCAGTAACAAGAGGAGGCTCTACAACTTGAGTAGGTAAAGGATCGGTTAGAGTTGTAGGATCAGGAACTAAAGGAGCATTTCCATGACTTCAAACATAACCATCTTCAAGTTTTCATTGGAACTCAATGCTAAAGCCGTCACTTCCACTTCATTCATTACCACCTTTATTAGGACTTGTTGCACTACCAATAGGAGTAGGGTCCGGAACATCATTTCAAGTAGCCCCACCATCTATTGAGAATTGTAAAGTAGCATGATCAACGTGATAAGTTGAAATTAAAACTTTACCAGATTCACCTGGATGTTGGATTTTCTCAACAGCTAGACCAACTTGAATACCACTTGGAGCATCGATTACGATAGCCATATGAATATTTGCTGTTGGATTGACATCAGTAGTTCTACCTCATGTTTTACCATCAACAGGCTTAATAGTTATCGTTACAGTCCCATCAGATGAAATTCCACTAAGAGTTATAACACCGCTTGCATAAGAAGTTGAAATAGTATCACCTAAATCGTCAGTAGCAGTTACAACCATGCTATTAGGATTAAAGCCAGTAACACCGATAGTCATTACACCATCTCTTGAAGTTGTTGGTGTTGTTGGAGGAGTTGTAATTTTAACTGAAGTAGTATCAAGAGTAGGAGGAGTTAAGACGATGCTTTGAACATCAAAATCTTTCTCAACCTGAGTACTTGTTCCATCAACTCAAGTATTTGTTTCACTACTTCTACTTCCAGCAGTATTTCCTTTTTCTCCCTTAGGAACTATATTAACAACTAATGAACCACCATGAGCATCTAGTTGAGCAAATGTAAATGTATATGTACCATCGCCATTATCTTTCATCGTATGAGAAACGCTTTGAGCAGCCTCATGAGTACCACTTGGAGTTCCATCTGGATTTACACCATTTAAAGCATAAGTTCCACTTAAAGTCATAGTAGCAGGATCAAAGCCTGAGATAGTTATACTTACATCGGCCTTACCAGCAACTAAGTCGCCGTTAGCATCAGTACTTGGCTCAGGAGTAACAACATCAGTTGTAATATAAGTAGGTTTAGTTATACCAGTATAGCTAGTAGTAAAGGCATCGTGATGATAAATCTTAATCTCATCAGTATTTTCATTATTAAGTCATATTAGCTCATGAGGAGTAAATGGTGTTTTTAGAATAACTCAAAAATCAATTGCTGTATTTACTGGAATATTGATAATTACAACATTACCATGATCATCGATAGTTACATCTTTATCATGATCAGCACCTGTAACTCTAAAGTCCATCTTTGCAGGATCTCAATTAGGAATACTAAAGTGTACTTCACCGTCAGTTGAAGTTGTTGTAGTTGTTGCTTTTGTATCAACTTTATTAATAGCAAAACCAGGTTCAATTACTTCATAATCTTGAGGATCTTTTAAAGTTTGAGTATCTGGAGCAGCTGGAGCAGTTCCATGACTTCAAGCATATCCATCTTCAAGTTTTCATCTAAATTGAACAGCAAAACCATCGTGACCATTGAAGATATTACCACTCTCAGGTAAAACACTTCAAGAAGAACCACCATTAATAGAGAACTCTAAATTAGCACCAGTTATTTGTTGATAACTTTCGATAGTAATATAACCAAGTTCTCCAACATGTTGTATCTTTTGTAGTATTGAAGAAGAAGGAATATCAGCTGCTGCAGGAGCATCTATTACAGTAGTCATAGTAACTTCTATCGTTGGATCAACATCACTAGTTGAACCTCAAGTTTTACTTTGAGCAGGTGAGATAGTTATCGTTACAGTTTCGCCTGAAGAAGCACCAGAAATTGTAATAATTCCACCAGCAAAACTTGCAGTAATTGCACGACCGTTATTACCAGTAGCACTAACAACCATCTCTGCACTAAAGCCAGAAACAGCTATAGTAGCAACACCATCTGTTGAAGTAGTTGTTGTAGGTGGAGTTTTAACTCTATAACTTGAAGCATCATAAGTTGGAGGATCTAAGACGATACTTTGAACATCGAGATTTTGAGTAAATGGATTTCTACTTCCATCTAATCAAGTATTTGTTTCACTACTTCTTGTGCCAGCTGTACTTCCTTTTTCTCCTTGAGGAACAATTGAAATAACTAATGTACCTCCATGAGCATCTAACTGTGTAAAGACAAATTGACCATTAGCATAAGTAGGTAATGAACTTTCAGGAATAGCAGTTCCTTTGTAAGTAGCAGTCATTTTCATAGTAGCAGGATCAAATCCTGGAACTATAACAGTAACATCAGCTTTACCATAAACTACTACTCCATTAGCATTAGTACTTGGTGAAGGAGTTACAGAACCTGTTGTTGTAAATGAAGGTTTAGTTATACCAGTATAACTAGTAGAAAAGCCACCGTGGTGATAAACGTTAATTGGATCTGTATTATCGTTATTTCATCATATTAATGGAGGGTTAAAACTAGCACCAGTTTTTAGAACAACAGAAAGGTCAATTGGAGTATCGACTGGAATATTTTTAATTATTACATTACCATGCTCGTCGATAGTAACATCAGCTTTAGTCATTCCAGTTACTATAAAGTCCATCTTTCCAGGAATTCAACCAGGGATAGTAAAGTGCACTTCACCATCAATTGAAGTAGTTGTAGTTGTTACTTTTGTATCTACTTTATTATTTGCTTGAGTTGGTTCAAGAACTTCATTATCTTTAGGCTCTTTAAGTGTTTGTGTTTCAGGAGCATCTGGAACAGTTCCATGACTTCAAGCATAGTGATCTTGAAGTTGTCAACGGAATTGAACACTAAAGTCATTTTGTCCATTTCAAGTCTTACCTGCAGGAGGTACGTTAGCTCAAGTGCTTCCATCAGTTGAGAATTGTAAATTAGCACCAACTACTGGAGTATAAGAATCGATAGTGATTGAACCTGTTCCACCAGCTCTTTGAATTTTTTGGTGTATTGAAGAAGCAGGAATTGCTGAGGAATCTGGAGCATCGATTACAGTATCCATTTGAACATCCTGAACTGGATCTTGATCAGTAGTGCTTGCTCATGTTTTACTTGCAGCAGGAGAGATAGTTATCGTTACAGTTTCACCAGAGGCAATACCTGAAAGAGTAATAACTCCATTAGCAAAAGTAGCTGTAATTGGACGATCGTTATTACCTGTAGCACTAACAACCATATCTGAGCTAAAGCCAGAAACCTCTATAGTTGCAACACCATCAGTTGAAGTTGTGGTTGTAGGAGGAGTTTTAACTGTGAAAGTTGTAGAGTCAAAAATTGGAGGATCTAATATGATGCTTTGAAGTGTTATAGTTCCAACAACACTAGTACTTGTTCCATCTACTCAAGTATTTGTTTCGCTGCTTCTTGTACCAGCAGTGCTTCCTTTTTGTCCTTGTGGAACGATAGTGATAATTAAAGCTCCACCATGGGCATCTAAGCCTTTAAATGTAAATCCACCATTAGCATATTGAGGTAATGAACTCTCAGCAATATCACTCCCTTTATAAGTAGCGGTCATCTTCATAGTAGCAGGATCAAAACCTGGAACAACAACAGTAATATCAGCTTGACCAGCGATTAAATTACCACTAGCATCAGTACTTGGAGTAGGAATAACAGTACCAGTTGTGGTAATTGAAGGTCTAGTTACACCAACATAATTTGTGCTAAAGCCAGGATGTGAATAAACTTTAATAGGAAGTGAGTTTTCATTATTTAGTCATGTTAAATCAGGTCCTTGAGTTTTAAGGATTACAGAAAGATCAATTTTAGCACCAACTGGAATATTTTTAATTACTACATTACCATGAGCATCGATAGTAACATCACCTTTAGCAGCACCAGTTACAGTAAATTCCATCTTAGAAGGATCTCAACGAGGGATA
Organism: uncultured Mycoplasmataceae bacterium; assembly: GCA_964439655.1. Lineage (GTDB taxonomy): Bacteria > Bacillota_I > Bacilli_A > Mycoplasmatales > Metamycoplasmataceae > CAYTOW01. The sequence goes on from CAYTOW010000007.1 coordinate 18,072, forward strand.
GTAAAGTGCACTTCACCATCAGTTGAGGTTGTTGTAGTTGTGACTGTGGTATCAACTTTATTAGTAGCTTGTCGAGGTTCAAGAACTTCAGTAGCTAAAGGATCTGAAAGAGTTTGAGTCTCTGGAGCATTTGGAGCTGTTCCATGACTTCAAACGTAACCATCATCAAGTTTTCACTGGAATTGAACCTCAAAACCATCAGATTTATTATCTCAAGTTTTACCAGCCTCAGGTACTTTAGTCCATGTTTGACCACCATCAGTTGAGAATTGTAATTCAGCACCAGTTGTTGCTGTATAACTTCCTATTTCAATAGAACCATCTGTACCATGGACATGTTGAATTTTATGTTTTATTGAAGAAGTAGGAATAGCTGAAGAGGCTGGTGCATCGATAACAGTATCCATTACTATAGTAGTTGAAGGATCTTGGGTATTAGTATTAGATCAAGTTCTACCTGAAGCAGGAGAGATAGTTATCGTTACAGTTTCACCAGAGGCAATACCTGAAAGAGTAATAACTCCATTAGCAAAGGAAGCAGTGATTGAACTACCTTTATTACCAGTAGCTTTTACTTGCATTTTGCTATCAGTATATCCAGTAACATCGATAGTCATTACACCATCGGTAGTACTATCGGTAACTGGAGGAGTTTTAACTCTTGAAGTTCCAAATGTTGGAGGGTCTAGTGTAATACTTGCAATATCTAAAGTTGCAGTAATAGCTGCTGTAGTTCCATCAACTCAAGTAGCAGCTTCACTACTTCTTGAACCAGCAGTTGCACCTTTAGTTCCTTTAGGAACAACAGAAATGATTAGTTCTCCACCATGAGCATCAAGAGCGCTAAAAGTAAATTCTCCATTAGCATATGTTGGTGAAGTTATTGCGGCACCTTTATATGTAGCAGTTACATCCATAGTTTGTGGATCAAAATCACTAACAGTTACTGTTAAATCAAATTTACCTGATACACCTGTTGTTGGAGTACTTGTAGCACTAGTTCCAATAGTAGGTTTAGTTGCACCAACATAGTTAGTTGAATGTTGTGTGCCATCATAAGTATAAACTTCAATAGGAGTGCTTCCACCATTATTTAATCAAGTATCTCCACTATCTTTTAGACCAATTGAAACTTTAAATGAATCCCCAGATGATATGCCAGAGACTTTTACACCAGTATTAGTGTATTCGATAGTAAGACCAGCAGTACCTGGAGTTGTAGCAATCATCTTATCTTTATCAAAATTAGGGATAGTTAAGGTAATAACACCATCTGTTGAAGTAGTTGTAGTTGCATCAGTAGCCACTATTTGTGCTCCAGAAGGATTACCAGGTTCAATTATTTCTGTATCGGCTGGATCTGTTAGTGTCACAGTTGGAGGAGTAAAAGGTGAGCCTGCAGTAGATCAAACATAATGATCTTGTAATTTTCAACGGAATTGAACGTTATAGTTATTTCCACCTTGTCAAGTTTTACCTGCAGCTGGTACGTTAGCTCAGTTTGTACCTCCATCAGTTGAGAATTGTAAATCAGCACCAGTAACAGGTGTATAAGAACCGATAGTTATCTCTCCATCTGTTCCACCTGATTTTTGAATTTTATGTGTTACGGATGCAATAGGAACATCTGCTTTAGCTGGAGCATCTATTACTGTGTTCATGATAACATCAGTTGTTGGGTCAGTAGCACCAGCAGTAGCTCAAGTACTTCCTGCAGCTGGAGAAACGGTAACAGTTACAGTTTGACCAGAAGAGATACCTGAAAGAGTTATAAGACCATTAGTAACTGAAGCGGTAATACTATCACCAGCTGGGTCAGTAGCACTTACATCCATTTTTCCTGGAATATATCCTGAAACAACGATTGTAATTGAACCATCTGTTGCACTAGTAGAAGTTGGAGATGTAGCGATAGTAGTAGCACCAAGAGTAGGAGGATCTAGAACAATACTTATTACAGTTAAGGTTTCGCTAATAGCATCAGTTGTACCATCAACTCAAGTATTAGTTCCACTACCTGTACTTCTTGCACCTTTAGGAGTAATTGAAATAGCTAATGAACCACCATGAGCATCTAAATTAGTGATTGTTATAGTTTTTGTAGCTGAATCGTAAGAAATGTCACTAGCAGGAATAGCATTTCCGTCTAACGTAGCACTTATGTCCATATTTTGTTCATCGAAGTTTTGAACAACAACATCTACACTTGCTTTACCAGGTGAACCAGTTATTGGACTAGGAGTAACAGAACCTGTTGTTGTAATAGTAGGTTTAGTGATACCAACATAAGTAGTACTAAAGGCATCATGGTGGAAAACTTTAATGTCTTCAGTAGTACCTTTATTTCATCATACTAGGGCAGGATTAAAGGCTGCACCAGTTTTTAGAGATACAGTAACATCGATTGGATTACCAGTTTGAATATGCAGGATAGTTACAACTCCAGTTTGACTAATACTCATGTCACCAGCATTTACCCCTGTTACTGAAGCTTCCATTTTAGTTTCATCTCAGTTAGGGATTGTAAAAGTTATTTCACCATCGGTTGAAGTTGTTGTTGTTGGAGCAGTGGTAGTAGCAGCTGAGGCTTGCACTACACCTGGCTCAATCACTTGGTTAGCATCAGGAAGTTTAATTTCTTGTGCTTCTGGAGTTGTAGGAGCATTCCCACCTACTCAAGCATAACCATCATCAGGTTCTCATTGGAATTCAACATGGAAGTTAGCAGATAGAGAGCCTCAAGTTTTACCAGCCTCAGGTAACTCAGCTCAATTACTTCAAGTAGAACCATCATCACTAGAAGTACGATATTGTAGTTGAGCTCCAGCGACTTTAGTATAAGAATCTATTGTAATTTCACCATTATGATCACTTGCACCTTGAATTCTTTGTGTAACTGAAGACTTAGGCACATTGATATCCGCTGGGGCTTCGATAACTGTAGTCATTATAATAGTTCCGCTAGGATTTGTAGCTCCACTTTGAGCTCATGTTTTACCAGTAGCTGGAGAAATAGTTATAGTAATAGTTTGTCCAGAAGAGATACCACTTAAAGTGATAACACCATTAGCAAAGGAAGTAGTAATAGTATCACCCTTAGCATCAGTAGCACTTATTTGCATCTCTTGTTCGTTATATCCAGTAACAGCAATAGTAGCAGATCCATCTGAAATGCTAAGACCTGTAGGATTAGATGCAATTGCAGTCGCTCCAAAAGTTGGAGGATCTAATACGATGCTTTGAACATCTAATGTTTTAGTAACATCATCAGTAGTACCATCAACTCAAGTATTAGTTCCACTACCAGTACTTCTAGTTCCTTTAGGTGTAATAGTAATAACTAAGGAACCACCATGAGCATCTACTCCACTTATAGTAATTGCGCCATTTGCATATGAAATACTTCCACTAGGAATATCAGTTGTACCTAATGTTACACTTATATCCATAGTGCTAGAATCAAATCCTGTAATACCGACAGTTAAATCAGCTTTACCAGTAGAGCCTGTAGTTGGAGTAGTTGAACTAAGAACTCCAATAGTAGGTTTAGTAATACCAACATAAGTAGTAGTAAAGGCATCGTGATGATAAACCTGGATTGGAGAACTTCCACCATTATTAAGTCATGTTAAAGCAGGAGTTTGTGTTTTTAGGATAACTGAAAGAG
>CAYTOW010000008.1:0-20630 GCA_964439655.1 uncultured Mycoplasmataceae bacterium
AATCCTCTTAACATATATTAAGTATTTTACGTTAGTTTCGGAGTAGTATCATTTTTATGTATCCTTAAACTTATAGTGTGACCCTAACACCAAAGGTGTTGTTTCGGAGTAGTATCATTCTTATGTATCCTTAAATTTATAAAAAAAAGATACACAAGTAGTGTATACCAGTTATAGTTCCTTCAATGACCTTTCTATAAGAAATGAATTCATATTTATTTCACCAGATAAGTATTTATTAATATCATCTATTGTTAACAATGTTTTTGTTTTTAATTCTAATCACTCTTTCAGTCCATCTCTGCTTTCAACTTTAAAATTATCCTTAGTATCAAAAGATAATAATTCTATATTGCTTCAGGTTAATCCAATATTTGTTATTTTGTTTGTAATATATACAACATTTAAATGCTTAAATATCTTTTCTACAAAATATAGTGACTTATCAAATCCTGCAATTACTATAGTTAAATTATTTAATGAGTATTTCTCATAGAAATTTAGTAATAAATCCAATAAAGATCTATTTATAATTAATTCATTTTCTGATAAAAGCAGCTTTAACAACTTATCTTCATCAACATCAAACTTAAGAATATCTGCACCAAAGTCATCATTTATATCTTTAACAAAGGAACTTAATGCTTCATACTTAAGAAATTCATTTTTATCGATATTGTCTATATATTTTTTTAAAATGTTATTACTTTTAAGATTTAATAGTTCATTAATCTTAGTAAGTGGAGTAATTATTATTGTATTTTTTTCATCTAAAAATTTAGAAAAACTTTTAAAAATGTTATTAGAAAAAATTACCTTACTCTCATTCACTTTCATTCTTAATATATACCCTTCTTTGTTCTCCATTTATACTTTCATTTATCATTTTGCCTCCTCTTAACATTTTCATTGAATGATACTGATTATCAGTAATTGATAAAACCCTGATATTTCCATTTTTTGGAATATATTTTTTTATAGCATTTATTTCATAATTTTCTTTTGTTTTTGCATTTAATGTCTTCATGTATATTGAATATTGCATCATTACGTATCCTCTTGATATTAAAAATTTTCTAAAATAGTTATATTCTTTTACTTCATCTTTAGTATCAATATTTAGATCGTACATAATAATTAGTCTCATAAATCTACCGTTATTCATCCTTGTTCCTTAGCAATAGAAGCAACAACTTTATCAATTGCTCTATTAATATAGAACTTGTTTTTACCAACAGTAATTTTCTTATCAAAAATCTTTAGCAGTTCACTTCTAATTTCTATAGTAAATATTTTTGCATCTCTAAAATTGTAGACAATCTCATCAATTAAGATTCGAAAGGGTTCCATAATATCAGATGCTAGTGCAAAGAAATTCGAGTGAGATTTATGGAAAAAACTTATTCTTGGATCTAAGCCACTTTTATAAATTGCATTAATTGTTATGCTTCTTAAAAGTGCATATCCATAATTTAGCATTGAATTTATTACTGAGGACTTATGACAATTTTGATCTCTCACAAAATCATTGCCAAATAGCGATCTCCAATATACCTTAGCACCATGACCTTCTCTATTTGAGATATCAAATTCTTTAATGTTATTAATTAGATCAGTAAAAAATTCTTTATTTTTTAGCTTATTATTTTTCTCAAGTAATCTCATTTGATTAAATAACTTGTTTCTAATTATTGAAACCCAGCAACTAGATTTATATACCTTCTTTCATTTTAATTGTTGATTAAAAACTTTAAATGATGATATATTTCCAGAAACTGGCAATATATATGAACTTGGTATATGATTGTGATTCATTAAAATAATATTTACTTTTGCACTTGTTAAGGCATTAATTAGTTTAATGCTTATCGTTGTTCGATCGTTATGCAAAATAAGAACATCAATATCAGAAATATTAATAACTATTTTTTCACTTAATCGCTTAATTAATAAGTTATTAAGATAAAGTTGTAAATACTCATCTGTCTCTACTTCTACTATTCTTCACCCCATAATAAAAAAAGAAAAGCATCCCGAAGAATGCTTGAGAACGGCATAAAGCCTTATCTCGAAGAGGTATCACTCTTATGTATCCTTGTTATTTACTTTTACATAAATAACACTAATATTATACATAATTAATAATAAATTACTATACTGAATATTAAAGAAAAGATCCTTTAAGTAGGTAGATAAGGCTTTGTTTTTAAGTGGGGAAATAAACCTTTGCTTCACAGAAAATATATAGCGAATAATTAGAGAGTCTTTAAATATAGTATAATTTTATATAAATGCACTAAAAATAAGGGGGCAATTTTATGATTGATAAAAAATTTATAAAAGGGGCAATTGTATTTTTTGTTCCAGTTTCAATTATTTCCGTTGCTGTTGCTGTCCCTGTTGTAAGTGCTCATTTAAAAGAAGTGTCTGAAGAGGAATCTAAAATTTCTATTCAAGCAATAGAAAATGCAAATGCAGAAATTGATAAAGCTGTTGAGGCAAAGACTCCACCCACACTTAAAGGATGAAGAGTTAAAGATAAAACAGCAAGTGATTTAGTCGAAAGGGACATTATTGCACCATACCCAATTGGAAGATTAATGTTTAAGGTTACAAGGGTTGTTAAGTCAGAAACTGTTACTGATGGGACAACTGCAACTGTCACAATTCAAGTTTCATCAACTGTGCCTAAAACTAAAACAAACCAATACAATGTCGATATTTCAGGTCTTCTTTCTGAAGAAGAAAAAAAGACAGTAATTGCAAAAGCTGCAGATGAAGAAATAAAACAAGCTATAGCGAGAGCTGTCTATCCAACACTTACTGATTGGGGATTACAAGGCAGTACTGCTGAAGATTTAAATCCATCTGATTTTAAACCTCCTGAACCAACAGGAACTCTAACTTTTACTGTTGCCAATGTTGCTAAATCTGAAAAAACACCAGATGGGACAACTGTCAAAGTAACTATTCATGTTGTCTCATCAGTAGAAGGCTCTACTGCCAAAGACTATGATGTTGAATTCGCAGGGTTTAGTGGTCTTATCAATAAAGCAGATAAAGAAATTGAAGATGCAATAAAACATAAACCAGCACCAACTCTTAACGATGGTGCTACTGATAAAACAGCTGCTGAACTTACACCTAATGATTTTACACTTCCACAGGTAGGTAATAGACTAAGACTTAAAATTCTTGAGATTAGTAAGTCAAAAGTTATTACTGATGGTAGTGTTGCTAGTCTTAAGATAGAGGTTAGTTCATCAGTACCTGGGACAAAAACAGGATTCTATTTTGTAGAAGTTAAAGGATTTACTTATGAATTAAATAGACTTAAAGTAGCAAATACTGAAATTCAAACAGAAGTAACCGCTGCTACTGCTCCTACGATTGCAACTGGTTCTGAGTCTAAAACAGCAAAAGATGTAGGTCTAGATGATTTTGTTTTACCAGATCGCACAGACTCATTAATAGTTAAGGTCTTTGATGTTGTAAAGTCTACAACTACAACAGACGGAACTACCGTTACCGTTACTATTAGAGTTTCTTCTCCTATAGCAGGAACTACTAGTGGAGAGTACCACGTTGAGGTTAGCGGTTTTGCAGCTGAGACTACAACACCATAAAATATAAAGTCTTAATATAAGCAAATTGATTAATCAAAGCATTATATTTTCTATAAAGTTATAAGCATAATAATTGCTTATTTTTTTATCAGCAATATTAGAATTTAAAAGAAAATCATTCTTAGCATTTTATTTTGTATAATAGTTTAGAAAGTAACTCTAGTTACTATAAATTATTTTCTAAAAAAATGAATAGGAGGCCATAATGGCTAATATAAATATTTTTGCTCTCGGGGGGCAAGACGAAACTGGTAAAAACTCTATTGTTTTAGAGGTAGAAAAAGATATTTACTTAATTAACTATGGGATAAAAACTCCTGTAAATAATGCAAATGGTATCGATGGTATTATTTCAGATACTGAATATCTTGTTAAAAGAACGAAAAGAATTAAGGGTGTTTTTATAACTAACATTTCTGATGAGGCTTTTGCTGGAGTTCCTTGATTACTTATGGACATCAGAGGATTAACTATTTATGGCTCAGAATTTGTAATTGAAGCAATTAAAGATCGTGTAGCTAAATATAATATAGGGCACAAGGAATATTCTTTTAAAGTTATTAAAGATCAAATCAAAGTAGGGAACATCACTGTTAAAGCTTATGAGGCAGCCTCATCTGCTCCTGGGGCCTTAATATATTCATTTTTAACACCAGATGGTGCTGTTAAAGTTGTTTATTCTTCAACTATAGATTCACTTGAAGAATTTGGTAAAACAGATCTTAAAAAGATTAGTGAGGATGAAACTTTAGCGCTTTTGGTTGATTCAGCAAGAGCAAATTTTCCAGGCAGAGCTTCTGAGAATAAATCTATTAAAAAAATAATTGCTCCTAAATTTGAAAATAGCAAGAATAACGAAAGAATTATAGTTGCTGCTTATGATGAGAATATGTTTTTAATAAAAGAGGTAATTGAGCAAGCAACTAAACATAAACGTCCAATTATTTTATATGGTAGAGCCTATGCAATATTACTTCAAAAAGCTGTAAAATTATTTAACCTTAAAATGCCTATGACTGTTGATTATAGAAAATCTAATTCAACGCAAAATGCAGTAATACTTATTACAGGAACTTGATCACGTCTATATCAACGTATAGTTCGTATTGCTACTGGTAATGATATTTATCTTAAACTTCGTAGTAATGATCACTTTATAATGGCAGCTCCTCCAGTTAATGGAATGGAAGTAGAACAATCAGTTTCACTTGATGAAGTAGCAAAGACTACAGGTGATATTATCGATATTACAGAAAAAGACTTTTATCCGCTTAAACCTGCAAAGGATGATATCAAAGAATTAGTTAAAGTAATTAAGCCTAAATTCTTTTTACCAATTGCTTCCTTATATAGATACATGGTAGAGGCATCTATGCAAGCTATATCTGAAGGAGTTACACAAGACAGAAATGTAATTCTTAAAAATGGATATGTTCTTTATCTAAAAGATAAAAAACTTGCATCCCAAAAAGGAAAGATAGATTCCTTTGGAGAAATATTAATCGATGGTTATGGTGCTGGAGATGTTTCTTTTGCTGTTGTTCGTGAAAGAGAAGTTCTTGCTGCAGGGGGAGTTATTACTATTTCCTTTGCCCTTTCAAGAAGAACTAAAAAACCTATTGGAGATATCAATGTTCAATTTGTTGGAGTTGCAACAAAAGGCGAGATTAAAGATCTAACAGAAAAGGTACAATCAGTTGTTATTCAAAAGTTAAATGAATTAGATCAATGAGATTATAGAGAAGCTCAAAATATTATTCGGAAAAGAGTTAGAAAGGTTGTCTCAAAAGTTACTAATAAGGAGCCTTTAGTTATTACATCATTCTTTGAAATGTAATTTATAATTTATTTATGGAAATAGTAGAGCATAAAGGTCCAAAACCTACAAAATATAAATGGACAAGAGATAAAAAGATTCTTGGATTAATACTTGGTTCAGTATCTATCGTTATCTTTGTTTTTTCATTTTTAAAATTACCGGTTATTTCTTCGATAAATGCTTATACATTAGGAATGCTTCTTGGATGACACTCAGCCTTTGTTTATGCATATTTATTTTATATATCAGCAAATATGTTATTTGACAATAAATTAAAAGTTCCCTCATGGTTTAAACTAAATAATAAAACATATCTTTTTATAGCTTTATCTGTTTTATTTATTTCAGTTTCTTCTGGCTACTATCAAACTCACACTAATTCTTGAGCTAAATTAGGAAGCGCTCCAGTTAAATCAGTAAGTTATTGATGAAATGAAGTCTTTACTAATAGCAATAGTGCATGAAAACCAAAAATGTCTAATGGTGGTGTTTTAGGAGCTGTCTTTTACTTAGTAACTGCTAGCGCCTCTACTGGTATTGGTGCTTTAACAATTGCAATAATACTTCTTACTTGTTCTATTTCAGTACTAGCAACAGGAACCATTAGTGGTCTATACAAAAATATTAATGCTAAAAGAAAAGCAATTAATGCTATAAAAAATGTTAAAGAAATTAGGATTAAGCCAGCAAAACTTAAAACTTTAGATGTCAAAGATATCGATGATAACGAAGTTATGGATATAGTAGAAGTAAAGCTGGAAGAAAAAAAAGAAGAGACTGAAGAAATAATATTACCTTTTGATGAGGATGTATTTAATGACTAAAGTTACTTTAAGTATGTCAATACATGCCTTTAAAGATTCAGATATAAATAAGGCTATCGATCACTTTACTTCATTAGGAATAGATAAAGTACATTTTGATGTAATGGATGGAATCTTTGCTCCAACAGTTTCATTTTCTCAAGATGATTACAAAGAAATAACTTCTAAAAGTAAAGCCATTTTTGATGTACATCTTATGGTTGATGATCCAGAAAAACAAGTTAGAGATTACATCTTATTAAAACCAGAACTTATCACTTTTCATGTTGAGGCTTTAGAAGATGAGAAAATTATTCCATTAATAAAAGAAATTCAATCTGCAGGTATAAAGGCGGGATTAGCTTTTGAAATAGATACTAATCCAAAACCATATCTTAGTCAAATAGAAGTTGCAGATTTTATATTAATAATGTCTGTGCCAATTGGATATTCTGGACAAAAATTTAGACCTGAGGTCTTAAAAAAGGTAAAATATTTTAAGAATAAAGTTATTGGTATCGATGGAGGAGTGACAAAAGAGAATATCGAGGCAATAAAAAATTCAGGAATATCTTACATCGTAATGGGCTCATTACTAAAAAGATTAGAAAATCCAAAAGAGGATATAAAAGAAATGAAAGGACTAAAATAATGATTGAAATTAATGGATTATCAAAATCATTTCCAGATAAAAAACTATTTGAAAATGTATCATTACGTTTTACTAGAGGAAATACTTATGGAATTATTGGTGCTAATGGAGCAGGAAAATCTACTTTTCTTAAAATAATTGGACAGTTGATAGAACCAACTTCAGGAGATGTTATCATTGAAAAAGATAAAAGAATATCAATGCTTGGTCAAGACCATAATGCTTTTGATGATAAAACAGCTACAGAAACAGTAATAATGGGGAATAAAGAACTTTTTGCTATTCAAGAAGAAAAGAATGCTATCTATATGAACCCTGATTCAACAGATGCAGATTTTGAAAAAGCTTCACACCTTGAAGAAGAGTATGGACAAAAAGGTGGATGAAATGCAGAAAATGATGCTCAAATACTTTTAGCAGGACTTGGAATTAAAAGCGAAGATCATGATAAAAAGATGGCAGAACTTAAAGCTGGTGATAAAGTTAAAGTTCTTTTAGCTCAAGCATTATTTGGTAATCCTGACATTTTAATTATGGATGAACCAACTAACCACCTTGACCTTAAAGCAATTAAGTGATTAGAGAATTTCTTAGTTGATTATGAAAACCTTGTTATCGTAGTTTCTCATGATTCAGACTTTTTAGACCAAGTATGTACTCACATCGTAGACATCGATTTTGGTGGAGCAAAGATGTTTACAGGTAACTATACTTTTTGAAAAGAGTCTTCAGCCCTAGCTCTAGAACTACAACAAAAGAAAAATGCTAAGACCGAAGAAAAGATGAAAGCACTACAAGCCTTTGTTGATCGTTTTTCAGCAAATGCTTCTAAATCTTCACAAGCTACTTCACGTAAAAAAGCGCTTGAAAAACTTTCTCTAGATGAGATTAAACCTTCAAATAGAAAATATCCTTACATTAGATGAGACCTTAATAGAGCTCCAGGTAAAGATATTTTAAGAGTTGATAATCTTTCATATAAAACAAAAGATGGTGAGGTTTTATTTGAAGGTGTTTCTTTTATCATGACTAGTGGAGACAAGTTAGCATTGATTGGACCAGACGATATTGCTAAGACAAAACTTCTTGAAATACTAATGGGCATTGAGAAACCAACTTCAGGAGAAGTTAAATGAGGCTCAACTATAACTCCAGATTATTTCCCTAATGATAATAGCAAGTACTTTGAAAAAAGTATGTCAATAATGGATTGAATTTCTAAATGGCCTTTAGATAATAAAGAAGAGGCTAACAAAGATAATTCTGATTCAAGAATGAGAAACTTCCTTGGGAGAATGCTCTTTAAAGGAGATTCTGCCCTTAAAGATGTTTCTAAAACTTCAGGGGGAGAAAAAGCACGTCTAATGTTTGCAAGGATGATGTTAAGAGAAAGCAACTTCCTAGTTTTAGATCAACCACTAGATCATCTTGATACTGAAAGTATTGATTCAGTTATCGAAGGAATAGAGAATTATAAGTCAGCTCTTATATACACTACTTATAATCGTTCACTAATTAATAAAACTGCAACAATGATCCTAGAAATTAAAAGTGATTCGTCATTCTTATTTAGAGGGACATTAGAAGAATATGAAAGGAAAATGGGATATTAATTTATATACTACTTAAAAAATATTAGAGTTAAAAATAATCATTTTCAAATTGATTATTTCTTAATGAAATATTAAGTAAAAATATTATGTGAAAATTTCACTGTGAAATATTCACATATGGTGTATAATTAATATGTAATATGAATAAAAGAAAAGAAGAACTACTAAATGCTGGTATTGAAGCCATCAAAGAAGCAAAAAAGAAAAACGTTACTTTAACACAGTATGTTATTTTAGGTATCGTAGTTAAATATGAAAAATGCAATATTAGTGAGATTGTTAAATATTCACATTTAGAAAGAACTACTGTATCAAAGGCTATAAAGGTTTTAATACAAAAGGATTTACTAAAAGAAGAAATGAGTAGTTCAAATAAAAGAGAAAAACATATTACGCTAGCTAAACCAAGGAGGTATTATGCTTAAAAAAATATTATTTGCACAGTATGTATTTACTGCAAAGTTTTTTGGATTTTTATTTTGACCTATAGCTCAAATAAAATTCATTAAAGATAGATATGTTCCATTAGTAAAACTAATAAACGATCTATTTACAAACTCTGTTGTTTCAACATTTTTAGCAGTTTGATATCCATTTATTTTACTTTCAATACTTGCTAATGTCGGAACTACACATTGACTAGTAATTGGTGTTGCTTCGCTAATACCAATGATTATTGGTGTTCAAGTAATGCCAGGGATAATTATTGAATTAAAGAACTCATCAATTTTAAAAAGAATTAAAGCAACAAATGTTAAAAACATGGATTTAATTATTTCATTGTTATTCTACTTTACAATGGTTTCAATAGTTTCATTCATTTTTAACTTAGGTATTGGTTCCTTAATGTATTCAAGTAAAATGCATATGGAATTAGTAAATTATGGCGATCTTGTTATCGCATTTGTAGTAGGAATGTTAGTTGCATTAAGTTTTGGTATATTTATTTCAGGTGTTTTAAGAAGTGCACAAACTGCATTAGTAATTGGGCTACTATTAACACTACCAGGTGGATTTCTATCAGGGCAATTCTTGCCACCAGACTTAATTTCAGATTGAGGACCTACAAGATATATTTCATTTATTTTCCCACAAAAAATAGCTGCAACATTGACTCTATTAGCCACAAATGGTGGACACATATTTGAATTTGGTAATCTTGCAAATCAAATACCAAATGAGACGTTTGCTGACAGTATAAAAAAACTCCCTACTCATATTCAAATTCATAATTCAGATCCCCGAAAAGTTCCAATAAAAGTTCCAATATTTAATCCTAAAATATTATTTGGAAGCGCAAAACTAAGTGACGAAATGCTAAGACAATTAACTCTAAGTAATTTTACTCTAGTAACAAACGCTGAACATATAACAGCTCTAGCCTTAGCTCCAGTATACTTAGGATCATTCATAGCGCTATCTGCTACAACATTTAAGTGAGGTAAAAGATAATGATTAAAATTACAAAGTTAAATAGGACAATTAAACATAATCATATTCTTAAAGATATTGATTTAGAGATTAATAAAGGAGATAGAATAGCTCTTATTGGAGGTAATGGTGCTGGTAAAACCACTCTTATTGAAACAATATTAGGGATTCAACCTTATGATCGTGGAGCAATTAATTACAGATTTGACTATTCATATAGTCCATTAGAAAAAATTGGTATTCAATTCCAAGATGCTAATTACCCACGTGGATTAACAGTTAAAAGAATTATTGAATTCTTTAAAGAAAAATCTATTGCTCCTAATCATAAATTAATTGAAAGATTTATTAAAGAACTTGAGATGGATAAGTTTATGGATACTGACGGTTCACAAATTTCAGGTGGTGAAGCTCAAAAACTAAATATTCTTCTAGCACTAATTAACAATCCAGAAATAATTATTCTTGATGAATTAACTACTGGACTAGATGTTGTTGCTAAAAATAGTATTCTTGGTTTCATTCAAGAATATATCGAAGAACATAAAGATTTAACCTTAGTTTTAATCACTCATACACCAAGTGAAATTACTAGATTTTGTAATAAAGTCGTATTAATGAAAGACGGAAGAATTGAGTGAGCAAATTCATTAGCATCACTTCAAGCAAGAAATCTTTCAGTAGATACTATAATGGAAAATATTAGATAGTAAGATTTCAAAATATAATTCAACTTTTTACTTTATAATAATTTAGATATGAAAATTACAAACAATATTTGAATGACAATGTATATTTCTAATTAGTTGCATATTTGGCAACTAATGTTTAATATGGTTGTCATGATAAATTAAATTTTTAAGATATTAAGACAACCTAAAGCAAGGTTGTTTTTATTTTTGTATCAATATAAAAAAAGAAAGGAAAAAATATGTCGTTAAAAACACATAAAAAAATAGGGTTCTTTGCTGCCATATCAATGGTATTGGGTTCTGTTGTTGGAATTGGGATCTTTTTAAAGAATCATTCAATTCTTAACACTAATTCATGATCTGGAACCGGTACTTTAGTTTCATGATTACTTGGTGGGCTCCTAGCTCTTGCAGCAGCTATTTCGTTTTCTGAAATTTCATCACAAAAAAGCGGAAAAACGATTGGTCTAGCTGATTGAGCTGAAAAAGCAGGGGGGAAGAAATTTGGATTCTTTGTCAGAACTAATTACTCACTATTCTATTTTGGTATTTTAGTTCTTGTAATTGGAATGTTTGCCTCTGAAACTATATTTAGTATATTCACATCAACTTTAGGAATTAAAATGCCTCATTTTGGATACATAGCATTATTAGGTTTAGGTTTGGTTGTTATTGTAACCTTAATAGCTTACTTTTCAATTAAGGCCTCAGGTTATATACAAACTATAACTACAGCTCTAAAATTCATTCCTCTAGTGTTAGTTGCCGTTATTGGGATTGCACTAGCTACTACAAATCAACATTCTACTTCTCTTTCATCAACAGATGAATTATTTGGAGTAAATGCTTTTATTAATGGTAGAGCATTTGATCCTGTGAAGATGCTTGCAGCATTACCAGCAGTTTTATTTGCTTATGATGCATTCTTAGTTGTTGCACAAGTTAAAAACAAAATGAAAAATCCAGATAAACTTCCACTAGCTGTTTCTGTTGGAATGATAATTGTTATTGTGCTATACACATTTATAGCAATATCTGCAATATTACATGGTTCTGGAATGGTTTCAGGAGGAGTGAATGGAAGTAAACCGGAATTAGGACAGGGAATATTTGACCAAGTATTTTCTCCACCAGTTGCAAGTGGTTTTGGAACATTCACTATAGTATTTATAGCTATATCTACATATGGAGTATTAAACGGACTAACAACAGGTGCACTATATACATTTATCGGTAATGTTGAAACAAATTCAATATTTGGTTCAAAACAATTAGAAAAAAAATTAGGAATTAATGGTGGTGGACTTGCATTATTCTTAGGGACAATTTTATTCTATTTTGTAATTATTGCAATTCCAGCAATTGCTACAAATAATGATGCATTTGTTGATGCTGCATCTAACATGCCAGTTCTTGTTAACTTTCTAATATATTCTCTAGTAATTCTGGGATATACTTTAAAAAGAAAGACATTAACTCATAAAAAAATTAACAATGCTACATTCAATATATTTGCATGAATAGCTATTATTGGGATTCTATTTCTATTTGGATATCAATTCTTTTATGGACTAACAATTAAAAACATTCTAGATCCAAACACAGATAATGTGGCTGGATTGTTTGCACTTGGTAAAAAGTTTATTTTCACACCCATTTATTTATTCATAGTTTCAATTATTATGTTTATATTAGCCTTAGCTATACCTACATTAAACTTTGTATTAATCAAATTTGTTGAAAAAAGAAATCCGATTGAAGATTCAAAGGAAACTGTAAAAACACTAAAATAAATATTTAAGAATTAAATTAAAATTGCAATTGACTAATCACCTAGTGAAAAGTCGTTGCTTTTTTTATTCCCTTTTATACACCATTAAGAATAAAGAATAAAATAATACTTATAAAGACTTATAATTACAAAGTAATTAATGTTTAACAAAAGGAGAGTGTAAATGGAAATAGCAATGTATGTTCTTTGACCTATTATTGCAATAATAGCAATAATTATCGAACTTAATACACTATATCAAATTGGGTGAGCAATATCAATAGGTTCAATCTTTGCATTAATAATGCATGGGATATCCTTTGGAGTTTTAAACGGAGATATGGTATGACTAGAGTTTGCTGTCTTTGGAGGAGTTTGATCGCTCTCATGAATAATTTTATTCTTATTGCGTAATCAGATAACTTATAGACTGCATGATAAGGAAGATGGATTCATGAGTTATATTAATGAGACCTTTAAAGCAATAAAAGGGAATGAAGAAGAATATGGAGAATTAAAGATTGGATCAAAAATATTTAGATTTAAATCAACAGACGAAATTATGGCTGGCGATAATGTCAGAGTAAAATCTATTAAAGGTGTAACTTTTATAGTTAAGAAAGAAGGTAAATAATGGGACTAATAATAGGAATAGCAGTAGGTGGAGCAATACTTATATTAATAGTAATTCTATTAGTATTTGGAATTAGAATTGTTCCTCAAACTTCAGTATATGTAGTTGAAAGATTAGGTTCTTATAAAAAGACAATGACTAATGGGATTAACTTTATAATTCCATTTGTAGATAGAGTAGTATTAAAAGAAACTATTAAAGAAAGAGTATTGGACTTTCCAGCTCAAGATGTTATTACAAAAGACAACGTTACTATGAAAATTGATACAGTTGTTTATATGCAAATAACAGATCCTAAGTTATATGCTTATGGAGTGGAAAAACCTATATTTGCTATTGAGAATCTAACTGCTACTACACTTAGAAACTTAGTTGGTGATTTAGAACTAGACCAAACTCTTACTTCAAGAGATTCAGTAAATGAAAAACTAAGAGCTATCTTAGATGATGCAACAGATCCATGAGGAGTTAAAGTTATCCGTGTGGAGCTTAAAAATATTCTTCCACCAGAAGATATCATTAGAGCTATGGAAAAACAAATGCGTGCTGAAAGAGAAAAAAGAGAGCAAATCCTTGTTGCTGAAGGAGAAAAACAAGCAGCAATCCTTAGAGCTGAAGGAGCAAAAACTTCTTCAATCCTTAAGGCTGAAGGTGCTAAGAAAACAATTGAGCTTATTAATGAAGCTAAGCCTTCACAAGCTTCTCTTACAATTAAAGGTTATGATGCATTAATGGAAATTTCAAAAGGTAAAGCTACAACGATTCTTCTTCCATCACACCTTACAGAGATTTCAACTTTAGCCGCAACCTTTGGAACAGTAAATTCTAAAACTGGTGCCAAAAAAGCAAAAAAGACTCCTAGCAAGAAAACTACAGTAGATGAGTTAATTGCTAAAGCTAAAAAGAAATAATAAAATTCTAATATAAAAAACTCTACACTTTTAAGAATAACTTAAGGTGAAGAGTTTTTTTAATTGCTTATATTATTTTAAGAAGTTTTTCCTTGTGCTTCTTACCATCGATATGGTTTTGTTGTACATGGAATACTTCAACTTTATCGTTCATATGAGTATGAAGACCATATTTTTGTTGTCTTTTAAAATGAAGAACTTGCTTTTCAATGTCTTCTACTGAATGTCCTTCAGCAATAATTTCTTTAGTTGATTTTAATACTGCTTTGTATTGATACATACTTACCTTCTTTCTACTTATATTATATATAACTCTGGTTAGAGTAAATATTAATTAAGTATAATGAAGATATGAGTAAATTAACAGTAGAGAGAATAATAAAGCGTTTTAACCTGGAAGTAATAAATAAAGAAGAAGCTGATATAACTAAAGAAATAAGTGTTAGATCACTAAATAGACTTGGAGTAGAATTAGCTACTGAAGAAACCTTTTTATCAAATTGTCAGTACATTATTGTTTGAGGATCTAAAGAATCCAATTATTTAAATAAGTTTAATAAAGAAGAGAGAATAAAAAAATTAAGAAATGTATTGAGCGAGGAGAACTCGGCAATAATTCTTTCGATTAAATTTGATTCTAAGCTTCTAGAGGAATTAAAAGAAGTAGCGAATGAATATAGAATTCCAATTATTCAAACTAATATTCACCTATCAGAGGTTAATGGTACCATTGGGACTTACATCGTTAATCACTTAGCTGAGTCTAAGCAAGTACATGGTTCATTAGTTAAGATAAATGGTGTCGGTGTGCTTATCATTGGTAAGTCAGGTGTAGGTAAATCAGAGGCAATACTTTCATTAATTCAACAAGGGAATCAATTTATTGCTGACGATGCTGTAGTAATTAAAAGAGTTGGGCGTAGATTTATTGGCGAGGCTGCTGAGCAAATTCAAGACTTGCTTGAAGCCAGAGGAATAGGAATAATGAATATTAAACTTGTCTATGGTTCGAGAGTTATGCTTGAATCTACCCAAATAGATCTAGTTGTTGAATTAATTAACGACAAGAATAAGGAATTTAATAGATTACCTGATAACAATCTTAAATACGATATATTAGGTGCATCATTACCTTTATATGAAATACCAGTTGTTGCAGGTCGTTCAACCGCAACATTAATAGAAGCTGCAGTAAACGTGTTTATACAAAGAAAAAAGGCATAAGCCTTTTTTTATTCACTAACTCTCATAATAGCTTCAATTAGTTCTGATTTTCTCATGTCTTTATGACCAGAGATAGACAATTCTAAAGCAACTTTTTTAAGCTCTGAAACAGTCATATTCTCAAGTGCTTCTCTCCGCTTTTGAGCTGGAGTTTTTTCAACTACTTGTGTCTGTTGCTGTGGTTGTTGAACTTGTTGGTTTGGTTGTGGCTGCTGAGGTTGCATTGGTTGTTGAGGGGGAACTGCTCCACCCATGCCTCCCATTGCTCCCATGCCAAATGGGCCTTGTTGCATTCCTGCCCCACCAAAAGGTCCTTGTTGCATTCCCATACCACCATTAGCCATTGCTTGTTGATAACGAGGATCGTTTTTAATTGCTTCAACTCTCATTGATATTTGGAATTGTCTTCTTATCTTAACAAGTGGTGAAGATGCTAATAATCAAATAACTATAAACAATATATAAGCACTGAACATCATAATACCACCAGTAGTACTAAAAGGAGTAACTAGGTGTGGTGCTCATGCTTGTCTCATTAACTGAACAAAACCAATCATTGCTCCCATACCAACTGAGAATGTTGATCAGTTAGAGATAAAAGCAAAGTTTTTGTTTTGGTATGACTTAATAGTTGTAGTTAGAAATAGCATTGCACCTACTCCAACCATAGTCACCATTATTGAAGGCATTATTGTTTGATTTCAATTAAATTTTTGTTGAGCTCATCCATTAATATCATCAAATGAATGAGAACCAGTTCCCTTAAAATATTTTCTTCATGCATTTATTATATCTTGCTTCCCTTCTCCCATTTGTGTCAATATGATAGAAGCTAGTATTAATGCTAATATAGATAAAATGGATATTCCAAAAAGAATTATTCAAATTCTGTATTGTTGTTTTTCATTTTGCCAAAGTTCTTTAACACTCGGAACATTTGGTAATTGTCCTGCAAATGGATTCATTTAAATCTCCTTTAATAATATATATATTATATATAGATATCTAACTTTGATAAAATTAATATTATGAAAGAATCTCAAAAATATATTATCGTTAAAGGCGCTAAAGAAAATAATCTTAAAAATATAGATGTAAAACTGCCTAAAAATAAGTTAATTGTCTTAACCGGAGTTTCAGGATCAGGAAAGTCTTCTTTAGCTTTTAATACTATCTATGAAGAGGGGCGAAGAAGATACGTCGATTCACTTTCTTCTTATGCACGTCAATTTCTTGGCGGAACAAAAAAACCTTTAGTTGATTCAATCGAAGGTCTTTCACCTGCTATATCTATTGAACAAAAAACAACACATAACAATCCTCGTTCTACTGTTGGAACAGTAACTGAGATATATGACTATCTAAGACTTTTATATGCTAGAGTAGGTAAAGCATATTGTCCAAAACATAAAATAGAGATAACGGCACAAAAAACAAAAGATATTATCGACGATATTTATAAATCTAAAGAAGGAAGTAAATTAATAATACTTGCTCCGATTTCAAGAGGAGAAAAAGGAACACACCAAAATCTCTTTGATAAATTAAGAAGAGAAGGATTCTTGAGGGTTAAAGTTAATGGAAACATCCTTTCTTTGGACGATGAGATTACTTTAGACAAAAACAAAAGACATGACATCGATATCGTTGTTGACCGTATTGTTCTTAACAAAGAGGATACCTCAAGAATCAATGAAGCTCTAGAATTAGCATTTGAATATGGTAAAGGACTTGTTAAGGTAGATTTTGTTGGAAAGGAAGAGAAACAATATTCTAAATTCCATGCTTGTCCTCATTGTGATTTCAATATGCCTCTAGTTGAGCCTAAGTTATTTTCATTTAACTCACCAGCTGGGATGTGTAATTCTTGTAAAGGTCTTGGAGTTAAGCTAACAGCAGATCCTAAGAAGTTAATGCCTAATATGGATCTTTCAATAAATCAAGGTGGAATAAAGTATTTTAAAAATACTATTGGCACAGATAATCTTGAATGGCAAACTTTTAAAATACTTCTAGAAAAAAGTGATATCGATTTAGATCTTCCATTAAGAAAATTAACAAAGAAAGAAATTAATATCATCTTAAGAGGTTCTAAAGATGAGATTTCTTATACTCTTATTTCTAAGTCTGGAAATACATACGATAAATATGAAGTTATTAATGGAATAGCAGATGAGATTGAAAGAAAACATTTAAGCACTACTTCAGAGCAAATAAGAACTTGATATCGCCAAAACTTTATGTCTGATATTTCTTGTGACCATTGTAATGGCACAAGACTTAATAAACATGCTTTAGCTATTAAAGTTGGTGGTTATAACATTTCTGAATTAGTAAATCATTCTATTGAAGATGCATTAAACATCATTACAGGACTAAATCTTGATAAGTCTGATACTGAAATTGCTGCTTTAATAATGAACGAACTTTCAGATAGATTATCATTTTTAACTAATGTTGGACTTGATTATCTAACTCTTAATCGTAGAGCAGAAACTCTTTCTGGTGGAGAATCTCAACGTATTAGACTTGCTACACAAATTGGCTCAAACCTTACTGGAGTACTTTATGTCTTAGATGAGCCTTCAATTGGACTTCACCAAAAAGATAACGAGAAGTTAGTTAGAACCCTGAAGCATATGGTAGATATTGGTAATACCCTTATTGTTGTTGAGCATGATGAAGAGACAATCCGCTCTGCTGACCATATCATTGATATTGGACCAAGAGCAGGAGCTGATGGTGGGGAAGTAGTTGCCCAAGGAACTCCTCTACAAATTGCTTCTAACAAAAAGTCTATTACAGGTGATTTTCTTGCTGGAAGAAAAACGATAGAACTACCAACTAAGCAAAGAGGCGGTAATGGCAAAACTATCGAAGTTGTTGAGGCAGAGGAAAACAACCTAAATAAAGTTAGTGTCAAATTCCCTCTTGGGAAATTAATTGCTGTAACAGGAGTTTCTGGTTCAGGTAAATCATCACTAGTTAATGAAGTTTTTTCAAAAG
Source organism: uncultured Mycoplasmataceae bacterium (assembly GCA_964439655.1). Taxonomy (GTDB): domain Bacteria; phylum Bacillota_I; class Bacilli_A; order Mycoplasmatales; family Metamycoplasmataceae; genus CAYTOW01. The sequence goes on from CAYTOW010000008.1 coordinate 18,183, forward strand.
CTGTAAAGCAACAAATATCAAATCCCTTTATCACTCCCGGTAAACACCGAAAATTAAATGGGATTGAAAACATAGATAAAATAGTTATTATCTCTCAATCACCTATAGGACGTACCCCACGTTCAAATCCAGCAACTTATACTTCAGTTTTTGATGACATTAGAGATGTATTTTCTAAAACTCAAATTGCTAGAGCAAGAGGATATGAAAAAGGGAGATTTAGTTTTAATGTCGATGGAGGACGTTGTGAAAAGTGTCATGGGGATGGAGTTATTAAGATAGAAATGCACTTTTTACCTGATGTTTATGTTGAATGTGATCATTGTAGTGGCAAAAGATATAACCAAGAAACTCTTGAAGTTAAATATAAAGGTAAATCTATTTCAGATATATTAGATATGAGAGTTTCAGAAGCAGTTAAATTTTTTGAGAATAATACAAAAATAAAAAACAAAATCCAAACATTAGTTGATGTTGGACTTGGTTATATAGAGCTTGGCCAAAAAGCTACAACTCTTTCAGGTGGTGAGGCTCAACGTATTAAACTTGCAACTTACCTGCAAAAAAAACCTACAGGTAAAACAGTTTATGTTCTTGATGAGCCAACAACTGGGCTTCACCAATATGATGTTAAAAAATTAATTACGGTTTTAAATAGAATTGTTGATGGTGGTGATACAGTTATTGTAATTGAACATAACCTCGATGTGATTAAAGTTGCAGATCATATTATCGATCTTGGTCCTGGGGGAGGAATAAATGGAGGGAAGGTAATAGCTACTGGAACTCCACGACAAGTTGCAAAAGTTAAAGAATCCTTCACTGGGCAATATTTAGAAAAGATACTGAAATAAAAAAATCAGTATTTTTTATTCTGAAACTATTTCATAAAGCTTATCGTTGATTGAAACTGTAGAACCAACTTTAACTTTAGCTCCTCTTCCTTGAGGAGAAATTCCATTTACTTTAACTTTGTTTTCAGCAAGAAAAAAAGATGCTTGTCCTCCAGTTTGAATAAGATTAATCTTTTTAAGAAGCTGTCCAATCTTAATGCTTTGACCAGTAATAACTATTTTCATAGTTACATTATAAAAAATATAACTATAAAAGTTATATTTCTTTCTTCATTTTTACATACATAGCACTAACAGATTTAGACTTCATCGTCGCAGATATTACTTTAGCCAATTGCTCTGCTACAGAAATTACCTTTAGTTTTTTAGATTTAATAGCTCTAACACTTGGAACTGAATCGGTAATTAATACCTCTGAAATATCACCTGATTTTTCAAAGGCATCAAAGCCCCTAGTAAAAAGACCATGAGTAGCAGCAACGATAACTTTTTTAGCACCTGCTTTTTTAAGAGCTTTAGCAGCTTTGATAATCGTTCCACCTGTATCGATAATGTCATCAATAATAACGACATTTCGATTTTTAACATTTCCTAAAATACCTAATGTTTCGCTTTTGTTTGGACCAGTACGACGTTTATCAACGATAGCAATATCGACATTATTAGAGATAAGCTCTGCTAGTATTCTTGCCCGCACGGCTCCACCATGGTCTGGAGAAGCAACGGTAAATCTTCCTACTTTTTTTATTTCTGGTGCTAGAACATATTGTCCTTTAAGATCATCAACTGGTATATTAAAGAATCCTTGAATAGATGGATTATGAAGATCTAAAGCGATAACTTTTGTAGCACCTGCTTTTTCAAGTAAGTCAGCAACAAGCTTAGCAGCAATTGGTTGACGTCCAGCAGCTTTTCTATCCTGACGTGCATATCCATAGTATGAAATAACTACTGTAATACTTTTGGCAGAAGCTCTTTTAAGTGAGTCGATAAATATTAGAAGCTCCATAATATTTTGATTTACTGGTCGCGCATTAGAAGAGAGCACAAAAACATCTTTACTACGAACAGTATCATTTGCTTTAAGGAGTGTTTCTCCATCAGCAAATTCAGTTCTACTAATCTTTGAAAGTTTTATTTTAAGTTTATTTGCTACCTTTTGACCTAGGTCCTCAACATTTGGTAAAGCAAAAAGAACTGTTTTACTTGAAGCTATTATATTTGCCATATATACTTATTCTATAAAAAAAATAACAAAATAAACTATTTTATTATTCTGAAAGATTATTTTTTACAACAATATTATCAAGTCTTTGCATGATTGCTCTATTAAACTCGAGTTGCTCTTTGTTAAATTTATCTTGACGTTCCATGAATTTAAAAACATGTTGATTGAATTCTCTTTGCTCTTGATTAAACTCTTCTTGATTTTTAACAAATGATCTAAAGTCAGTTGATAGAACATCTACTTTGTTTGAAAGATTATCTACCTTATCTGATAAATTATTGACCTTCTCAGATAAGTTATTAAACATTTTCATCGTAACTTGTTCTTTCACTTTAGCACCCACCTCTTCAATTTTTGGATAAATAT
>CAYTOW010000009.1:0-1451 GCA_964439655.1 uncultured Mycoplasmataceae bacterium
AATTTATTACTTATAGATGCGAATGCAGCATTTTTAGCATCACGAATTTTTTGATGAAGATCGTTGACCGCTTTTAGTTCACCAGTTGGAATTTCCTCGACAAGATGATGATCTTCTAATCATTTAAAATCATAAGTAGCAAGTGCTTTTAAGAATTGAACTTCAAATATATTTTCTACATCACTTACACTTTTAACACCGGTTGATGTTGCACCAACTTTGGTTCATGAATCTCCAATAATAAAAGTGACATAACTATTTACGCGGTTACCTATCCTACTACTTGCTGATTCTGCAACTTTTTTAACTAACTTTTCTACCTCGGGTCCTCATCCTTCAATATTTATATATCCACCCCTATTAGCAGCTTCTACATCAGGATCATTTGGATAGTGCTTACTTACACCTGATGGCAGAAAGAATAAGTAGTAATTATCAGGCTTGTTTCAATGTTTTACTAAGTCAGCAGCAACTTGTCAACCATGATTTTCATCACTTATATCTTTAGATTCATCCCCACGAAGAAGATGTTGTAATGAAACACCTTCAAGATATCTTTTTACTAATGCTTCAGCATTTGCTCCTTGTGTATTAAATATTTTGAATTCAGAATTTCCTCAAATATTTTTAATCCTATGAGTTGCTAGGTAGTTCTCTCTTTTAATAGCATTTTCATATGCTGCTGCTGCAACTTTAAAGGCCTCAAACATTTCTTTAATGTTTGTAATTCCTGCTTGTCTTAAATTTTCTAATGCTTCAGAATATGCATTCTCTTCAGCTGTAGGATCGTCTGCAGCTGGAAGTAATTCAGTATGTGGAGAATACTTATCAATAGCAATTTGTCTATCATCAAGAATCGCTTTTATTTCACTATAATAAGCATTGAATTTCTCTTGTTCTTCATTTGTAACTTTAATATCTGCTATTAGCTTGTCTATTCTTGATCTTAGTTCTGAAAGACCATCAAAATCAACAAGACCGCTCTTTGTATATTTAGCTATAATCTCATCCCTTGACATCCCCGCTAAATCTTTTAATGAAGATTCCATATCTCTTATTACTCCATTACGATGAGAAGAAGTCTCAGCTCCTTGAATAACACTTAATAATTCTACTGTTGGTTTCTCTCCAAAAATACTTTCTATTTTAGCTACAATATCATCAGCAACTTTACCAGCTAAACCACCAATATTATTTCTACCCCAAATAATGTCTCTTAATATAGACTCAATTCCTGCAGGTAATTCAGGCGAAAATACCTTAATCATTTGTATTATTAAATCAACACTGTCTGTCTCACCAAAATAGTTTTCAGTAAATAATCCGCTTTCCTTAAGTTGCATTATTCCTTCAGATGCCTTTTGTGGTAATGTAATTGTAGGAACAAATATTTTAAATGTAGCAATGATATTTTCTACATCAGTTTTATCTATTTGACTAAGTGGTTTTGT
>CAYTOW010000009.1:1551-17600 GCA_964439655.1 uncultured Mycoplasmataceae bacterium
ATGTAGCAATGATATTTTCTACATCAGTTTTATCTATTTGACTAAGTGGTTTTGTAAGCAAGGAATTTATAGCTTCCCAAATCTTATCTGCTTTATCCATAATCTTATTAATAATGCCACTAATATCGCCTGGTAAAAGACTCATTAATTGTAGATTAGCAGCTGATATAGGAGTTGTTAATATTTGATGAAGAGCTTCTTTAAATTCAGTGCCACTACTATAGCCTAATATACCATGGTGTAAAAAGTCACTTATTTTTCTAGATATCTCATGCCCAGCATTAAAAACACCTAGTGCATTTCCTTTATATATATTAGAAAGAAGTTCTCTAAAAGTTGTTCCTATCAATCCAAGTTGTGGAATATCGATATCAAAAAGATTGATATTCGGGATAAGAGCATCTACTAATTTTAAAAAGGCATTATAGTCGTCTTCTGTATTAAAACCATATAAAAGACCATGAATAGCATTATGAAGTTCAGTTTGGGCAGCAGGAGTATTAAACATATTTATATATTTCAATATTGAACTTGGAAGAAACCTAATAATAAAAGAGGAAATAAAGTCATTCTTATATAAAACATTGATTAAAGTTTTAAAAGAATCTTCATCTTCAATGATTGAAGAAAGCCCACTTGGATGATCAGGATTACCATTAATAATTAAACTAAGCATATCAGCAATTGGTTTTATGTCTACTATATCAGATGGTATCTTTAAAATGTTTCCAATTGCCAAAATAATTTTACTTAAGGAATTCTCATCAGTCTCTGAAGAAATACCATGACGGAGAAGATTAACTATAGCATGTGAAAGGATTTGTGCAGTTTCTTCATTAATAGGATAGACTTTATTTCTACCAATTCTCACTAAAAGTTCTTCTAATTCATCGGTGAATTCTGCAATATGTTCATCACTAAGTTCCTCATGTAATCCAACATTCATAACTTCAATACCAAATTTTAATACTTCAGATGCAGTACCATCGTTAATCATATCCAGTAATAAACCAATATTTTGCGCTGTTAAAAGAGACCTAAACTGAGGTGGGATAATATTTATTTTGGTTAATATGTTCATTAACCTAGCTAATAAACTTGGATCAATAAATGTGGCATCATGATCTCCAGGAATTTGTGGATCAGCTTTTCTATCCAGAATTGATTTAATAAGATTTAATATTACATCAAGATTAAGTCCATTTTCATCCATAATAAGAAGACCGTGCTTGTCAATAATCATATCTACAAGTTCATCAATAGAATGCTTCCCTCTTAAGATATCAAATAGAGCAATAACAGTATCTTTATCACTTAAAAGATCTGATAACTCCTCTACTAGTATTTTCATATCGGCCGCTGAAAGCCCTGGTATTGGTAAAATAGGAAGACCTTTTTCTAATATATCTCTTGGAATTGGCACTCCTCTTGCAATACCTTTAATAAGATGAGGAAGATATTTAAATGGATCAGCAATGATGTCATTTATCCCCGCCTCTATTGGAATTAAATTATTTGACTTAGCTCAATTAATAAGCTCTGTTATAGTTCCGGTTGTATCGATGTTTAAGTCTTCTTTAAATTTAATGTCAGCTACTTGATTTTTTTCCTTATCTTCTAGATAATCAAAAACTCTTACTGATAGGTGAGAAAAACTAGCAACAAGTGTATAAAGATCATATAGATTATATCTACCATCATATTCGGTAGAAGAAATTGTAGTTAACTCAGGAATTGATGCCCATGAAAAGTCTCCATTATTTGCTGGTGTTCCATCACTTTTAGTTAATCATTTTTGCCCATCAGCATTTGTAGCAGAATTTACTTCATGACCTGTTTTTATTCTTGGTTCTTCATAAGCAAATTGAGCACAGAATCTATAAACAAATGGGTAAGGATTAAAGTTAAATTGATTATTTTCTCCATCTAGTCTATTTCCCTCTTCTAGAGCGATAATAGGATTTAACCAATCAACAATTTTTTCTGCAAAAGCATCACTAGCTAGAATCCCCTTTAAGTCACTTGATTGTGTTGGGTTTTTTAGTGAGGAAGAATCTTTTAATTTCCGAATAAGATCAATAAAATTGTCTATTGGAGCTTTTAGCCCGGGAAGGAATTTACCAATAAGTTTAAGCCCATCACCTATTAAGTCTCTATTAATATAGTGAGCAAAAGGAGAGTTAAGATTGTTTTTATCTAGGTTGCAAAAACTCTTTAAAATAAATCTTCCAAAATCTGCTTTTGTATTTAAGTCATTAATACTCTTATCAACCGCCGCCTTTGTTTCTGGTGACATATAACCATGTCCAGCCTCTTTATTAGAACTTATTCCCTTATCGAAAACTGAGGTATTATTTTTTACAAACTCCTTCATACTTTCAAGTGAAAAATCCTTATTATTTTTAGGAGCAAAAACATCAAGTGGAATTGAAATTCTATAAGTTGAAACCCCCGCTGGATTTCTAACTGTATCTTCTAAACTTGTTGAAATAACAACAGCTTTACCATCTGAAGCATCATAAAAAGTAAATTTATAAATTAATAGGTTCTCTCTCCAATCGATAACAGGTGTAACAGTTGGATAAATTCCTGCTTGAAACAATTCTTTAAAACCTTCTAAATCGGAGTCCCAATTAGGTTCACTTGAAGCGGTTCTAACAACAAATGGAAAGGAAACAAGTGAACCATCATTATTTTCATCCCTGTATCTATAAAAATCTCGTAAATCACCACTTGTCTCTTCATCTCTATCTAGATAAATGTGTGATTCATGATTTTTTGTTTCAATCCGTTTATTAAGATTAAATTTACTTCAGGTGAAATGAATATTTTTAAATGCTTCCTTGGCATCATTTATTGATGAAGAAAATCATCCATTTGGATTATCAAAAATACCCATTCATGCAAGCGTAGCAGGATTTACTACAGCTTGACTAAGAACAATCTGTCTGAATCTCTTATCAAAAGAATAGTCATGAGATCTCATATTTTCTTCAATTTTTTCCTGTGTTGGAAGTGCAGAAATAAACTCTTTAACTAATTGTTGCTTAGTCATTTTTTGACCATTGACTATAGTTCCTATTGAATCATCAAGGGGTTTAAGTTTGTAAGCAACTACAAATATTGATCTTGTCGGCACATCTACTTGGGCATAAACACCTAATGAATCATCAGTTTTTTGTCCTTCCTCAAATAGAATATTATTAATTCTTTCAAATTCACGATTTAACTGAGTAATACTTAAAATATCTGACATTTTTATATTTAAATATAAAAGTGCTGGAGTTCTGTTTCCTGTTTTTGTATCAACAGCAATAAGATTATTAATGTGTTGTAGGTCATAGTTACGAGAAAGGTTGACATATCTTCCTAAGAGATTATGTCCTTTATTAGGAGCAAGTATATGTGACATTGCATAAGAATCATCCACACCGTCAGCGGTATGAATAACTTTATCAAAATATTTTTCACCAACAGTTACTGCTGGTTTTTGAACAAATTTATAATTAGTTTCTTTTGTGCCTAAAACAACACCTAAGGTTGCTGCTGTAGGTATACCTATAATTCCGGTGACACCAAGAACTTTATATAGTATTTCTTTTTTTGTTGCCATAGTTCCTCCTTTTAAGCTATCTAGCTGACCAGTTAAAGTTTTTAGAAATGTATCATAACATTGCAACTGAAAGTGATAATGGTAGCATTAAGTTTAACACTCTATCTGCCTTTGTATATAAAACATTTGTTTGTTTCATAAAGATATCAAGTCATCCAAATTCTCCCTTAGCAATTTGTCCTGCAATTGGTTCAAGTTTTGATCAATCGGTAGAACCACCACTTCCACGGAATGAGCCAAAATAATCTTTAATAAAGGCTTGAATTAAATCAACTTGTGGAATCCTACGTACAGATCAAGGATGTTTTCACATAAATATATTATTATCTGAATAGTTAGCATCATTTTGAAGTGCAACACCAAAAGTTAAATCATATAAGTGTTTATCTTTTAGTGCATCTTCAATATTACCGAGTTCCATTTGTGCATGTTTTAGCTCTTCCATTGAGTGAACTACAAAGTTTTTTTGTTGCACTAATGATTGCAATGTTACAGATCCATCAGGATTAACATTCTCTTTTCTAAAGATAAGAATCTTTTGATCTCTAGGAAGAATTTGGAACATATCACCAATTTGATCGATAGGTGTAGAAGAAATAACGATATTACCTGTAGTATATCTAAATGGAATAAGCCTTGAAATCCAGTTAAGAAGTGGAGACTGACCAATAATATCAACAGATAAAATCATTCCAGATAAAAACATCGATGGAATAAGAATTATTAATCCGGTTGTTAAAGATTGTTGAGGTGTCTTAGATAACGTTGAAATTAATAGTCCGAAAACGATAACAAATATTAGATGAACAAATACTGAAACATAGAATGAAGAAGCTCCTTTAAATGTTGTAAATATCCCTCCAAGGATACCATGCTTAAAGCCAGCATCAGGAAATACTTGTTTGAAGAATATAGCAATTGTTGAAATTAAGATAATAATTGCTGTAATAATTGCCATGAATACATAAAATAAAATAATTGTTATTGAAAATTTAATTGGATTAACTGGTGAGGAACCAATATATTTAAATAGTGATGATTGCTTTAGTTCCATAATAGCAAGTGGCAATGAAAGCAATCCAATAAATAGAAATGACATTGCAATAATACCTGGATAAACATATTCAATCCGGAAAATATTACCAAGAATCCCTAAAAGAATAACAGGGAAAATGAAGGCAAGTATAGGGCCATAATAAGTTTTTCAAAAGTATGAATTTAAAAGTTTAAGTGTTGCTCTCATTACTTATCACCTCCATCAGAAGTATTTTTATCCTTCTTATTAATTAATTTTTGCTTATCGGCTTTTTCTAGTTTAGCTTCAATACGTTTTTGTTTTGCTTCGTATGCTTTTACTTTTCTATTTTTAAGTCTCTCTTCTTTTGCCTTAATTCTATGATCTTGTTTTTGGTGTTTCTTTTCTTCTCTTGCTTTTTTAGATTCTTCTTTAGCTTTTTCTTTTTCTTCTCGTTGTTTATCTTTTTCTGAAGTTTTTCCTTTAGCAAGAGCAACAGTTTTAGCATTAGATACTTCAATTAATTTTCTAGTATACTCGCTAAGTCCTCCATGTTTTTTTTCTATCTCATCAATAGTTTTAATATCAGCAACAAGTCCATTATCTAAAACAACAACTCTTGAGCATAAAGAACTTATTTCAGCCATGTGGTGTGAAATAAGAATAGCTGACATATTACGTTCAGCAAGAAACTCATCAGTAAATTTAATAATTTCTTCACGAGCTGAAATATCAAGTCCAGTTGAAAGCTCATCTAAAATTACAATTTGAGGATTATGAATAATAGAAAGCAGGATATTAAGTTTTTGACGTTGACCACCTGAAAGAGATCTAACTTTACGTTTATAAAAAGCAGTCATTTGAAACACTTCAAGTAAATCTACAAGTTCTCTTTTACTTATTGAAAGTTTACGTAAATTTATTGCAAAGCCAATAATATCTTGAACAGTAAGTCCAGAAGGATAAGTAGATTGTTGGAACTGCATACCAATACCTTCCTTAGGAGATTCTTTATAATCAAAACCATATAAAATTGTCCCTGAGGTAGGCTTATTAATTCCGGCAATTATTTCTGTAACAGTAGTTTTACCTGCACCATTACCACCAATTAGTCCAATTCTTTCGCCTTTTTTAACTTTAAAAGATATTCCTTTAAGAGCTTCAAATGTACCAAAAACTTTCCTAATATTTTTTATCTCAATAACATTAGGTGAGCTTTTCGGTGCCTTTTTAATTACTACTCTACTATTAGCAATTCTTTTTTCTCAATTAGCTTTTTGTTTTGCCATTCTTTCTTTGTGTCTAATTGATGCTTTTGATGGAGATTTTTTTTCTTTCTTTTTCTTTACTTTACTTTTCTTAGTTTCTTCAGAGAGTTTTTCATTACTTAAAGGAGCAACAGATGTTGTCTTTAAATCTTCAGCTAATGTTGTTTCTTTGTTTATTTCTTCATTTAACATTCTGCCCTCCTACGTAAACGCCTGGGTTAGCGATGTATCTTTTATCGCATGCTCGCTGCTTAGGAATACTCCTATAAAAAGAATTATAACCGTTAATATTGCAATTGGTATTTCCCACCAAGTCATCGTTAGTGGAATAACTATGTCCCCAAAGTTCATAATTAATGACTCAATTGCACCAAGAGCAAATATAGTTCCAGGAATTGCAATTGCTAATGAAATGAATAATGGAAGTACAAATGCGCCTAAAAACATCTTACGAATCTCACTTGTTTTATATCCCATAACTTTCATAGTAGCAAGGAATTTCTTAGATTGATTGGTTATGATTGAGGAAATCATTGCTACAAAGAGAACTGATATAAGGATGATAATACTCATTATTACCCATATAACTATCTCTGAAAGATCTGAAATATTTTTAAACGTTACTACAGATACTTTATTTCAATCAACTGATGAGTAGGCAATATTAAGTGGTGTATCAGAGAAAATTCCTGTAAACTGTGAAATATTTTGAACTTGAGATTTTCCACTTCAAGGATATTTTCCACCAGTTTTTAAAGCTTGCAATAAATTAGTTTGAACACCGTGAGAACTTGATATCCTATCTGAACCAGGATAAATTCCAGATTTTGAATAAAGGTTTATTGTTTGAAGTACTAATGGACTTTTTTCACTTGTAAATATTCCATTGAAGTCATTATTTTTGTATCCGAGAACATCGTTAGCAACTTTTTGTGAAGTAATAACTTTAACTCCATTATAAGTTTCATCAACTCCAACAATTATAAATTTACGATGAACTACAGGAGGATTAGGATTGTCAAATAGAACCTTATATCTATCTAATCTATTGTTAATAACTCCATCAAATGTATCCCCTTCACCAATCTTATATTTGTAAGCAAGGTAAGAGTTAATAACAACTGGGACTTCATTTGAATTTGGATTATTTTTTTGATATTCTTCTATTTTTAAAACTACATCATTTTTAGTATATTTAGTTGAATCTTTTTGAACTCCAACAATATCAAATTTTTCATGAGTTATTTTAGATCCTTGTTTAAACTCTGAATAGGTTGAGATATAAGTGTACTTTTCATCGTTGTGCTCAATAATTGGATGCCCATAGGAAATAAGAGCAGGTAATGTATCTTTTAATTCGGATGAAGGATTATCGATAATTTCCTTAATTAATTTTCTTAGAGAGCTAATAACTAAATGTACATATTCTGGATTTAGTATCTCAGTAGCAGTTTTCCCATTAGCTGCTGAAAGTCCGACATTAAAGAATTGTGCTTTATTGAAGGAAGATGAAGAATCAACTACATTATTTTTATCATATTGATCTCAATCAACAACAAGCTGATCTGCAATTGATTTTAATAATGGATGTATTTTTTGATCGTTTCTTTTATTGTAGTTAACTTTTAAAATATATCTCATAAAATTAAGATTACGAGCATCTGCATCGTGTTTTTGGTTAGAAGGCATTAATGATGAGGCTATAGTTCAAGGATTAGTAGAAATTCCTGCTCCACCAACATCAACATTTAAAAGAGCTTTTAATTGAATTTTATTTTTAAGAAAATCTAATGCGTATTTACCTTTATCATCATGTGCGTTTGGTATATAAATATATGCTTTATCCCCATCAGGAGAAGTTCTTAAAGAATCTTCTCCTTTATATAATTCATCTAGAGTTATAGCAGATAAAGCACCACCAGAGGTTGTAGGTGATAATAAATTAACTTTAAAGTTATAGTGATTGTCCTCTAACGATTTATTTTTTGCAAGACCAAATTTTCCCATCGTAGTAAAGGCAACTGCAAGAGTGATAATGGAAAGACCTAAAGCTACTGAAGTAAGAATCATTTTAAATAAGTTTGTTCCTAAAATTGATAAGGATGCTTTAGTCTTAATTCCAAAGTATCTAAAAGGTGAAGTTATTGTCGCAGCTACTTTTTGGGTAAATTTAGATTCATTCCCATTAAGCAATGCTACTAAAGGTCCACGCATTTCTCACATCGTTACAAAGAAAGCAAAGATACCAATACCTACTACTGGTCATGCAGTAACAATTAAGAGCGAGACTCAAGAAAAGGCTTGATTTACAATAGGCAGAGTCCAATAGGAATCAAAGGCGCCAGTGAAGGCATATTCTAAGAAGTGTCCAGCTATATAGCCTAGAATACCCGCTGCTAAACCTACAAGCAAGGCTATTGTGGTCATAGAGAAAGCTACTTGCATTTTAGAATAACCATTTGCAATCAAGATACCAAATTGCTTTTTCATTCCCGAAACTTGAGTTTTAATGATAACCATAACGATGAAGGCAACAACGATAATAAGAATTATTGGGATAACTCATGAAACAGCATTTATTGTATCTTTAATAGTTTTAATAGGTAATATACGTTGAGATGAAAGATTTAATGCATTCTTTGTCTCTTCTCTTGCTCTTACTGCTTTAAATCCTGAAAGTGTCATTATTTCATCTGCATGTGCTTCCATAGATTCTAATACAGATTTTCTTACATCATCTGGAACATCATCATAGAATTTAAATGCAACATAGTTCTCTTGATTATTTCCTCGATAAGCATCTAGAAATGAAGAGAAGCCGTATGAGTTAACAAAAAGTACTGCTTGATTATTTGCATTTGGAATAGGTGATTTCTCATCTATAATTGGGAACATATAGTCTGGCGTAGTTCCAATACCTACAACTTGATAAACATTAGTTCCAACGACGATTGTTGAATTAGGGTTTTGATTATGATATGCTTTTTGATCATTAATAAATACATCACTTGAAGCATCATTAAGTGCTTTATCTGTGCTCATTACTTTTATGTCGTGCTTATCAGCATACGATGGAGAAACTATTACTTGTGAAGAAGCAGGATCGATCGATTGAATAGAATGAGGTACTACTTGTTGTTTATTAACTTCTTGATCTCAACTAGCAGTTATTTTATACAGTTTTTCAGAATGAATTTCTACCTTTTGATTTTGCAATCCAGGAGTTTGTTGAGCTAGATCTAATAGGGTTTTTAGAGGAATCTCAAAATGTATAGATCAAATTCCTGATGGAATGTAATTAGAAGGACTGTTCCCTTGATAACTAACTGTTATCTTTCCAGTATACCCAGAAGAGGCTGTAAATTGAGGGACACCCTCTGTCTTATAATCTATATTTTCTAAATAAACATATCCGCCACGAATCTCTGAAATAATTTTTGTAAATAAGGATCTCATTCTCTCTTGTGCTGGAATATTGTTAGATGGTTTGCTTCCATGGAATAAAACTATTGAATCAACATCATCATTATCGAGTGAATCTACTACTTTAAATCTATTGCTTTTATCATCGATAGAAAGAGATTGCACGTATTTTTCATGGAAAAGATGATCTTTATATTTTGGAAACCCGTTTTCAACTGAAGCAACTAAAGACTGACGTTGATAGAATGTAACAACATCATCTATATAGGATTTAATTTTTGCTTTTACTTGTCCATACTCAGTTGTATTTTTAATATCTATATTACTTCCTTTATCAATAAGTATTTCAGGAAATGGCAAGGCATTATCTTTTACTTTTCCATCAAATAAGGCTGGTATAGATGTTCGACCATCTAGTTGCGCATATTTACCAACCGGAGTTTCAACACCATCAGTTACTTGTTTATCAACTACAATTTTATTAACTTTATAAACTTCTCTTTCTTTAAGGAGTGCATTTTGTTGAATTAAAGCAAGTAATTGACTTTTAAAAGCTGCAACATCTTTAAATGAAACGCTTGACTCTGGATGAGTTCCTGCCTCGTCCTTAGTAGAAGCTTCAGTCGTAAAGACTTGAGAAGAGTCAGCACTCTTTGTAAGATCAAGAACTAAGTAAGGTCATTGACTTCTATCTGCTAAATTGCTTTGTCTTGTTTTATCTAAATATCTATTGTCTCATGTGGCAAAGGATCCCTGGGTGAATATATTTGATGGTTTTATAAGGATAAAATCATTTCTAGAAGCACTATCTTTAAGTTTGTCAATATCTGTAATCATTGATTCCTCGGAAGATTTACCAAAGGCGCGGAAATGATTTCCATTTGATTTATCATATGCATAAAGTATTGAAAATGGTAACTTTGCATCATCTTTTATTTTTATATGCTGAGCATCACTAAGATCAAAAATTAATTCAAGATCTGAACGCTTAACTCTAAACATTCCAAATGTATTACTAGGAATTTCTGTCCCTTGGAAGTTATAAGTTATCGATGAAGAAATATCTTTAGAAGTAAAGTAAATGTATTCATCTTGAATATTACGTGTCTTGAACGACCCCTTATAATCTTCAATTTCTGTAGAAACTGTATGCGTATCAGTTGTATCTAATTCAAAATCTCCAGAAGAAGAATAAAGCTCAGAAAGTGTAAAATCATGAACATTACCTTCATCTAGAACTTTTTTGTATGAAGCATTAAAAGTAGCTGCAGTGGAGTGCATCATAGTAAATGCAGCTGCAGTTAGGAATACTATTACTGTTGTTAGTATTAGTCCTAATTTAGATTTAAAGAATCTTCTAAACGAACTTTTAAATAAGTTTTTCAAATTAAATCTCCTTTATGTTCCTTGCATCAATGGCCTTTTGTTTGACAATCTTATCTATTCGACCATCTTTAACATATATAACTTGATCAGCAAGTCTAGCTATGTTTGGGTTGTGGGTAACGATAATGATTGTTGTTTCTTTTTCTCTATTAATTTCTTGGAATAATCTCATTACTTTAAGAGAAGTATTTTGATCAAGAGCCCCAGTTGGTTCATCACCGATAAGAATAGAAGGTGATTTTGATAAGGCACGAGCAATAGAAACTCTTTGTTGTTGCCCCCCTGAAAGTTCATATACACGTTTTTTGTCTGAACCTCCTAGTTCTATCTCTTGAAGAAGTTCATCGATATTTCGTCTTTCTTTCTTTTTAACTTGAAGGGATCTACCTACATCAATATTGTCTGAAACATTAAGTGAAGGAAGAAGGTTATATGATTGGAAAACAAAACCTATATACTTACGTCTGAATTGTGTTACTTGTCTATTTGTTAAACAAGATATGTTAATATCATTAATTATGATATCTCCATACGTTGCCCTATCTAAACCAGAGATCATATTAAGTAGTGTTGTTTTACCAGAACCTGATGGGCCAAGAATAACATTAAACGATCCTTTTTTAAATGAGACGTTTGCATTTTTCAGAGCATGGAAGATTAAACGCTTAGATGTATATATCTTATTAATGTTTATAACATCGATAATATTTCCTTCTTTATTTTTTAATTTAGGATTACCTTTAGAAAAGTAATTAAGTTTTTTAATTTGCTTTATTTCTTCTTTAAAAACCTCTTCCTCTTCTTTTAGTTTATTTTTGTCCTCAACTAATTGTTCTTTAGTTGCATTAATATAAACATCATTTGATCCATTCTTATTTTTCTTCTTTAGTTTCTTTAATTTGGATTCTGTATTTAAAGATATTGTTAGGGTCTCATCATATTTATTTTTAATACCTTCATTGATAACTGTAAAATCATCTATCTTTAAATATGATTTACTTTTATATTTCTTAATCTTTTTATCAATCTTATCAATCTTCTTTTTATCTTTAACTTTTTTTATTTTCTCTTTTTTAGGTTTTTTCTCAGGTTTAACTTTTTTTATTTTTTCTTTTTTAGGTTTTTTTTCAGGTTTAACTTTTTTTATTTTTTCTTTTTTGGGTTTTTTGATTTTTTCTTTTTTAGCCTTTTTCTCAAGTTTAGGTTTTTTTATTTTTTCTTTTTTAGGTTTTTTGATTTTTTCTTTTTTATTTTTCTTTTTACGTTTTTCTTTTTTAGCCTTAGTTTCTTCATTTTTATTATTCTGAAATTCACCATAGTCAACTATGTTTTCAAGTTCATTTTTATTTTCATTACTTTTGAGCATAAAATCTCCTTTATAATTATTTATATAATTATATAAAATCTAATACAAAATAAAAAGAGGCTGAAGTTTATAAAGTTGATATAAAATCATTAAAAACCCCATAAACATGGGGTTTTGTTAGTGTTTTACTATCATTTAGGATTAGAAAGAAATTCTTGATTATTTAAGTATTCTAGCTTTCCTTTTATACCTTGAAATTTAAGTTGTGCTGAATGTAAATAAACTCGATCTGCTTTTTTGCCACCATATTTATAATCGCCATAAATTGGATAACCAAGTTTAGATAAACTCACTCTTATTTGATGTTTACGACCTGTATAAAGTTTTGCAAACTTATGTTTGCCAACGATAATAAACTCTGTCTTAGTTGCTTTCCCCTCTTCCATTACTTCTTCTTTTTTCTTTGCTTCATTATGCCCAATTTTATACTCAGTAGTAATGCTCCTATTTAGATCACTTTTAAATTCATATACTTTCTCAAAATTAGAAGAGTATTTATTTAGTTCTTTAACTGCCTCATAGGTTTTTCCATATACCATTAGTCCAGAAGTGACTT
This sequence comes from uncultured Mycoplasmataceae bacterium, assembly GCA_964439655.1. Classification (GTDB taxonomy): domain Bacteria; phylum Bacillota_I; class Bacilli_A; order Mycoplasmatales; family Metamycoplasmataceae; genus CAYTOW01. The sequence goes on from CAYTOW010000009.1 coordinate 14,179, forward strand.
TATCAAGTCTACCAATATGTGAAGGTTTAAATGAATCTTTTTGCATAAACTTTAAATAAGTTAATACTTGATTATCAATTGAGTTCTCAGCATCATGAACTGGATAACCATGAGGTTTATCAATTACTAAGATGTTTTTATCTTCAAAAATAATATTAAATTTAATTTTTGTAAATATATTCTTAGTTGAGTATCCAGTAGATGAAACACCATAAACCACTATCTCATCACCATGCTTTACGATATATCTTTTATCCTTAAGACGCTTGCCATTAACCTTTACATCTTTTTTTCTAAATACTGATTCTAGTTTTCCTTTAGGTACATCAGGAAAAGACTTAACAAGAAACTTAAATAGTGTTCTTCCTTCATCGTTTAGAGTTGCATTGAATACTTTCATTTCCATGTAATCAATTATAAAGGTATATCGTAGCTCTTGTATTCTTTCTTTAGTTTAAAAAAACATTCAAAATGGATGTAATAATTTAACTATTTAAATATAGCGCTAACAATATTTGGTATTCTAGATTTATCAGTTACAAAACCATCAAGAATTTCAGCTAATCTATCTTTTACTGCAGCTGGAGCAGATAATTTTCCACCGAATGTTTTAGTAACAGTATCTCCTATATTCTTAAGTACATTTGGATCATTTAATGCATCTGTAATTTCTGCTTTATGAGTTTCATCTTTTGAAACAATATCTAGAACTGCACCAAGAGTTATAGGAGACTTAAGTATAGCTTTAATTGTATCTACGTTTGCTTCAGAAATAGTTTTTGTCCCATCAAATATTCCTTTAAAGTCCTCAATAAGAGCTTTTTGTTTTTCATCACTTCCAAGATGAACTAGAGCTGCTGAAAGTCCAGGGAAGACTTGTGAGCCACCTTCTTTTTGGCCAAAAGTTAATCCTTTAACTAAATAATCGTTGAAGGTACCAAAAGTAAATTTATCATCCTTCTCTGTTGTAGTAACAAAGGCTGAGGCATTTGTAAGCATTACAGCCATAGGAAGAGCGGTTATAACACCAATTCCAGCGCCTGATATTCTATATCAAATAGTTGAATACCCTTCTTTTTGAGATACTTTAATATATCTTTTAAGTGCTTTTCTTGCTATTCAATAAAAGTTAAATGCAGCAAAATAGAAAAATAGTAGATATATAATTAAAAATAATGGGGTCGTTCATCTTTCATTTTTTAATAAGAATTCACTTAGGTCACCGATGCCTGGAATTGTATAGCCCTGTAAGAAAGAAAATAAATACTTTGTTGTGAAAGTACCGATAAGTAACCCTACAAAAGGTCATATAGAAAAATATAATGCAGTTTTTCATCCATTTCAAAACCCTATTAGGAGACCAATTAAAAGAACAATTCCAAAAATTGTAAATGGTACTCATCATAAACCTGGGTTATTTAAAAATGACATAATTCTATACTCCTTATTAAATAATTGTTTAACCTAATTATATATGTATTCTAAATAGTTGCGTAATTTTAAAATATTAGTCCCTTTACGAGAAGAGACGATAAAATACTCATTTTCATATTTATCCATGGCAATTTTGCTCTTATGAATTTGAGATTGATTGGCTTTATCGCACTTAGTAAGAACAACTATATAATCTCTATCAATTTGATTAAGATACTCAATTATTTCAAGATCAAGAGGTGTAGGCCCGACTAAAGTATCAACAAGAACAAATACTTTTTTTAGCTCTTCTCTAGTCTCAAAATATTCTCTTATCATTTCAAGCATCTCTCGTTGCTTAGTTTTTGACATCTTAGCATATCCATAACCTGGAAGATCAACTATAGTTTTTTTGCCATCTTGAAAAAAATTTATTAGTTGTGTCCTCCCAGGTGTATTTGAAGTTCTTGCTAAAGATTTTCTATTAGTAAGAGCATTGATTAAAGATGATTTACCAACATTTGAACGACCTATAAAAGCTACTTCTCTTTGGTGTCCTGAAAGCATATTACTTGGATTAGTTGATGATTTTATAAATTCTCACATAAAAAAATTATACTTATATTAATGCTTTGTTATAAAAAAGTAAGAATTATATAATCCCCACTAAATTTTCTTGCTAACTTACTTTTGTATGAAATAAATATTTTTACTAATAAAAATTATTTGTCTTTATTTGATAACATTTCTATTATTTTTTCTATGATTTTTGAGTGATTAGAAAATGAAATAATCTCTTTAATATTTCTTAAACTATTAATAATATCACTTTTATCTCACAGCTCTTTTCTATAATCAATAATTTCATTAAATAAGCGTTTAAAAGTGCCCGTCTTTCTTATCTTATAAATTTTTTTAGCTTCTTCATCTAATTCGTTAACTTTCTTATAACCTAATAACCGAAGAATTACTTTGTCAAAGGATTTATTTTTATCAAATATTAACTTATCTTCAAATTTTAATTTCTTATTGTATTCTAATAATTTAATTCGTGCAGTTTTCATTGAGTTAATAATAGGTTCCATTGCATGTTGATCATCCCCATCTGCAATAAAAAATACATATTTAATTTTATTAATTATGTTACTTTTTTCTCTCATCGCATTAACGATTCTTCCAATAAAATCATCCTTAGTTTTACTTGAATGATGTCCTAAAGCAATACATTCAATTATTGAATTGCAATGATAGCCTAGTCCATCATAAAAATGAACTTCTGTATTTGATTCAATCCCTTCAAGAGAAATAACTAATATCATTAATAAATCTCCACTAATGAATTACGTAATAGTTCCTTATCAGGATAAGGAGCGAAAAACCCTTTTTTATAATTGTTATATGCACTGTCATTAGGATTCATAATAGAAGAGATTTTTGTAACTTTATGAATATCACTCTCATCTATATCTATCGAAAGAACTTGGGCATATGTTAAATAATCTTCTATAGCTATTGGACTATGAGTTGTAAATATAAATTGAATATTATATTTTGAATAAAGACTTATCATAATAGCTTTTAATGCATTAATTAACTCCTTGTGAAGATTTAGTTCTATCTCATCAATTAGAACTAATGATGATTTATTTTTTATAGCCTTACAAAATAGTCAATTCATTTTAATAAATTTAACTGTTCCTGATGATAAAACATCTCTTGACTGAGGGGATCCATTGATGAAAATTTGACTGATTCTTCTCTTATTGCTAAATTTGTCTTTTACCGAAGTTACTTTTGTAATATTGGGATCTGCAAGTTTTAATAATTTTTCAGTTTTTTGAACTCCTAGAACTTCAAACAATACTTCAAAGTGAAAATTAAATAAATCATTTGTACGAAAGTGAAAATTAAATAAATCATTTGTACGGCTTCCTAAGAAATTTCTACCTCTAAAAATATCATCAAAATTATCATGAACTCTAATATTGTTGCCATAAATAATATTTTTT
>CAYTOW010000009.1:17700-20013 GCA_964439655.1 uncultured Mycoplasmataceae bacterium
AATATCATCAAAATTATCATGAACTCTAATATTGTTGCCATAAATAATATTTTTTAAGTATTTTGATATTTTTATTTCTTTGTTGTTGATGTTAATAACAGATAAAATATTTCCTTTAGAAGAAAGAGTGATTTCTAAAATAACTTCTGCGCCATTATCATCAAATTTTAAAGTAAAGCGAATGTCATCACCATCTACTCTCTTATATTTTTCATACAGTTTAGTTGTTAATTCATCTTTTATAGATTTATATAGCTCATATGTTTTTCCATTTTTATTTTTAATATCTTCATCGATTTGAGATATTCTTTCTTTTTTGTTGGAAGTTCTTAATTCATTATCTTTAATGATAAATTCTTCTTTTTCAATAAAAAACTCTAGATATCATCTCACTTTTTCTTCAAATTCATTATGATCTTTATTTAATAAAAAATCTACTAAAGAAATAGCATTAAGTATACTTGTTTTACCAATAGCATTTCTTCCCATTAAAACAGTTGCATATGGTAAAACATTCTTTTCTTTTAAGATTCTCTTATATATTCCTAACTTAACATTTGAGTCAGAATATGCCTTATTGATCCTAAAGTCCATTTTTAATTCTTTTATTGTTTTAAAATTATAAATTTCTATTCCTATTAAGTTCATTTTCTTCTCCCTATTTGTAATAGAATTATACCATAGAGTTTATTTTTTAAACACCTATAGTTGTTCGAATATAATAAATTCATTACTTATCTATTATTTTCTTTAACATTCATACTGAATATAAAGGCAGTTTGATTCTTTTAGTATTATGATTGATGGAAAAATTATTTCTTGAGATAATAATTGAATACTTTGGATTATATAGTTTAAAGTAAGCCTTTAAAGATGATGAAGTCTGAGCATTATTCCCTGATTTAACATCTATTGGCAAAGATTTGAAAAGAAAATCTATCTCGTTAGAATTAGTAGTAATACTAGATGTTTTCATTTTCGACTTATATCAATACTTAAGCTCATCAGGCCAATAGTACGATTGTAGTTCTAATGCAACAAAATTTTCAGTAATGTATCCTAAAATTTGTTCCTTTTCCTTAATTGCATTATTAACATTATCAAGGCCTATTGATCTTGAAAGAAATCCAATGTCACTATAAAGTAATTTAATTCTTTTATCATTTACAATATCAATATTTGGATTATTAATCTGATAAACGGGAGTTAATACATTGTTTCTTAAGAGAATGTCTAACTCATATTTATATTTACTATAACGAGCCTTGCTTTTTTTATCTATATCACTAAACATTAATTTTGGTACTTTAAGTCCCTCAGTTCTACTAATAGTATTTTTAATAGAATTGTATATTTGAATAATCTTTGTTTTGCTAGGTTTAGTTAAACCCCTTTGTATATCATCCTTTTGTTGCTCTTGTAAATTTAAAAGTAGTGATTCGACTACTTCAATATTGCCAGTCTCTAGAAAAGTTAAAACTATAGCAGGCATACCTCCTATTAGAATATATTCATCTAAAGCAGATAATAAATCATTATGAATTTGAGTTAATACTTTTTCTTCTTTCTTAATAGCTGACTCAACATGTTTTAACTTTGAATCTCAACCTTTATTTAAAACATATTCATAAAATGTTAATGGATACATAATAAGTTCCTGATAGGATCCAAGGGCTACTTTATATTCATTTTTAAGAACATATCTATTAATATACGAACCACTCAAAATTAAATTATTATTGTAACTAGGATTGTCATTAGCAATTTTAATAAAATTATATGCCTTTTCAGATTCTTGAACTTCATCGATAAAAATGATTGTATCCTTATTAATTTTCTTTCCACTTATTGCTTCGATGTTTGTCATTATTTCATCAAAGCTTCCTGAATCATCAAAAACTTCTTTATCTCTCTCTTCTATTAAGTTTAATTTTATATAGTTATTTTTAGAATACTTCTCCAAAAATATATTAATCGTTGTGGTCTTACCAACTTGACGCATTCCATTTAATAAAAGAGGCTTTTTATTATTGTCTTTATACCATTTCACAATCTTATTCTCAATCGTTCTTATTAATATCTTTTTTTGGTTCATAACTATATGATATAGTAAAATAACACTTTTTCATAGTTTTAATGATTAAAAAATAACACTTTTTCATTACTTTAAAAGACTATAAAATAGGTATATTTCACTTTAAGTGTAAAAAAATAACACTTTTTCATAGTTTAATGATTAAAAAATAACACTTTTTCACTATTATTTAAAGTAATTATCTAATATCTTTTAATAGTTTGTAATTATTTAGATGA
>CAYTOW010000010.1:0-19789 GCA_964439655.1 uncultured Mycoplasmataceae bacterium
CCAAGGTTTATATAACCAAGAGCGTGAAGCTTTTATGCATCCCCGCCAACATTCTCAACCGTCGTTTTAAATGCTTCGGCACTTATCTCCTTTCAGAACTTTCTTAGCCCACCGGCTCCGGTTCATACTAATAGTAAGCGCTCCTCTACAGTTTTTTATTGGCGTGAATCGCCAATAGTTATATGACGATAATTACAATTGTGAAATATTGAACAACATATTAGTTCAAATCCGATTCATAATTATAATCATCTTTTTGTTTTTCATAACTTAATCATTATATACATAAAAAATGTTTTATGTCTATATTTAATTAATTATTTTTTAATAGCACAAAGCATTGCTCAATATGCAGCGCCATAAACACCCGCATCATTTTTGGTAGTAGCAAGTAGTATTGGTGTTGAAGAACTAATGAAATCTAATTGCACTTCTTTTACGTTCTCTTCAATTAATTTCCTTAGAGGCTCACCCATAGCAGTAGGTCCTCCACCAATAATAATTGCTTCAGGGTTTATAGCTAGTTCTATAGTAGCAATATGATGGGCAAGTGGAATTAATGCTTTCTTAATAATCTCTTTGATCTTAATATCACCATTAATAAAATCTTGGGCAACCGATTCAAGAGTTGTTTCTTTTTTAAAATGCTTTGTTAAAGCTCTTTCAATTCCAGTTGCACTTGAGACAGGTTCAATACAATGCTTTAGACCACAAGTACATTCATGCTCATTTTGAAAATTTCCTCCATGACCAAATTCACCAGCATAACCATCTTGACCATAAATTAAGTTTCCATTAATTACTAGTCCTCCACCAATACCGGTTCCAATAGTATAAAAGGCGATAGATTTAAAATCCTTACCAGCTCCTTTTCAAAACTCTCCTAAAGCAGCAGCATTAGCATCGTTAATAATATGAAGTTTTTTATTCTTAAAAATTTCTGATAATTCTTTTTGAACATCAAAATCTTTTAATCCTAAATTACCCGAAAGTTTAATAATTCCTTTTTCTGGATTTAAAAACCCAGGAGTAGCAAAAGAGACTTCATCATAATCCTCATCTTTAAGATCGCTTAAATTATCTTTTATGTTTTGAAAAATATTATTAAGGTCTGTCTTAATATTTCATCTCTTTATAATTTTTTTGTCATGGAATAGTCCAATCTTAGAACTCATTCCTCCTAAGTCTATTGCAAGTATTTTCATTATTTTTTAATACCATTAACATATACTGAATGAATTGAAAGGTTATCTTTAAGTAGAACAAAGTCAGCGCTAAGACCTTCTTCAATTCTTCCGCCTTCTATATTAAGGTTCTTTGAAGCATTATAAGAAGTCATTGCTACTGCTTCGTTAATAGAATAACCTAGAGAAATTATATTTTTAAATACATCGTGCATAGTAGCTGCTGAACCCGCTATAGTTTCTGTTCCTTTAATAGTTATTAGTAATCCTTTTTTAACTATTTCTAGACCACCAGAAGTAGAAGGTCCGTCTTTAAGCCCTGCTGGTCTTATTGAATCTGTAATACCAACAATTCTATCTGTACCTTTAACGTTAATACTTAACTTAACAGTTTCAGGATCTACATGTACAAAGTCAATAATAAGTTCTGCATAAACTTCTCTTCTTTGAAGAGTAGCTTCAGCAACACCTGGATTTCTGTTAAGCACACCTGTCATTGCATTTCACATATGTGTAACAGCAGTAGTTCCATTATCAATAGCTTTATGAGCTTGCTCAGCACTAGCATTAGTATGACCCATCGTTGGAGTCATCCCTCTTTTAATGATTTCCTTAACAAAAGACTCATCATGTTCTTCAGGAGCGAAAGTCATTTTCTTTATCATTCCTTTTGCTGCCTCTTGAAGCTCATCTAGTTTTTCAGGAGTTCCTTTAATGATGTAATTCTCATCATGAGCCCCTTTTTTCTTAATAGATATAAAAGGACCTTCAACGTGAATGCCAGCAATTTTTGCTCCCTCAACTTTTGCTTCTGCTACATTTTTAGTTGCTTGAATAAGAACTTCTCACTTAGCTGTCATAACTGTTGGAAGAAAAGAAGTAGTTCCAAACTTAACTTTATCTTTTGATATTGCTTCTATAGCTTCTTTAGAATCCATAGTATCATTACCCCTAACTCCATGAGTATGAGTATCGATAAAACCAGGAACTAAAGTTAATTTACTTTTTTTATTGCTTGGTGTTATTGAAACTATCTTTCCTTTTTCAATAACTATGTTTGCTGATTCAATAGTTGAATCATGATTTACTATCTTTACATTTTTAATTTCCATTATCCACCTTCTTTACTTTTTTGTTTATTATATTGGTCAAAATATTCAGCAAGACTTTATTATCATAAATTGACAACGCATATACCTTATTATTATATAGAAACTTAAGCACTTGGTTCTCTAGCCTTAACCTCTTAATTTTTGATAAGAGAAATTGGTTTAAAATACTCGGGTCTTTAGGATTAACTAATAATGCTCTTTTATTAGTAACTATTAAAGTTCCTTTGTTGATCAGTTTTAATATTTTCACATCTTTAAAAAGTATTGCATTCTCATATCTTATAGATGCAACTTCTTTTGGCTTTAATTTAATATTTACATCAAGTTGCTTTATTGCTCTTTCTAGAGCAAAGATTCTAGCCTCAAAGATAAATAACTCTTCCCTCTCAACTCTATTTAACTTAATCTTGCTTTTTTTTATCATTCTTTTAAGAGCTTTAAAAGTATCTCTATTCTCTTCGATAGTATCTACTCATTCACTAATAACATTGTGAAGGAAAACTTCTTTTTCTTCTGAAGGCATTTGGTTTAATATTTTATGCACATCTTTTCATGAAGTTTTTTCGATAGTATCTTTATTTATATAATGCCCATATTCAGAAACATTAAGTTTGTATTTGAGTAAATCATTAGATCTATAAAACATTAGACAAGTCCTTTAAGTCTTTTGACTTCTTTTGGGCTTAGCTCTCTATATTGCCCTCTTGAGAGTTTTCCAACATGACTAAGTCCAGCAAATTCTATTCTTGTTAGTCCCTGAACTCTTCTTCCAACTAATTCAAAAAGTTTCTTAACGTGGTGATAAGAACCAACTTTTAAAACAATAACATATGTCTTCTTATCAACTTGAGTTACTTCTTGCTTAACTTTTTTATTATCTAATTTAACATTTTCAGAGTTAAGAAATCTAAGTTCTTTATCTGTTAGTGGCGCGTCTAAACGAGCTCTATAAACTCTAATAATTTCATTTGAAGGATGAGCAAGTTTATTTGCAAGGTCTCCATCGTTAGTTAAGATAAGGGTTCCTGTTGTATTATAATCAAGTCTACCAACTGGATATATATGTCTTGAATCATCTATTAAATCAACAACAAGTGCTCTTCCTTCAGGATCTCTTAAAGAAGAGATAGTTTTTTCTGGTTTATTTAATAAATAATAAACAGGTTCTTCCTTTATTATTTGCTGACCCTTAACAACTATTTCATCTTTCATAGTTGCCTTATCGCCAAGTGTGGCTATTTTTCCATTTACTTTTACCTCACCAGCTTTTATTAATTCTTCAGATTTTCTTCTTGAAGCTATCCCAGCTTGTGAGAGAAGTTTTTGTAATCTCTCTTGTTTCATAAAAATATTATAAGTAAAAAAGTAGCTAATGCTACTTCTTAGATTTAAAGATTTTAATAACATCTCCAACAGTTTTAATCGATTCTAGTTCTTTATCAGTAAGAGTAACTTTTAACTCCTCTTCAGCATCGGTAACTAGTTCAATAAGATCTAATGAATCGATGCCAATTTTATATATATCAGATGAGTCATTAAATTTCTGTTTAGTTATCTCTTTTAATTTTTTATAAATTAATTCTTTTATATTCATAGATACATTATACATTATGTATAAGATGCCAACATATCTTTAATTTGTATAGTGTAAATTCTTTCATAAAGTTCATGAGTGGCTTCAATTTCATACTTAAACATCATTGAATACTTATCACCTGAAATACTTAAGTCACTAAAATATAATTTTCCGCCAACAAGATTTATGCAGTGAGATACAGCCATAAAAAATGCCAATTTAAATTTATTGTCTATGTAGATTTTTCCATCTCTAATTTTTATCGTTTGATAAATATCATATAAATCTTGATTTTTTAAATCATTAAAGATAATAGTTCCAAAAGAATTTCTATTATGATCAACTGAATGTTGACTATATCCCATTCGCCCATTTTGACCATTAACGTAACCACCATTTTCATTTCTAGTTACTTCATAGTTATGGCTTTTGCTTTTTTGGACTATAAAGAATGCTCCTAGTCCACCACCCGCTAAAACTATAGGTGTTCCAATTAATAATGCGCTTTTAGTACCTGAGCTTAGAACCCTAACCTTTCTTAATTTACGCATAATAAGAAGTCACCGTTTCTCAACTTATATTTTTGTTTGACTTAATAAATGATAAGTAATCATCACTAATAGAGTAAAAGCTTGATGGGATAGTATCTTCAGATACAGGTTCAACTGATCTGATATTAATAATTCCTGATCCAAAGTGAAGAAGTGGAATAGCCTTATTGTTATATTCACTATTAATAGTTATATTTTTTCATGCCGCATTTAACTTTGGAATCTTTATAACTCTACGAGGAGTTTCTGTAAAGTCAAAAGGTACATGATCACCTAGACCGCCTTCAGAAGAAGTTCCGATAGAAAGTCTTCCACTATTATTTTCATAAGTAAAGTCATCGAATACATAGCGTCCTCTTAGTGGAAGTCCTTTATATGTATCAGCTGGGTTGTAGTCATATTCAAACTTTATCTTTTCATTAACACCATAGTTTGTCTCTACTCTTCCATCACCAAGTTGGTAGTCCTGTGAATTTTCAAAACTATTATCTATATTTCATGCATATGCATTTCTTGTTAATTTCATCTTTCAAGCGCCATAACCATCAACGTATTTTAAAGATGGATTTTCTTGAGTAGCAGTTGGATCATCCTTAGGTCCTACACTAAAGTCTGGTGCAGGTGTTCCGCCATAGACTTTATACATTACTCTATTTCATCCTCTACGTTTTAAAGGTTGTGGTACTAAAACTAAACTATTATACGCAACATCGTTTATCTGTCTTCTTGTTCCATGAGCAACAGGGTTTATTATCGCTACACTTCTAAAGACAAGAGGTTTTTGATCACTGTCTTCTATAGGAAGGGATGAAATTGGTTTATGAGAAAAGTAAGTAGTATTATCTAAATTACCTTCAACCATCTTCTGATGAACATTAACGCTAGAACCATTGACTTCGTGTGAAGCAATGGTAATAGACTTAACTTCTCCAAAGTGAATAATTGGTGAATTATCAGATTCATATGAATAATGATATGTGTCTTCCTTACCCGGAATTTCTATAGCATGCTCTGAAGTAAAGGAACTATTACTCTTTGTTGTGTCGATAGTTAGTGCTTTAGAATCTCTAAGATCTCCATGATAATAAGCTTCTAATACATCATCTGAAAGATGTCTTCTAAAAAAAGTGTTATCTTCTTTTAGGTTCATTAATTCATAATGAGCATCTCAATCGAGTGGAACAGTTTCTCAAAAATGGTCTATTCAATGCCTATCAGGCACATAAAATGATCCATCACCATAACCTGGACAAAAAATAGGTGAATCAGGTGATACTCAGGTGTGGTTGTCTATAGAAAATTCTTCGTTATAAATATGCTCTGTACTTGCATCAAAGTTTATTTTTCTACCATAGACACCTCACCCCCACGATTTCTCTACATGGGTGTGTAAATCACTATTTTCAATAGTTTTAAAACTTACATAATATGGGAATTGTTCTTCATTTTTAGTTTCTCACTCAGGAGAGTATAAAAGTGGTAGTGCCACTATTTATAAAATTGCTTTACAAATTGATCTATTGCTTTATGTTTGTATTTATAGTAAGTAGCCTTTGAAAAATACTCATCAAATCAGTTGCTGTCAACACGTCTAATGAAATCATGTTCAATAACCTGCCTTTCCATAAATGTTAGTTGTGAAAGAATATGTTCGAAGTTTGAAATTTGACTTCTATACTTATCAAAGTAATCTTTTGGAAGGTCATTTGACTCTGAAATTCCTTTGATAGTTCTATACATTTCACATGAGGCCATAACGAAATTTCGCTTGGTTCTGTAATTTATTTCCTGTATTTTCACGGTTTTCCTTTCTAATTTTTATACATGTAAATTATTTCATTTTTAGAAAGAAAAGTACTAAATGTGTGAAAAACACCCCCTTTTTTCCTAAAACTTTAGGAAAAGAAAAGCCCTTTTTCTAGAAAGGACTTTACTATATGGCAGGGGTTACAGGGCTCGAACCCGTGACACGCGGGGTTGAAGCCCGCTGCTCTACCAACTGAGCTAAACCCCTAATTGGTATGTAATTATTATAGTATTTTTTTGTATAATATTTAAGAAACTTAGGAGGATTAAATGGCTAGACAAGATGATATTACTGGTAAAAAGGCTTTATCAGGTAATAGACGTTCACATGCACTTAACTCAACTAAAAGAAAGTTTAATTTAAACCTTCAAAAAGTAACAGTTATGCAAAATGGGAAAAAAGTCAAATTAAAAGTTACAGCTAAAACAGCTAAAACACTTAAAAAACAAGGACGTATTGCTTAAGTCCTTGTTTTTTTATTCACATAAATATATTTATTTTTTTGCAAGCTCTCTAATATTCTTTGCAAATATTTCTTTATCATCTTGATTAAAAGCTTCTTTAGTTGCTTTTTTTATTTTTTTAAGATCATAAAAATCATTATTACCTTTTTCTTCTTTTATTTTCATATGCTCTCCCTACAAAACTTATCTTCAATTTAATGCTATTATAACGTTCTCCATTATTCATTCTTTAATTCTTTTTTTACTTCTTTCTTTTATTCATTAGTTTTACCTTCTAAATCTTTAACAAATTCTTCAATAATAAGTTTATGAATAGAATAATTTTTATACATTACGTTTCATCTTCAATTTCTAAAATATAAAAAGTTAATTTTTTCATATAAGAATTATAGATCATTAAAGTCCAGCTTCTTTAATCTTTTCTTTTTGTTCTTCAGCAAGAAGGGCATCGATTATCGGATTTAGTTTTCCAGACTCAATACTTTTAAGGGAAGTAGAAAAGCCAATACGGTGGTCAGTTACTCGATCTTGAGGATAGTTGTAAGTTCTTATCTTTTCTGAACGTGCACCTGAACCTGCTAGTTTTCTAAACTCACCAGCTTTTTCTCTTTCTTCTTGCAGTTGCTTTTCATATAACCTTGACTTAAGCACCTTCATTGCAAGTTCTTTATTAGATATCTGTGACTTACCATCTTGTGAAGAAGCTCATATCCCAGTAGGGATGTGAGTAATACGCACAGCTGAATCGGTAGTATTAACTGATTGGCCCCCAGCTCCAGAAGAACGATAAGTATCGATCTTAAGTTCTGAAGGAATAAGTTCAATATCGACAGACTCATCAGCCTCAGGCATAACAGTTACCGTTGCTGTTGAAGTATGAACTCTACCTTGAGTTTCAGTTGAAGGTATCCTTTGAACTCGATGAACACCAGATTCGTATTTAAGTTTTGAATAAGCTTTTTCTCCTTCAACAGAAAAGGTAATTAGTGAATATCCTCCTGAAGTTCCTCTTGAAGTCTCTAAGACTTTTATCTTCATATCGTTGTCAGCTGCTCACTTAGAATAAATATCAAAGAGATCTCCCGCAAAGATATTAGCCTCATCCCCACCAGCTGCTCCACGAATTTCAACGATAACATTTTTTGAATCGTTTGGATCGCTAGGAAGAAGTAGAATCTTTAACTCCTCAGCTAGTAAAGGCATTTCTTTATTAGCTTCGTTTAAATCGCTATTAGCCATTTCAATTAAATCCTTGTCACTTTCAGAAGCTAGCAGTTCTTTTGCTTCTTTCTTTTGGTTTTCAAGTTTTAAGTACTGATTAAAGACCTGAACTATTTCTTTAACTGAATTAGCCTCATGCATTAGCTTAGTGTATTTTTTAATATCACTAGCAATATTAGGGTCAGCCATTTGCTTTTCTAATTCTTCATATTTTTTCTTAATCTCTATTAGAGACTGATACATTTGTTCTTCCATAATATAAGAATTATAAAGGTATAATTAAAACTATGAAAAAGATTAGAACAAGATACGCTCCTTCTCCAACAGGTTTTTTACACGTAGGTGGAGCTCGTAGTGCACTATTTGGCTTTCTTCTTGCTAAGCATAGTGGTGGGGATTTTATTCTTAGAATAGAAGACACCGATGTTGCTAGAAACGTTAAAGGTGGAGAAGAGTCTCAACTTCAAAACCTAAGGTGACTAGGGATTGAAGCGGATGAGTCTCCTGAGAAAGTAAATAAGAAGTATGGACCATATCGCCAAAGTGAAAGATTAGAGATATATAAAAAATATGCTGATGAGTTAATTCAGAGATCCCTTGCTTACAAGGCATATGACACTTCCGAAGAAATTCAAGAGCAAATGGAAGAGCAAGCAAAAGGAAATGAATTCCATTCCTTTAGATTTGATAGAAATTGATTAAAGATTTCTGATGAGGAAAAAGCAAAAAGAGATAAAGAAGGAAATTATTCAATAAGAATTTCTCTTCCTCAAGATGTTATATATTCTTGAGATGACATAGTTAGAGGAAAGATAGAAATTAACTCAAATGAGATTTCTGAGTTTGTTCTTATTAAAAGAGATGGCATTCCAACTTATAACTTTGCTAATGTTATCGACGATCACCTTATGGAAATGACTCATGTTCTTAGAGGTGAAGAACATATTTCAAATACTCCAAAGCAACTTGCTCTTTATAAGATGTTTAATTGAGAGCCTCCTATCTTTGGACACTTAACTATCATTACTAATATGGAAGGTAAGAAGCTCTCAAAACGTGATACTAATACTAAACAGTTTATCGAGGATTATAAGAACGAAGGATACTCACCTGAAGGAATCTTTAACTTCCTTGCACTTCTAGGTTGAAGTGATAAAGATGCAAAGGAAGTGATGAAGCCCTCTGAAATCATTCAAAGGTTTGACTTTAAACGCTTAAGCAAAGCTCCTTCTAAGTTTGATATTAAGAAGATGGAGTACTTCTCAAATCAACATATCAAAGTGATGAAAAATAAAGATATTGAAAAACTTATCGATATCGATGGAACTGAGGAATGAAAAGATCTCTTTATCGAAACCTATAAACAAGGGGCTCGTAAATTTGTAGACATCCAAAAGGCATATGAAATTTATCAAAATGATGAAGTTAAAGATTTATCTGATGAACCAGAGGTACTAAAGGTCTTCAAAGAGCAAATTGCTTCTAAAGACTTTAGTATTGAAAACATTCAAGAGGCTATAAATAAAGCAAAAGAAATAACGGGGGCTAAAGGTAAAGACTTATTTATGCCAATTAGAAAATGAGTTACTTATCAAGAACATGGTCCTGAACTTGCAAAAGCAATTTATTTATTTGGAAAAGATAAAGTCTTTAAAAGACTAAAGATTAACTAAGACTAACTTATAGTTAGTTTTATTTTTTTAAAGCTATCTTTAAAAGAGCTAAAGTATGTTTGGCATCACTTATTGCTCTATGCTCCTCAGACTCAGCTAAGTTGTAATCCCGAATTAAAGACTCTAGTTTGTATGATCTTCTATTGGGCATATACTTTTTAAATATCGATATCGTATCTATTCACTCAGTTGGTTTGTAGTTAATTGAATACCTCTGAAGAAAAAAGCGAATGAATCCTTTATCAAATGGAGCATTGTGAGCATAGATCGTAAGATCAGAGCAAAAGTCTGAAAGAGATTGATAAGCCTTTAAAGGATCAATTCCTTCTGTTTGAAGAAGGTAATCGTTAATCCCAGTAAGATTTTCTATAAATTCACTTACACTTCCCTGTATTTTAATTAAGCATTGAAACTCATCTACTATCTCTAAAGTATCTTTATGAACTTTAAGAGCACCTATTTCAGTTACTTCACAACCAGAAGTTGGTGAAAGTCCTGTTGTTTCTGTATCAAGAATTATTACTAAGTTTTTATTCATAACTTAATTATAGATTTAAAAGTGATAAAAAAATAATGGCCAATTTGACCATTAAGATTTTTATTATTCTTTTGTTTGTTCTTCAGAAGATTCTTTTGACTCTTCTTTTTTAGGTTTATCTTCTTTTGAATTCTCTTTTGACTCTTCTTTTTTAGATTCATCTTTTACTAGTTTTTCTTCTTTTGTTTTTTCATGTTTTGATGCTTCATTAATCTCATCGATAGAAACCTCTTGAGTTTTTCTAATTGCTTCTTCAACTTGTTCTTCAATTTGGACAATGTCGATAGTAGCAATAGATTTAATTGCATTATTCTCTTGCAGACGAATAACTCTAACTCCTTTTGCAGAACGACCTGAAGTTGCCACTTGTGAAAGTGAAGTTCTAATAGTAATACCCGCTTTAGTAATAATTAGAATATCTTCACAACCTTTAACAACTTGAACAAATTTAAGATATCCAGCTTTTTTAGTGTCGATAGATTTAACACCTTTAGCTCCACGTTTAGTTTTTCTATATTCTACAAGTGGTGTTTTTTTACCAAAACCATCTTCCCCAACAGAAAGAATGAATTGTCCTCTTGAAGATTTAGATGCTCCCACGACAACAGCATCAAGTTCATCAGAAAGGTTAATACCTTTAACTCCACTAGCTGTCCGTCCCATAGATCTTACTTCGATAGCATCAAACCTAACAACTTTACCTTTAGATGAACCGATAGTAATCTCATCACCATCAGTAACGATCATAGCTTTAACAAGCATATCTCCTTCTTTAAGTCCTAAGGCACGTTTACCATTACAGTTAATACGAGCATATTCACTTAATAGAGTTTTCTTAACGATACCATTACGTGTAACGGTGAAAAGATATTTCTCATGTGAATAATCTTCTGTAGTAAGAAGTGAGATAACTTTTTCATTTTTTTGACATCCAATGATGTTTATAAAAGGAATACCTTTTGCTTGTTTAGACATCTCGGGAATTTGATGTGCACGTATTCTGAAGACTTTTCCAAGCGAAGTAAAGATTAGAAGGTCAGTATGAGTTGTAGTTGTAATAATCTTTTCAACGTTATCATCTTCATAAGTAGACATAGAGTTTGATCCAACACCACCACGGTTTTGAAGTTGATATTGCTCTAGTGGTATACGTTTTACATATCCTTTTGAAGACATAGTAATGGCAATATCTTTTTGTGGGATAAGATCCTCGTCATCTATATCACCAATACCTTCGATGATTTCTGATCTTCTTGAATCACCAAATTTTTCTCTTATTTCCTCAAGTTCTGAAATTATAGTCTCAGTTAAAACAGCTTTATCTTCAAGGATGTTTTTAAGTTTAGAGATAGTCTCAGCAAGTTCTGCCATTTCACTTTTCATCTTCTCGATAGCAAGACCTGTTAAACGTCCTAGACGCATTTCGGTAATTGCTTTAGCTTGTTTTTCTGTAAGTGAGAATTTTGTAATTAAAGCTTTTTGAGCATCTTCATCAGATTTTGAAGCTCTAATAGCTTTAATAACTTCATCGATATTTTTAATCGCAATAGTAAGACCTTCAAGGATATGATTTCTTGCCTCTGCTTTAGCTAAGTCAAATTGTGTTCTTCTTGAAACAACATCAATTTGATGTTTTCAGTAAACCTCGATTGCTTTTTTAAGAGTAAGAACTTTTGGTTGTCCTTTAACAAGTGCCAGAAGGTTAGCAGAGAAGTTTTGTTGAAGAGCTGTTAGTTTAAATAATTTGTTCTGAATAACTTCAGGAACTACATCACGACGCAGTTCTATAACTATTCTCATTCCTTTACGAGAAGTCTCATCTCTAAGGTCTGTAATACCTTCAATGATTTTTTCTTTAACAAGTGTTGCTATCTTTTCGATAAGTTTAGCTTTGTTAACCATATAAGGTATTTCAGTAACGATAATTCTTGTTTTACCATTTTTAAGTTCTTCAATTCTTGTTCTTGAACGAACTCTAATTGATCCTTTACCAGTATCATAAGCTTTTCTTATTCCAGCTGAACCAAGGATAATACCTCCAGTTGGAAAGTCTGGTCCAGTAATAAAGTCCATAAGTTCTAAAGAAGTAATGTCATTATTTCTAGCATAAGCAATAACACCATTAATTACTTCAGTTAAGTTATGTGGTGGTATTGAAGTGGCCATACCAACAGCAATACCTGTTGCTCCAGTAATTAAAAGGTTAGGTATTCTTGCAGGAAGAACAGCTGGCTCTTGTTCAGAACCGTCATAGTTATCAACAAAATCAACTGTATTTTTATTCATCGATTCAGTCATCGTTGCAGCAATACGAGACATTCTTGCCTCTGTATAACGCATAGCAGCAGCTCCATCACCATCGATAGAACCAAAGTTACCTTGACCATCAACAAGAGGATATCTCATTGAAAAGTCTTGAGCCATACGAACCATTGCCTCATAAACAGAAGAGTCACCATGTGGGTGATACTTTCCTAAAACATCCCCAACGATACGAGCTGACTTTTTGTGTTTAGATGAAGGAGTTACACCAAGCTCTTGCATTCCATAAAGAATACGACGGTGTACAGGTTTTAATCCATCACGAGCATCTGGAAGTGCACGAGAAATAATAACTGACATAGCATATTCAAGGAATGACTTTCTCATCTCTGAAGAAACTGAGATAGGTGCAAGCTTATCTGTCTCCTCTTCAATTAATTGAGATTGAACTTGATAGTCTTCAGCCTCTTGAGGAACAACCTCTTCTTCTTCGTTAACTTTTTTAATTTCGGTAGTAAAAGTATTTTGTTCTTGAAAAACAGTTTTTATAGTCTCTTCTTCAACATAGTACTTAGAATCCTCATCCTCATTTTTCTCTTCAGTTACTTCTTCAACTTGATCTTTAAGTTTTTCATCATCATCTTCATTTTCATAAAACATTATTTATCTCCTTTCATTAGACATCAATCTCCGCATATTTAGCATTTTCATTAATAAAGTCTCTACGTGGTTCAACATCATCTCCCATTAAGATTGAGAAAGTTAAATCAGCAGCTGCAACATCTTCAATTTGTACTTGAAGCATCTTTCTTGTTTCTGGATTCATAGTAGTTTCTCATAGTTGATCTGGATCCATTTCTCCAAGTCCTTTATAACGTTGAATTGAATATTTTGAATCTCCAAGTGAATCAAGTAGTTTTTCTTTTTCTTCATCAGTATAAACATAGTGTACTTGCTTACCAACAGTAATTTTATATAAAGGAGGTTGAGCTATGTAAACAAAACCATATTCAACAAGTGGACGTAGGTATCTATAGAAGAAAGTAAGAAGCAGAGTTCTAATGTGTGAACCATCGACATCGGCATCGGTCATGATAACGATTTTGTGATATCTTAATTTATTAATATTAAAGTCTTCTCCAACACCAGTTCCTAGTGCTGTGATAAGAGCTCCAATTTCGTTGTTAGCAAAAACTTTATCGATACGAGCTTTTTCAGTATTAATAACTTTACCTCTAAGAGGAAGGATAGCTTGAGTTTCTCTATCTCTACCCATCTTAGCAGAACCACCAGCTGAATCTCCCTCGACAATGTATATTTCAGAAATTTCTGCATTCTTAGATGAACAGTCAGCTAACTTACCAGGAAGTGATCCTACATCAAAGACACTTTTTCTACGTGTAGCTTCACGAGCATTTTGAGCTGCAAAACGTGCTCTTTGAGCCAGTAATGATTTTTCAATTATTGCTTTAGCTTGTTCAGGATTCTCGTTTAGATATCTTTCGAGAGTCTCAGAAAGAATTTTATTAGTTGCCATTCTTGCATCTTTATTTCCTAGTTTACCTTTTGTTTGTCCTTCAAAGATAGGATCAACATGTTTAATAGAAATGATAGCTGTAAGTCCTTCACGAATATCATCACGTGAAAGTTTTTCAGTTTCGTTTTTAAATAATTTGTTTTCTCCAGCATAGGTATTAAAGATACGAATCATTGAGTCCATGAATCCTTGCTCATGCGTTCCACCCTCAATAGTAGAGATATTGTTTGCATAAGAAACTATGTTAGGTTGAAAGCCTGTGTTATATTGCATCGCTACTTCAACAATAATGTCTCCTTCATTTCCTTTAACATTTCCTTCAGCATAGATGATGTCTTCACCAATAACTTCTTTACCTTTGTTTAGTTCAGCAACATACTCAACGATACCACCTTCAAAATGAAACTCTTTAAAAACAGGTTCATCTTCAGGTCTTTCATCTTTAATAGTTAAAATCAATCCTTTATTTAGATATGCTGTTTGTCTTAATCTATCAGCAATAACATTAAAGTCTCACTTGTTATCATCCATTAAAGTAAAGTCAGGAATAAATTTAATTTTAGTTCCACGCTTATCAGTATCTCCAAGAACTGTTAATGATTGAACTACTTTACCAAATTCAAACTTGGCATAGTTTTCTTTCCCATCACGATAAACTCATGCTTCTAAGCTACTTGAAAGGGCATTAGCAACTGAGGCACCAACACCATGAAGTCCTCCAGAGACTTTATATGTATCTGAATCAAACTTACCTCCAGCATGAAGAACTGTTAAAACTGTCTCCAGTGTTGAAATTCCTGTTTTAGGGTGTATTGCTACTGGAATACCACGACCATCATCTTCAACAGTAATTGATCTATCTTTACCAATAGTAATATCAACACGTGTAGCAAATCCAGCCATAGCCTCATCTACAGAGTTGTCAGCAATTTCTCATACTAAGTGATGAAGTCCTCTAACTCCAGTAGAACCGATATACATACCAGGTCTTTTACGAACGGCTTCTAAACCTTCAAGGACCTGAATGCTATCTGCTTTATAGTCATTTGACATATTTTACTCTCCTTATAATATATTTATATATTATAGCAACTTTTAGATTAAAAAATACCCCTATTTAAGCAAAATATACTATTTTTAGGGCATTTAAGACTAAATTCTTATTTGATAGCATCACTTTAGCACTTAGTGCTTTAAAACTCTTTATTTTAAGCAATTCCATTAGATCTGCTAAATATCTTATCTTTTATAAAAAAATACTCGCAAGGAGTATCTTTATTAGTATTAAGCAGAGATTGCAAGTTTTTTAGAAAGTTTAATCATTGGAGATCTAACCATCTTTCTTGCTTCTCTAGTATTTGCAACCATATCTATCTTTGGTAGAACATCTTTAAAGAAGTTTCCAGAAATAACAGCTCCTTCAATTTCTCCTTTAATCTTTCCATCTTCAATTAAGTTACCTTTAACTTCAATTGAGAACTCTCCAGATATAGGATTTATTCCTGAGTGCATTCCAGAAAAGCTTGAAGCAAGAACACCTTTTTTAACTGATGAGATAATATCTTTTTCTTTATCTTTACCAGTATCGATATAAGGATTAATTAAAGTTGTTCCAGAACCTTTAGCATTTCCACTTGATTTAGTTTTAAGAAGCTCTGCTAATTTATTGTTAGTAATAAATTTCTCAAGCTTACCATTTTTAATAAAGTGTTGGTTCTTTGTAGGTGTAGCATCGTCGTCATATGTTATGTAAACACCTAATTCTTTTGAAATTGGTTCATCAATAAGATTAAGATTCGTAGAAGCTATTTTTTTACCAATAGAATTTTTTCATCTAGAAACTCCATCAACTACTTCTCTACCATTTAGATGCATTAGGAAATTACCCATTAAAGTCATAAAGGCATTTTGATCAAAGACTATTTCATAATCTCCTGATTCGATACTTGTTTTAGTTTCTTGAAGTTTGATGTCTTTCTTTAGTTCCTTAATAAACTCATCGTAATCAATTTGTGATTTATCAGTGAAAATCATTCCAACATAAGAAACACCTTTAGCACCTTTACCATCATCAAAATAAACTATTAGATATATAGAGAAATTATTTGAAGGACTAGTTGAAAGGTTAGTTCCTGTAGTTGAGACAAAAGTATTAGTTGAAGTTCCAAGTCCATATATTGCACTTGTATTTTGTTTTAAAATTCTAGGATCAGCTTCGTTAGCTCTTTTTACAAGTTCCTTTAATACCTTTCTAGCCTCTACTATAGCAAGAGGTTTGAATTCACTCTTAGCAGGTTTGGCATATTTAAACTTAGAAGTATCGGTAGGATGCTCATCGATCTCTTTAGTTTTATATTTATTTTCTTCAACTATTTCTTTAAAAAGATTTCTTATCTCTTCTTCTGAAGGACGTGAAATTCTTTTAGATAATCTATTTCCGTCAATGAAAGCTTTAATAGTAAAACTATCTCCTTGAGCTCAATCTGTTTCTGAAAATGAACCATTTTCAAATTTAATAGATTGTGATTCAGTAATACTTCTATTAACAACTAATTCGTTAATATCAAATTCTTTTGCTATTTTAATTATTTTTTCTTCAGTCATTATTCTCCCCCTACAATCATCTTTGTAACTCTTAAAGTTGGTTGTCCAACTGTTACTGGAATCATTCCTGATTTTGAACCACAAGTTCCAGCATCAATTTTAAAGTCATCAGCCACCATATCGATGTACTTAAGTGCTTCGATACCATTTCCAATTAGAGTTGCGTTTTTAACAAGGTGTTTAATCTCTCCATCTTCAATTAAATATCCTTCAGTTACACCAAAGTTAAATTTACCAGAGAAAGGATCAACTTGTCCTCCACCTAGTTGTTTTGCATAAAAACCATTTTTAGTAGCCTTGATAATTTGCTGAACAGTGCTCTTACCTTTTTTAATAAAGGTATTTGTCATTCTTGAAGTAGGAGCATATCTATAATTTTCTCTTCTTCCTGCTCCATTTGGTTTGGCTTTCATCAATACCTCACCATTAAACTGGTCGATTAAATATGACTTAAGAACTCCATTTTTAATAAGAACATTTGATTGAGTTTTATTACCCTCATCGTCGTACGGTGAAGTTCCTCTTTCTCCTTCGATAGTTCCATCATCAATAAGAGTAATAACATCACTTGCTATTTTCTCCCCTAATTTACCTGTGAAAAGAGAAGTACCAATAGCTACTTGAGTAGCCTCTAAAGGATGACCAACAGCTTCATGGAAAAGAACAGCTCCAAAACCAGCTGGAAGGATAACACTCATTTCACCAGATTTAATTCTTGGTGCATCAAGTAATTTAACAGCAAGTTGTGGTGCTCATTTAAATTCTTTAATTACATCGATAGTTTTAAGCATGTCCATTAATTTAGCAAAAGGCATTCTCTTTGAAACTTTAGCAAGAGCTGAAGAAGATTCTTTTCCTTTTTGTGATTGAGATTCACTAGAGACTGTACTATAGATATCAGTCTTTTTAATGAAAGAACCATTAGTATTAGCAACTAATGTATTTCTTTGAATTGAATTAGCATTAGCAGTAACAACACTAATTAGTTTGCTAGTAGATTTTGCTTCTTTAACGATGCTTTCTAATTTCTCTTTTATAGTTTTAGTATTTCATTTGCCAAAGTCGTTTTCTTCAAAAGAATCATAAACTTTTTTAAACTTAACTTTTTTAGCCTCACCTTCTCTTTCAAGATCTAAAGCTTTTTCTTTAATATCTTCAAAATCAATAGAGTCGATCGAAGCATAAGTAATATCTTTCCCTTTTCAGGTTCTAATACCTGTTCCTCTTTTTATACTTTTTGCAGGAGTAAATCTTTTATTGTCAAAATTATTTCATGAATTAGAAATAGTTTCTTCGATAAATAACTCTGCATAATCATTACCTTTATATAAAATTTCAAGTATTTCTTTAGCTTGTTTTTTATCTAACATATAACCTTCTTTCTTTTCAATTATAACAAAACAAGCACCCTATTATTAGGTGCCTGTTCTTAAAAATGCATCGACTTATAATAACCCTTAGTTTTAATTAATTTTTTATGGTTTCCTTCTTGAAGAATAGCTCCACCTTTACCTAAAACTATTATTCTATCTACTTCTTTAATAGTTGAAAGGCGATGAGCTACTATTAAAGAGGTTTTATCTTTTGTAAGTCTTTCAATAGAATCTTTAATCTTAGCTTCAGTTTCGTTGTCTAGAGCAGAGGTTGCCTCGTCAAGCAAGAATATATCAGACTTAGCAATAAAGGCACGGGCAATAGCTATTCTTTGTTTTTGACCTCCAGAAAGTTTTGCTCCACGTGGTCCTACCACTGTTTCAAAACCTTCTTTTAATTTATTAACAAAATCGTATATCGATGCGTCTTTAGAAGCTTTGATAATATCTGCATCACTAGCATCAGGTTTACCATAAAGGATATTATTCTTAATACTATCGTTAAACATCGTTGGCTGTTGTTGAATATAACCGAGTCTTTTTCTTAATGAACCAAGTTCAAAAGTTGATATGTCTTGTGAATCTATTAAGATCTTCCCTTTTTGAATTTCATAATATCTAAGCAAAAGCTTCAAAAGTGTAGACTTACCAATACCAGTCTCACCAATAATTGCAACTTTTTCTCCTGCCTTAATTTTAAGATTAAAGTTTTCTAGAACCTTAACTGTATTGCCCTTTTCATCAGTGTAAGAGAAATAAACATTTTTAAACTCGATATTTCCTTTAAAGTGTGGAGCCTTTAAGTGGCCGCTACTTATCTCTTCTTTAAGGTCCATGAATTCAAAGAAACGATCTACTGATGAAGAACCACGAGAAATCATGGTATAGACGTTAACAAACTTTTGCATTGGTTGATTAAGGATAGTGGCTGAGGCAGTTAAACCTACAAGTTGAGAAACACTAATTTGTTTTTCAGCGAGTTGTCATCCTCCAACTGATAAGGCGGTGATTGAAGTCAGAGACATTATTAGGATATTAGAGATTGTGAATCAAGCCTCAAAATCATAGAGTTTAAAGAAGTTCTTTTTATATCCTTTTTGGAATTGATTAAATCTTTTTCATTCAAAATCTTCAGAGTTATAAGACTTTATTTCAGAAACTCCCTCTACTTGAAATCCAATTGAGGCAGACATCTCTGAGTTAGACTCTCTTACTTTAAGCCATATAAGTCTCCATTTAACTCTAATGAAGTAGATAACCAGTATTCCAATAGCAAAGACAGCGACTAAAGTTGCTCCAATAATTCACGATTGCAGGAATGCATAGGTAAATCCTCCGGTTGCTGTTAGAACTGCTATTATAAAATCCTCAGGCCCATGATGAGCAAACTCAGGAATGTCTTTTAGATCCGAAACTATTCGAGAGATGTATGTTCCAGTTTGTGTTTTGTCAAAGTGACTAAGAGGTAATCTATGCATCTTCTTAACAGCTTCTTTACGCATATTCACTTCCATCTTAACACCCATGTAGTGTCCTCATTTAGTAACGATAGCATTTGAAAGCATTCTAACTGCTAATATAGAAACAAGCATTCCAATGCCGATATAAAGACTTTTAAATTCAGAATCTTGTGCTGATTTAATTATGAATTGAGTTAGAAATGGTGTACCGACTGAAACACCTGATAATATAATTGCAAAAAATGAATCTAACAAGAAAAGACCAATTACTGGTTTGTAATATTTTGAAAATCTTCTTAGTGGTGTTTTTTGCTTCATTACTTAATTTTAGCAAATAAAAATTGCTATAAGAATGAATGATTTATAGATTTATCTATAATGAGTAAATTACTTACTATTCTTTTTTTCTGAATTGTTCTTCTTTTGT
>CAYTOW010000011.1:0-2878 GCA_964439655.1 uncultured Mycoplasmataceae bacterium
TTTATAGATTTTTATCTTAAAAATTAAGTAAAAAATTTAATAAAAAAACTCATTTTTATCTTTAATTTAAGGATAAAAAAACATTATTTAAAAAAGAGGCTAAAAAATTTTTTTATATTTGTTTAAAACAAATAACATATATTTATTTATAATATACATTGATAATGTATCAGGTTTAATTATTATCATATCGATTTTTGTTTTAAATATTATGTTTATGGTGTTTTCAAAAAATACCAATAACAACTAAAATTAAATTTATGTTTTTATGGTCGATTCTAAATTTATTATTTTCGGATATTATAAAAACTATCTTAGACTTAGACAGAGAAATAGATAAAGGAAAGAGATAATGAAAAAAAAGAAAAAAGAAAAAAAGATTTGATGAAATAACGACTTAAATTTTATAAAAAATAAACGTAAAGAATCTGAGCTTGAAAATATTATTAAAAAGACTGAAGAAAGTATAGATGTTATTAAAGGACAAGAAGATATGAATGAAAACGAAATACAAATAATTTCTGAAGAGTTACAAGGTGGATCAACTGATAACTTAAGAGAAAAATATAACGATCTCCTAAGTACCCAAATTGTTACCTTAAATGAGTTAGATGACCCTTCTTTCAAAATCGATGATGATGATTTTGATGATTTTGATGATGAGAAAAAAGAAGAAATATCAAGAATTGAAGAGGAAACAAAAGCGCTTAATCAAAAGCTTGAACAACTTCTATTAGAAAAGGAACAAGAAAAATCTTCGTTAGAAAAGAAAAATCAAGAATTACAAAGACAACTTAGAGATCAAAATGAAAAGCTTCTTGCTGATAAAGAACTTCTTGCATTAGAACAAGAGGAAGAATTAGAAATTCAAAAACAACTTTTAAGACAACAACAACAAGAAGAAATAGAAAGAGAAAAAGAACGTCTAAGAGAACAAAATCAACAAGAATTAGAAAGACAAAAACAATTAATCGAAGAAGAGCAAAGAGCAAAATTTGAGCAAGAGAAATCTGAGCTTGAACTCCAACTTCAACGAATGAGTGAAGAAATTGATAATAAATTAGAAGCAAGTGATTCATCAGATTTAACTGAATCTGATAGAGAAAGAATTGAACAGCTTGAGAGAGAAAAAGAAGAAATTGCTAGAAGAAAAGAAGAACTTGAACAAGAGTTTAATACTTTCAAAGAGAATCTTGAAGCTGAATATGAAGAAAATTCAAGAAGAAACCAAGAAGAAGATATTGAGGTTGATATCGAAAACATTGATCGCTCAGGTGCTCAATCTTTTGGTGATGAAGCACAAGTTACTGCACAAACTAATGAGCGTATAAAAGAATTAGAAGAAACACTTGCATTAAACTTAGAAGAGATTAATAGAGAAAAAGAAGAAATTGCTCTTAGAAAACAACAACTTGAAGAAGAATTTAACAGTTTAAAAATCAATCTTGAATCAGAATATAAAAATGAGATTAAGAATGAATTAGAAAAAACTCTTTCAGTTAACCTAGAAGAGATTAATAGAGAAAAAGAAGAAATTGCTAGAAGAAAAGAAGAACTTGAACAAGAGTTTAATACTTTCAAAGAGAATCTTGAAGCTGAATATAGAAGCAATATTGAAAAAGATGATATTTCTAAACAAGAAGAAGAAATTGCTAGAAGAAAAGAAGAGCTTGAAGAGGAAATCGCTAGAAGAAAAGAAGAACTTGAACAAGAGTTTCAAAGTTTTAAATCAAATCTTGAACAAGAATATAAAAGTAATCAAGAGCAAGAAGAATACGCTAGAAGCAGAGAAGAAGATGTTACAAAAACAAAACAACAACTTGAAGCTGAGTTTAGAGCCTTCAAAGAAAATCTTGAAGCTGAATATAGAAATAATATTGAGAAAGAAAAAAATGAGATTAAGAATGAATTAGAAAAAACTCTTTCAATATCTATGGGAGACATAGAAAAAGAAAAAGAAGAGATTATCAAAAGAAAGCAAGAACTTGAAAATGAATTCAAAAACTTGAAGACAAATCTTGAATCTGAATATAAAAAGGCAGTTGAGGAATTAACTGATAACTTTAAAGAAAGTGGAATTAATAAAAACTACGAAAAAGAATTAGAAAAATTAAGAAAAGAACAAGAAAAACTTCAGAGACAAATTGAACAAGAGAATACACAGGATTTCTCTGAATTAGAACAAAAATTAAAAGATACACAGGCATTAGCATATGAGGCACAAGCTAAACACAAGGATATCATTGAGTCTCCTGAAGTTGATGATTCTACTAAAATATTGATCCAGAAAGAAAAAGAACTTAATGACAAGAAGATTGAATTATTAAAATACAACATTAAAAAGGAAGAAGATGCGAGATTGATTGCTCCAACTAAAAAATTCGAAGAAACTACTAATAGTCTTGATGAGTTAAAATTAGAATTAATTAAAAGTAGAAATGAAAGTGACGAGCGAGATACAATGAAAACAATGCTTAACATCAAGAAAGTTGAGCTTGACAAAATTGCAATGGAAAATGAGCTTAAGAAATTAAGATCAGAAGTTGAAGCTTCTAAGATGGAAAAAATAGCTGAAACAATTAAAGAAAACAAAGATAGAGAAATTGAAAGATTGAACCAAATTATTGAACAACAAAAACTTAATCTGAGTGCTTCTGCCTCAGCAGTACCTCCACAATATCCTCAACAACCACAAACTCCACAACTAATAAATCCATATATGCAACCTCAAATGATGAGTCCTTATAACATGCCACCTCAAGTGATGAATCCTTATAACATGCCACCTCAAGTGATGAATCCTTATAACATGCCACCTCAAGTGATGAATCCTTATAACATGCCACCTCAGTCAATGAATCCATATATGCAACCAGCA
>CAYTOW010000011.1:2978-19632 GCA_964439655.1 uncultured Mycoplasmataceae bacterium
GATGAATCCTTATAACATGCCACCTCAGTCAATGAATCCATATATGCAACCAGCACAACCTCCAATCCCAAATCAAAATCCTAATAGAGAAGAAGATATTGAGATGATTAAATCTAAAATTGAATTAGCAAAAGTTAAAGCTGATATCGAATTTTATAAAACTCAACAAATTGACTTATCTGCAAATCCACCTAAAGCACCAATAGTAGATAAAACTCCTATAAGTAAAAAAGATGAATTAATGAAACTTTCATGATGAGAAATTAAGGATTTAGCAGAAAAACACAATATTAAAACTGCATTTAAAAAACGTAATGATCTTATCAAAGAGATTATTGAAAAAGCAAATTATTAATAAAATAATATTTATTTCAAATAAGCATCCATTAAATTGGTGCTTATTTTTTCATCCTAAATATCTATTTTAATTAACTATGTATAATTAATACATGGATAGAAATAAGATAAGAAATTTTGCAATAATTGCTCATATAGATCATGGAAAATCAACATTAGCAGATCGTCTTCTTGAACTTACTAATACCATTGAAAAAAGAGATCTTAAGGCTCAGCATCTTGATTCAATGGAACTAGAACAAGAACGTGGCATTACAATTAAATTAAATGCTGCTCAAATTAAATACAAAGATTTTACATTTCACTTAATAGATACGCCAGGGCATGTAGATTTTACATATGAAGTTTCTCGTTCTCTTGCCGCTACTGAAGGAGCTTTATTACTTGTCGATGCGACACAAGGAATTGAAGCACAAACTTTGGCAAATGTTTATCTTGCTATGGATAATAATTTGGAAATTGTTCCAATAATAAATAAAGTTGACCTGCCTTCAGCAGATCCGCAAAGAGTAAAAGATGAGATTGAAGAGGTTATCGGTCTTCCTGCTCAAGATGCGATTGAAATTTCAGCAAAGACTGGAGAGAATGTTGAGGCTGTTTTAGAAGCTATTATCGATAGAATTCCAGCTCCTAAAAAAGCAGATGTTAATGAAGCACTTAAAGCTCTAGTCTTTGATTCCTATTTCGATCCTTTCAGAGGAGTTATTCTTTTAATAAGAATATTTGATGGTCAAATTAAAACACATTCAACATTTAAATTCATGTCAACTAATAAAGAATTTAGTGTTGTTGAACTTGGTATTAAAAATCCTGCCGAAATAAAAAAAGACATCCTTGAAGCTGGTGAAGTTGGGTGAATTGCGGCATCGATAAGAGATGCTAAAGATATTACAGTCGGAGATACTATCACCTTAGTTGATAATCCAACAGCAAAAGCATTGCCTGGATATAAGAAATTAAATCCAGTAGTATTTACAGGTTTTTATCCTATCGATGGACGAGATTATGAACAACTTAAAGAAGCCCTTGAAAAGATATCACTTTCAGACTCATCGATAGTATATGAGCAAGAAACTTCCCAGGCTCTAGGTCATGGCTTTCGTGTAGGATTTCTCGGCTTGCTTCATATGGAGGTAATTCAAGAACGTATCGAAAGAGAGTTTAATGTTTCGATAATAACTACTGCTCCATCTGTACAATTTAAAGTTAAACTTACAAATGGTGAAGAAAAAATAATAGCAAATCCAATTGAGTTTCCAGATCCAAACTTTATTTCATTAATTGAAGAGCCTTTTATTAAAGCAGAGGTTTTATTACCAGAAGAGTTTGTTGGACCTTACATGGAACTTGCTCAAAATAAAAGAGGAAAATATGTTAACTTGGAATATATAGATGAGACACGAAGAAAGATTACTTACGAACTTCCCCTTGTTGAAATAGTATTTGATTTTTTTGATAAATTAAAATCTCTTTCAAAAGGATATGCTTCATTTGATTATGTTCTTATTGGTTATAGATCTACTAACCTTGTAAAAGTAGACATCCTTCTTAATGGAGAAAAAGTTGATGCCTTTAGTTTTATTTCACATCGAGACTTTGCTCAACAAAGAGGACGTGAAATAGCTAAAAGACTTAAAGATGCAATTCCAAGACATAACTTTGAAGTGCCAGTACAAGCTGTAATTGGGGGTAAAATAATTGCTCGGGAAAATATTAAAGCATATCGAAAAGATGTTACAGCTAAACTTTATGGTGGAGATAGAACACGTAGAGATAAACTTCTTAAGAAACAAAAAGCCGGAAAAGCTAAGGCTAAAGCCTTTGGTAGAGTTCAGGTTCCACAAGATACATTTATTAAAGTACTAAAAACTGAAGAGTAATTTATAATTGTTTTATGATAAATACATGACTTGCAATTGGAATAGCAACAGGGCTAATAGCTTTTGTTTCTTTTTTGTTTTGAAAATTAGAAGGAATAACTAAATTTAATGTTCTTCTTTATATCTTTTTATTATTGTTTTGAATAATCATTTCTATATTCGAAAGTGATTTTAATACACTAAAACCTGATTCTCCAAAGTGATTATGACCATTAATGCTTGGGATTTATCAAATGACTCAAGTCATTATTCGTATTCCCCTTGGATTTCTTTCTGCAAGATGATTCTCTAGAAAAAAGATTATCACCTTAACAGCTGCAATGGCATTGTTAGGAATTTCAATTTTTATTATTGCACATGGACAAATATGATCAATAATAATAGCAATGATTTTAATAGGAACCTTTGGAGCAACCTCAGGTATTCAGAATCAATATTGAGCAGAAAACTACAATATTAAAAGAGTCTTTGCTACGATAGGGACTATTTCCTTATTACCTATTATTGCTAATTTTATATCTATAGCAATTTCAACTAATATAGCAAATGTTTCCGATTTAACTCTTCAATGAATATTAGTCTCTTTAACTATTATTGGCTCAATTGCACTAATAACATACATGCTTAGATTTAATGAAGACCCTGAAGCAATGCGGTTGGATGAGGATTTTGCTCGCGAGCATAAAATATCAAAATTAAAATTAGGAGATATTCTAAGAATTTCATTTTTTATTCTGCCTATGGCTCTGTTAATTTCGTTAGCAAATCCTTCACAAGTAAGTGATGGATCGTCTCATGGCTCATACATATGAATTATTATTGCACCTCTTGTCTCTGCTTTAGGCACAATATCAGTTTCCTTTATATTAATTAAAAGGTTTCGTTCTTTTGATATTTCTTTAGCTTCAAGATTAATATTTATAGTAGGTATTTTATTTGGGATAATAAATTACTTTGTTATTAAATCTATCGCTTTTGAAATACTATTTGCTACTTTATGTTCAATCGGTTTTTCAATTTATTCCACAACACAAATTGGAATAATGCTTCACTTTGATCTTAAGAATTCATTACTTGTTCTTGGGATTTGACTAACTATTAGATCCTTTGGTCTTTCAACTGGTGTAGTTCTTGAACATGAGTTAGAATCTTATGCACCAGATTCATTAAAATGAGTCCTAGTAGGATCTGTCGTTCTTACTGGAATTACAATATTATTATCATTAATTTTAAAAGAAAAATCTAGTTTAATTTATAAAATTAGTGATGAGCATGAGATGAAAGAAAATAGATATTATTCAAGTGTTTGAAAAAAGTAAATAAATAGTATTTGTAAGAAATGAGTTTTCAAGTAGTAGAAAATTGGTATATAATTATTTCATGGACATCAAAAAATATACTGACGAAAAATACATACCTGCAACAGAAATTAAACCTATGGGTTCTATTTTTGTATCCAAAACCAATGCATATCGTGAAGCTTTTAGAGAAATTATTCAAGTAGATCATGATGAATACGCAAATATAGTGGAGACCCCATCGTTATTAAAAGATAGATGAAATAAGAACTTTGAAATAAAGGGCATGGTTCCCAAACAAGAGTCTAACGACATTATTTTAGAGATTTCAAAATCTCTTATAAAAGATAAAGATGTACTTAATATTCCTGTTAATATTCGTAAAAGTCTTTTTAGAAAATATATTGATAATGCTAAAGATTTAACGATAATCACAACTTGATTAATAAAAAATATAGATTCATATATAAGAAATACTCCCTCTGGTGATATTACTCATTTATTCCCTGAACTTTCTGAAAAAGATCAATTATTCCTAATGAAGTACAACAATCCACAATTAAGTTATTCAATAAAAGATTATGAATCTCTAAACAATACTTCATATGAAACTTCGAGAAAAGCTCTTGAACGAATGGCTTCACTTAAGTTTTATGAGAAAACAAAGATATCTAAGAAATTTGTTTATAAGCCGACGGAATTACTAGAAAAAACTATTAAAGGAGGTGTCTAATGGAATTAAAACCCTTATATGCAACGGGAAATATTAAAATTGTACCTGGTATTAAAGAAGTGAAATTAGAATCAAAAATAGTTAGAGATCCCTCTTCTATAATTCCAAGTGGAATATATAAAGTTATTCATTGAGAAAAATGAAGACAAAGATTTGTATCCTTAATTAATTTAATTGCATTAATCACTTCTATCATTATGATGGCTCTTTATTCAACTATCCTACCAGTATCATGAGTTGGATTTGTTTTACCAATAATTGTAGTTATTATCTCATCGATAAAATTAACATCAACAATTTCTGAAATGATGTGATTAAAGAATTCAGTAGATCACTATAAGCAGGACATTAAAATAGGTCTTACTTCAACTCCTCCTTTTATTGCAAAGTTATATTTTAAATTACATAAAAAACAAGTTGCAAGTAACTGAGCTACGATCTTTATTCTATTTTATGTTGGTCTGC
This sequence comes from uncultured Mycoplasmataceae bacterium, assembly GCA_964439655.1. Lineage (GTDB taxonomy): Bacteria > Bacillota_I > Bacilli_A > Mycoplasmatales > Metamycoplasmataceae > CAYTOW01. The sequence goes on from CAYTOW010000011.1 coordinate 7,712, forward strand.
TAACCTTAATTCTATGAGGACTAAAAGATGTTTCATGATGAATATTTCAATTCGATGTATGAATTAAGGATGTCTTTTATAGTCCAACAGTAATGGAATATTTATTTGCAGCTATTATGATTTCATCAGTCCTGATTCAAATCACATTAACTATTCAACGTAAAAAACGTATAGATGAGATTGAATCATATTTTGGTGGTTCATTAACTTCCCCTACAGATATTTATAATATGAAGACTGAACGTAATAAATTTTATAGAAGAATTTTTGTTGCATCAATAATGGTTTTATTAATAATACCTGTTTTAATAAGATGAATTTTAAGACTTTTAGTAAGAAAAAAATAGTATAATGAAGTATATATAAAGGAGAGTTTATGTTAGGAACAGGAGCAGTAATTGGAGTAGCTATCGGTATTGGAATAGCAACATTTATAGCAGGAGGAATATTAGCTTTCTTCCTTACTAAAAGAATGTTTGAAAAACAATTAAGAGAAAATCCTCCAGTTAATGAAAAAATGATTAGAGCAATGTTCTTGCAAATGGGTCGTAAACCATCTGAGGCACAAATTAAAGCCGTAATGAGATCAATGCAAGCTGCTAAATAATACCAATTTTGGTATTTTTTTATGTCTTGGTAATATAATTTCACCATGAGTAAAAAGATAAGAGGAACATTACTAGCAAGTTGAGTAGCTATTGCTCAAGGTTTTGAAAGTGTACTTTTTAACTTTTTTGTAGTAATTGTATCAATTGCTGTTTTAAGTTCTCCAGCCTTTGCTGCAGCTGAACTTGGTGTAAAGGAATTGTTAATGTTCATAACTACACCTTTATTCTTTGGCCCTAGAAAATTTATTAGTGCTTTAAAAGCTCTTAAAACAAAGAAAGGAATGATTTATTTTCTTTCAGGTTTTATAGGTAATGCAACAGGTAATTTATTTTTTATACTAGGAGTTGCTCAAGCAGGTTCTGGTTATGGAATAGTGCTAAATTCTTTATATCCATTATTTTCTTTTATCTTAATAAAAGCATTTATGAAAAAAGGAGCAGCAAATTGAAAAGTTATTTTAGGAATTTTTATTTCATTAATCTCTGCTGCTGCCTTTATTCTTTTACCTTCACTCCTTTCACACGAAGGAAGAGAGGTAGATCCTAAAACTATTATGGGTATGATCTTTGGTCTTTTAGCTGGATTATTTTGAGCACTTGATGGAGTAATAATTCATATTGGTAATAGAAGAAAAGAAATTGAGGTCTCTTCAAAAGAAATAATAATTATTCGTTCTGGTGCAACGTCACTTTCAGTCTGAATGATAGGAATGCCATTAATGCTTATCTTTGGCCCAACATTTATGAGTGTTGCTACAATACTGGGTAACTGAGAATCGATGTTAATTATTGGTGCATTAGTTTTCAATCTTTACTTTATACGTATAGCAATGATTGCAGCAATTGATAATATTGGACCACGAATGACTGCCGTTATTGATAATAATGCTTTTGCTGTTGGTGCATTAATTGCTATACCATTACAATTTATTCCCGGAGTAATAGGAAATAAATTTTCAGAAGATTTTATGGTATGGTGAGCTTACCTACTATTAATTCCACTCATATTTGGCTCTATTATAGTTATCTATTTTGAAGAACCGGATATTGCCGCAATGCAAAATCATGCACCGGTCTCATATGAAAAAATGAAAAAGATTAGAAAAAAATAGTTTATAATAATTTTGGTCATTATAGCGCCTGGGTCCACCTGATACCATGCCGAACTCAGTAGTTAAGACAGGTTGCGCCGACAATACCAGCAATGGGAAGATAGGGAATGGCTGTTTTTTTATGCAAAAAACAGCTATGAATTAATTAAGAACTTTTATATCTTCGCCTATATTTAATAGTTATAAATATCATAATAATCTGGAGCGTTCATCCAATGACTTGCATTCCAGCACTAAAGTAGGCTGAAATTCTATTAACTCCTACTGATTGAAGTCCATTTAAAATCAGGAATATAAATAATGTGGTAATAGCTAAGACATATATGTATCCAGCAATTAGTGAGTAGTTATTAACTTCCTTATTTTTAATAAAGCTAATAGTCTGAGGAAGGAATGCTGTAGTTATACCTATGATCCCAATAATGTTAAGTGCAATGGCAACGTTATTTGCAATATCAGTTTTATATCACCCAAGAATCATTGAAAGACCTCCAACGATAAATATTAAGATTATCAGCACTAAAAAGATTCAAAATACAATTAATTTATCTTCTTTTTTTAATATAAAAAAGAGCAAAGGAAGTATCATCATATCAAAAATTATTTCGGCAAAATACGTTTGAATAATCGGTTTTCCATCAGCATTAGTTAATCCCATAGATAAACCAAAAATACTAGCACCAAATAAAATAATAAGATAAGAATATTTATTCAGTCCTTTAGTATTTTTTATTTTTATAGTTTTAATCAATTGAGGGACATTAAAAAGAGTTAAAAGAACTGTTGATATTCATCCAATTATTATTGTCGTTAGTTCTAAATTCATAATAGAATAATATCATTTTTTCCTTTGATAAAAATCTTGAAAATTAATTTTGATTTAATAAAAAAATCTATATAATTAATAAGCAACTTACACTAAGATGCATTAGGTTGCCGATACACCAAAATTAGTTGTTATAGTGTATTGGGTATTAATGTTGAGTGTGTTCAAAAAGAACGAAAGGAAACAACAATGGCTAAAATGAATATTAAAATTAAAGCTTTTGAATCTGCTCTTGTAGATTCTGCAGCTAAAAAGATTGTTGCGGCTGCTAAAGCTGAGGGTGTTAAAATATCAGGACCTATTCCACTTCCAACAAAACGTGAAGTGTTTACAATCTTAAGATCAGTTCATGTTAATAAGAAATCAAGAGAACAATTTGAATCTAGAACTCATAAAAGATTAATAGTTCTTATCAATCCAACAGACAAACTTATTGATGGACTTAAGAGACTACAGCTACCTTCGGGTGTTCAAGTAGAAATTAAATAAATTTAGTTGCAAGGAAAATTAAAATTAAAAGACTATGCTCGCAAAGAGCCAATGGAGGAAATATGAAAGGTATATTAGGATGTAAAATAGGAATGACACAAGTCTTCACTGATCACGGTAGAGCAATTGCTGCTACAATTATTCAGGTTGAACCTAATGTCGTTACTGGTGTTTTCACTGATGATAAAGATGGATACACTGCATTACAATTAGCAGTCGGTGATAAGAGAGAAAAGAACTCTACTAAACCATTAGTTGGTCACTTTAAAAAGGCTGGCACTACTGCAAAAAGATTCGTTAAAGAAATTAGAGGAATGCAAGGTTATAAACTTGGTGAGAAAATTAATGCTTCAATATTTAAAATTGGAGAAATAGTAGATGTTATTGGAACTTCAAAAGGAAAAGGTTTTGCAGGTGCCATTAAAAGACACAATCAAAGTATAGGACCTAAATCACATGGTGGTGGAGGTGGTTCTCAACCTACAAGACAAACTGGTTCTCTTGGAGATATTTCAGGAAACAAAGTAGTTAAGGGAATGACAATGCCTGGACAAATGGGGAATAAGAAAGCTACTGTTCAAAATTTAGAAGTTATTCTTATCGATGTTAAAAATAACTTATTAGTTGTTAAAGGATCAATTCCAGGTCCAAGAAAATCATTTGTTATAGTTAGGTCTTCTGTTAAGTTACTTAAAAATAGAGAACCTGTGAAACTTGTTAATGTTCATGAATCTAAAATCAAAAACGAATTATTAGAAGAAGCTAAGAAAGTCGGAGCAAATGTTAATACTGATATGGCTATTGAGGAAATGAAATCTATTATCGATGCTGCTAATAAAGAGAAGAAAGCAAAAGAAGCATCACAGCATAAAGAAAAATCTAATAAAACTGAAGCTAAAAAAGCTGAGGTTAAAGATACTAAAAAATCTAATGAAAAATCTGAAGGAGGAAAATAATGTCTGAAACTAAAACAATTAAAGCAACTGAAACTAGAACTAAAGTTACTTCTGCTAAGACTAATCTTCCTAAAAAAGTTTTTTCATTAAAGATAAACACTCAAGCAATTTTTGACACTATTATGTCTGAACGTGCATCTGTAAGACAAGGTACACATAAAACTAAAGATAGATCAGAAGTTCGTGGAGGTGGTAGAAAACCTTGAAGACAAAAAGGGACTGGTAGAGCTAGAGCAGGTACAACTCGTGGACCTATTTGAGTAGGTGGTGGAAGAGTATTTGGTCCTACACCAGAGAGAAATTACAATTTAAAAGTAAATAAAAAGGTAAGAAAAGTAGCTTTATTTTCTGCACTATCTCTTAAAGCTAGTGAGAATGCAATTAAAGTAAATGAAATTAAGCTAGATAAAATTTCTACTAAAGAACTTATTTCAAAAGTTTCAAAACTTTTAGGAAAAAATCAAAAGAAAGCACTTATCGTTACTTCTGATGAAAAAGTATTTAAATCAGCTAGAAATGTTAAGACACTTGATACAACTAAATTATCTTCAATATCTGTAGAGCAAATTATTAATGCTGACATTGTAATTTTATCTAATGAAGATATAAAGACATTAGAAGGGATGGTTAAATAATGAATATTAATGATGTTATTAAATATCCAATTCTAACTGAAAAAACATACAAGCAAATGTCTGAAGGAGTTTATACATTTGCAGTTGATAGACGAAGTAATAAAGTTCAGGTTAGAAAGACTGTCGAGTTTATTTTTGGAGTTAAGGTAGTAAAAGTAAATATCTTTAATGTTCCAAAAAAAGAAGCAAAGTTAGGTAGATCACGTGGATTTACTAACGCATATAAAAGAGCCATTGTTTATTTAAGCGAAGAAGACACAATAAACATCTTCCCAGATGACGCTCCTGCTACAGAGCCTAAAAAAGAGACAAAAGCTGAAACAAAGGCTAAGGTTGAAAAACCAAAAATGTCGGATGCAGAAAAAAGAGCGGCTGAAAAAATTGCTCAAAAAGCTAAAGCAGCAAATGCTAAAAAAGAGGTTAAGTCAGCTGATACTAAAACACCTGCTAAAACTTCAACACCTAAGAAGGCTACTAAAGCAACGACTGCTAAAACAACTTCTAAGGCTTCAACACCTAAGAAGACTACTAAAGTAACAAGTGCTAAGAGTGCACCTAAGAAAGTAGCGCCTAAAAAAGCTACTACTAAAAAAACTGTAAACGAATCGAAGGGAGATTAAGATGGCTATTAAGAAATTTAAAGCAACTACAAATGGTAGACGTCACATGACTTCTCTTGATTATAGAAAAAATCTTACTGGACATAAGGCAGAAAAATCTTTACTTGAACCCCTTAAGAAACATGCAGGGCGTAATAATCAAGGTAAGATAACTACTCGTCATAAAGGTGGAGGAGTTAAAAAGAAATATAGAGTTATAGATTTCAAACGTAACAAAGATGATATCGAAGCAACTATAAAAACGATTGAATACGATCCAAACAGATCAGCTAACATATCTTTAGTTGTTTATAAAGATGGAACTAAAAAATATATTCTTTCTCCAAAGGGCATTAAAGTAGGAGATAAAGTTATCTCAGGAGAAAAGGTAGATATTAAGTTAGGAAATGCACTACCATTAACTAATATCCCTGAAGGTACAGTTATTCATAATATTGAAATGCATCCAGGTGCCGGCGGACAAATTGCTCGTTCAGCTGGAGCATCAGCTCAGATACTTGGAAAAGATGAAGACGGAAAATATGTAGTAATTAAACTTAAATCAGGTGAAGTTAGACGTATTCTTGCTAAATCTCGTGCAACTATTGGAGTTGTTGGAAATGAAGAACACTCATTAGTTAATTGAGGAAAAGCTGGTCGTAATAGACATAGAGGAATTCGTCCAACTGTACGTGGGTCAGTTATGAACCCTATTGACCACCCACATGGTGGAGGTGAAGGTAAACAACCTATAGGTCGTAAATCACCAATGACTCCTTGAGGTAAAAAAGCACTCGGAGTTAAAACAAGAAGAAATAAAAAAGCTTCAACTAAATTAATTATTAGAAGAAGAAAGGGGAGAAAATAGATGGCTAGATCACTTAAAAAAGGTCCATTCGCTGATGATCACATTCTTAAAAAAGTAGATGCAATCATTAATGGAGGGGCACCCAAAAGACCAATTCAAACATGGTCAAGACGTTCAACTATATTCCCAGACTTCATTGGACTAACATTTAAAGTTCACAATGGAAGAAAGTTTGTTGATGTATTCATAACAGAAGACATGGTAGGACACAAACTAGGAGAATTCGCGCCCACAAGAACATTCTCAGGGCACGGGGAAGATAAAGGTAAGAAATAATGGCAGTAGCAAAAGCATCAGTAAAAATACAACGTATATCTGCAAGAAAAGCAAGACTAGTTGCTGACCTTGTTAGAGGTAAAGGTGTAGCAGAAGCAATGTTAATCCTACAAAACACAAATAAAAAAGCTACTAAATTCTATATCAAGCTGTTAAACTCAGCAATTGCAAATGCTGTAAACAATCATGGTATGAATGCCGAAAGACTATTTATTTCTAAAATAGTTGCAAATGAAGGACCTACTCTTAAAAGATATCAACCAATATCAAAGGGTAGAGCAAACCCAATATTTAAAAGAACTTCACATATGTTAATTGAAGTGAGTGAAAGATAGGAGGAGCATATATGGGACAAAAAGTAAATCCAAATGGTTTCCGTTATGGAATCACAAAAGAACACAATACGAATTGATATTCAGATAAAGCAAATTTTGCCAAGCTTCTTCTTGAAGATCAAAAGATATATGGTTACTTTGACAAGTTAGTTAGAAAATATCAAATTGGTGGAGTAAAAATTTCTAGAAACCAAAAAAATGATGTTACTGTAGTTCTACAATCTGCAAAGGTTGGAGAACTGCTTGGAGAAAACAAAAGTAATTTAGACAAAATTATTAAGGAAATTCAAAAGCTAACAAGAAATAGAAAATTAAAACTTACTATCGATGTTCAAGCGATTGAAAAACCTGAAATAAATGCAAAGCTTATTGCTGAGGATATTGCGATAAGATTAGAAAACCGTGGTTCATTTAGAACTGCACAAAAATTTGCTATTAGAAATGCATTAAGAGCTGGAGCTAAAGGTGTTAAAACTAAAGTATCTGGGCGTCTTAATGGAGCAGATATGGCTCGTGCTGAGGGTTATACTCAAGGAGAAATGAAATTGCATACTCTTCGTCAAGATGTAGATTATGCTACTGCCACAGCTCGTACAACATATGGAGCTATTGGTATTAAAGTTTGAGTATCAAAAGGCGAAATTCTTTCAGGAGGTAAAAAATAATGTTACAACCTAAAAGAACTAAGTATAGAAGACCACACAATATTTATCACGATAAAGGTGTAGCTACTAAAGGAAATACTGTTTCATTTGGTACCTTTGGACTACAAGCTAAAACATCTGAGTGAATTACAGCTCGTCAAATAGAAGCAGCCCGTATTGCAATCACACGTAAAATGGGTCGTGAAGGACAAGTATTTATCAGAATATTCCCACACTTTTCAAAAACATCTAAACCAATTGGTGTTCGTATGGGTAAAGGTAAAGGTAATCCTGAAAAATGAGTAGCGGTTGTTAAAGTAAACACAATGATGTTTGAAGTTTCTGGAGTTTCAGATCGAATTGCTAAAGAAGCTTTAAGACTTGGTGGGCATAAACTTCCAGTCAAAACTAAAATTGTTGCTAAGGAGGATAAATAATGTACGCAGATGAATTAAGAAATAAATCACCTGAAGAACTTGCAAAAATTGCAGAGGATCTTAAGGCACAACTATTTATGCTTCGCTTTCAAAACTCAACAGGGCAATTAGATCAACCACATAAAATTAGCGAAATCAAAAAAGATATTGCACGTGTTATGTCAGTAAGATCTGAGCAAAGACGAGGAGCAGTAGTTAAATCAGCTAAAAAATCTAGAAAGCAAACAACTGAAACTAGAAAAAAACATTTAGCACAAGAAGAAAAAGCTATTAAAGCAAAAGAAGAACATAAAACTAAAGAAGTTAAAAAATCTGTAAAGGGGGCGAGTAAATAATGGAAAGAACAACTAGAAAACAAATGACTGGGAAAGTTGTTTCTAAAAAAACAGCTAAGACAATCATTATTAGTATTGACTCATATAAAAAACACCCTTTATATGGTAAACGTTTTAAATCAACAAAAAGATTTGCTATTCACGATGAAAAAGAAATAGCTAAAGAAGGAGATATCGTTCTTGTCCATGAAACAAGACCAGTATCAAAAACAAAACGCTTTAGACTCGTGAAAGTACTTGAGTCTGTAAAGGATGGTAACTAATGATACAAGAAATGTCTAGAGCAGTAGTTGCTGATAATTCAGGAGCTAAGGAAGTGGGAATCATTCGTAATATCGGTGGTTCTGTTAAGAAATCTTCAAATATAGGAGATGTAGTTGTTTGTTCAGTAAAAAAAGCTCTTCCTAATGGTAATGTAAAAGAAGGCCAAGTAGTTAGAGCAGTTATCGTTAGAACTAAGTATGGAATAAGACGTGCTGATGGATCTCATATTAAATTTGATGACAATGCAGTCGTTATTATAAAAGAAGATAAAACACCAAGAGGAACTCGTGTATTTGGACCAATTGCAAGAGAGCTTAGAGAAAAAGGATATAACAAAATTATTTCTCTAGCACCAGAGGTAATCTAAGGAGAGTTATGAAAAAAATTAAAAAGAACGATGAAGTAATCATAATTGCAGGTAAAGATAAAGGTACAGTTGGTAGAGTTTTAAAAATAGATTGAAGTAAGAATAGAATTACTGTTGATAAGGTTAATATAGTTAAGAAACACCAAAAACCAACACAACAAAATTCTGAAGGTGGTATTACAGAAATGGAAGCACCAATTCATATTTCAAACGTTGCCTTAAAAGCTAAAGGTAAAGAAATGAAATCAGTAAAAGTTGGCTTTAAAATCGAAGATAGTAGAAAAAAACGTATTAATAAAGCAACAGGGAAAGATATATAGGAGAAATTTATGAATAAGCTACAAGAAAAATATAATAAAGAAATAAAAAAAGCTCTTCAAAGTAAATTTAAATATAAATCTTCGATGCAAATACCTACTATTAAAAAGATTGTATTAAATATGACTGCTGGTAGAGAAGTAACTAATTCAAAAGCTATTGAAGAAGTTGCTAATGAATTAGAATTAATATCAGGTCAAAAACCAATGGAGACAAAAGCAAAAAAATCACTTGCTTCTTGAAAACTTAGAGAAGGAATGCCAATGGGTTCTAAAGTTACTTTAAGAAGAGATAGGATGTGAGACTTCTTGCAAAAACTTATAGATGTTGTTATTCCACGTACAAGAGACTTTAGAGGTTTATCTACTAAAAGTTTTGACGGCCGTGGTAACTACTCAATGGGTATTAAAGAACAAATAGTATTTACTGAAATTGACTTTGATAAAATCAGAAAAATTAAAGGACTAGATGTTATTATCGTTACTTCAACAGATAGTAATGAAGAAGCATTCGAACTTCTAAAACTTCTAGGACTACCATTTAAGAAAGAAAGCAAATAGGGGGAAATGATGGCGAAAAAATCACTAAAAGAAAAAGCACATAAACATGCAAAATTTTCAACAAGACAATATACAAGATGTGAAATCTGTGGAAGACCTCATGCTGTTATGAGAAAATTTAAAATCTGCCGTATTTGTTTTAGAAAATTAGCACACGAAGGAAAAATTCCTGGCATTAAGAAAGCGAGTTGATAATTATGGGAATAATTACAGATCCAATTGCAGATATGCTTGTAAGAATCAAAAACGCAAATCAAAGAAAACATAAAAGCGTTTCGATTCCACATTCAAAACAAAAAGTTGCTATTGCTGAAATCATTAAAAAAGGTGGATTCATTACTGACTTTAGAGAAGAAGGTAAGGGAGTAAATAAAGTAATTGTTATTTCCCTTAAGTATAAAGGAAATCAAAAAGCTATTACAGGAATCAAGCGTGTATCTAAACCAGGTTTAAGAGTTTATACAGATGCTCAAAATATTCCTTCAGTTCTTTCAGGTTATGGTACAGCAATTATCTCAACCTCTAAAGGTCTTATCACTGATAAAGAAGCTAGAAAGGAAGGTGTAGGTGGCGAAGTCGTTGCTTACATCTGATAGGTATTACTTATGAGTAGAGTCGGAAAAAGAGAACATAAATTACCTGAAGGTACAACAGTTACAATTAATGGTAACGTTGTTACTGTAAAAGGTAAAAACGGAGAATTAACAAGAGAGTTTGCTAATGTTATCGAAGTCAAAGTTACTGATGGAGTTCTTAGCACTACTAGAGCTAACGAAGAGAAGCATACAAAACAATTACACGGAACTACTAACTCATTAATTCAAGGAATGATTGAAGGAGTCACAACAGGCTTTAAAAAAGAAATAGAAATTAAGGGTGTTGGTTATAAAGCTGCTTTAGAAGGAAATACCCTTGTAGTTAATGCAGGATATTCACACCCTCATAAACTTCAGGTAATTGATGGAGTAAAAGTTGAAGTTCCGAAACCAACTGAAATTATTGTTTCAGGAGCTGATAAACAAAAAGTAGGTCACTTTGCTGCTCTTATAAGAGATATACGAAGACCAAATCCTTATTCAGGAAAAGGAATTATGTATAAAGGTGAACATATAAGACGTAAAGAAGGAAAGGCGGCTGCAAAATAATGTCTAAAATTTCAAGAAACGAAGCTAGAAAAAAGAAACATCTTAGAATTCGTTCTAAGATTTCAGGAACTGCTACTATACCTAGACTTAATGTATTTAAGTCTCTAAAGAATTTAGAGGCTCAAGCAATTGACGATGTTAAAGGTCATACTATAGTACATGTTTCAACTTTAAAATTAAAGATTAAAAAAGGTGGAAATATCAATGCTGCTGCTAAAGTTGGTGAAGCAATGGGAATTGCACTTAAAAAAGCTGGCATTAAAAAAGTAGTATTTGATAGATCAGGTTACATCTATCATGGTAGAGTACAAGCTTTTGCAGAAGCTGTAAGAAAGCAAGGGGTGAAATTCTAATGAACTTATTTTTAGAAGAAGAAAAAGAAGTACTTGATTCAAGTCAAGAAGAAACTAAAGTAGAAGATACTTCTACAACTGAAGCACAACCAACAAAAGAAATCGTTGCTGATAAGAAGAAAGTTGAATCTAAACCAACAAGAAAACCAGGATCTAAAAAACTTTCTATCAACAGAACACAACAAAGAAGACAAGGACGTTTTCCAACTGAATTTGAAGAAAAAGTAGTTGATATTGCTCGTGTTACAACTGTTGTTAAAGGTGGACGTAGATTTAGTTTTTCAGCCTTAGTTGTTGTTGGAAACAAAAAAGGTAAAGTTGGCTATGGACATGGTAAAGCTAATGAGGTTCCAGATGCTATTAGAAAAGCTATTAAAGATGCTAAACGTAATTTGATAAATGTTCCAATTATAGATAAGCGTACTGTGCCACATGACCAACTAGGTAAATTTTTATCTTCAAAAATACTTCTTAAACCTGCACCAAAAGGTAAAGGAATCATTGCTTCAGGTTCAGTTCGTGCTGTAGTTGAGCTAGCAGGATATAAAGATATTTATACTAAGTCACTTGGTTCAAGATCTAAAACTAATACAGTTAAAGCAACTATTAAGGCTCTTCAAGCTTTAAGAACTGCTAAAGAAATTGCTACTTTAAGAGATATAGATGTAAAGGAATTGGTGGGTTAATATGAAATTACATGAATTAAAACCTAATAAAGGTGCTCGTAAAGATAAACATGTTAAAGGTCGTGGACATGCTGCTGGTAAAGGTAAACAAGCTGGTAAAGGTCAATC
>CAYTOW010000012.1:0-19061 GCA_964439655.1 uncultured Mycoplasmataceae bacterium
TATTCATTAATAATTTCTAGCATATCTTTAAAGTGATAGTTTTTCCCAGGAGTTGCCTTAATTAAAGCAGCTACTTTCTCAAATGATCTATATGCTGTTGTATTAGAAACTTTATATTTAGACTTAAGGTTTTCAATAGTCTTTTGTTTATTAAGTATTGGATATTTAAAGAAATATTTTAAAATCCGATGCTCAACATCAGATAATTTTATTTTACTGAAAGACTTATATAACTCAAGTATCCTATTTAATTTATCATATGAAGTATCGACAGAGTTCACAAATGACTCAACAAAAAAGAAAACTCAATCACCTCAATTATTTGTTGTTTGAACTTTCTTAAGTTCTGAAATATATCTTTCTTTATTTTTGAATCAATAATCAGAAATAAAAATTCAATTAAAAGTTGAAAAGCCTAGATATGTCATTAAATTAATTAATAATAGCCTTCCTATTCTTCCGTTTCCATCAGCAAAAGGATGTATTGCCTCAAATATTGGATGAAACTTTATTAATACTTCTATCGATTTTTTACCTTTATTTTTCCGAATTTCTTCAAATAAATCTTCTAGATACTTTAACTTCATAGATGGCTTTATAGGTATTAGTGAAGCATCCTCAATATTTCTGGACCCTATTCAATTTGGGGTTGCATCATTACTTATGATTATCCCAGGTTTAACATTCTTAATTACATCAATTGGATCATACCTCGATTCAAAACCAGATATTTCCCTCTCGTATAATTTTCTATGCAGAAATTTTAAATCTTCCACTGAATAATCAATAATATTATCCCCTAAATCTCTGAAGGAACTTTTATATAAATTAATTAAATTTCTTACTTCTCATGAATATTTATCACGTATTCCTTCTGAAATATCAAAATACATCTCATTATGCCTTGTTTTAGTCCCTTCTAGTAATGATGAGTCCATTCCTTCTCTTTCTAAAAGCGAAAGAACTAACACGCTTGATGATAGTCTTAAGCCACTATTTTCTATTTTTGATTCTAAGTAAGCTATCTTTTGGAATTTATCAATAATAAATGAATACTGCTTATTCGAAATATTAATGTGTGTCTTAGACATCAAATCTATTATTGCTTTATTACTCATATCTTTATTTTACCATAATTCCCATAAAAATAGGAAACATAGGAAAAGCAAGCAACTTGCCTTAATATTTATCTTGTTAATTACTCGCTTCTTAATATCAATATTTAAATTAATAAAGGTATTTAATATTTACCTTATAAAAAATAAATAATAAATATAATATATCTATGAATAAAAATCTAAAAATTAAGTTATTCGACGAATTAGTAATATCTGAATATGATTTATCAATGATAATAAAATCATATGTTTTTCACCGTCAGTATTATGAAAGAGAACTTAAGAATATTGGCATAACTACTTTCCCTAGTAATAGAGATAAGTTTAACAAATTAGTTATTGCAAATAAAGATAAGATCAAATTTAGAACTAAAAATATACTCTTTGTCGGTTATAGCAATAAAGAGCATAATAGATATTATTTTATGCAATTAACTACTAAAAAGAAAGAGTACTGTAAGGTATGTAAACAATCACTGTATTTTAGACATATTAAAGGCCATAGCGTTTATGTTAATACCAATAAAGTTTATTACTTTAATTTTGATGAACAACATGTTTGATCTTCGAAGTTTAATACTGATAAATCTAAGATAATTCAAGAAGCTAGATGAAAAGCAACATTGCTGAACACTATTCCAAGGAAAATAATAAAGAGTTTAGCAAAGAGAACTAATCTAGAAATATATAAAATAAAGACAGACGAGTTTAATATTTTAGATAGCTTAGACATTATCTAAGGTATAATTAATAGGAATCTTAATTGATTCATGAAATAGTAGGCCGTTGCCTACTACTTTTTTATCCCTAATCAAAAGAATTAAAAATAAAGTCCTAAAAGGACTTTAAATTAAGTTTTAACTACTTTACGTTTTCTTCTACGTCTTTGATGAATTATTATCCTATGAGTGGCGTATTGTTCTACAACCCTTCATAGTGCAATAACAATTCAATAAATCTGGGTACCAGCAGAGAAGATCAGAGCCATAACAACTTGAACTACAATCATAATGTTTTGTGTTTTATTGTTCTTTTTAAGCGCTGCTCTTTGCTGAACGTTTGTTCTATTCTTGTCCCGCCGCTTGGTCAACAGTCGTGGGTAGTAAGCGGAGAGTCCATTGACGGCTCCAGCAACAAGCATAATCCATAGATAGATTCAATTGCCACTAAAGACTTCTTTATAGGAGGTCTTGGAAAGTATTAGACCAGCCCATTCACCAGCTTTAATATGAGCTGTTCCCGAGATAACCCGCCAGACAGCAATGAATATAGGCATCGTTATAAGAAGTGTTCCAATTGAACCTAAAGGAGATATTCCTTCTTTTTTATAAAGCTCTTGGATTTCTTGACGCTTTCTATTTTCCATTTGTTTATTGCCTTTATAAGCTTCATACTTCTGATCGACAATAGCTTTCTTAGCTTGTAACTCTTGTGTCTTTGTTTGCTGGAGCAATGATTTAAATGTAAACATGAATGAAAGCATACGAGTAACCAATGTAATTACAAATATACCGATAATGATTTCTCAACCTGACATAATTGGCATTGATTTAAGTGTAGCATTCATTAGTTTAGATAGAGGATAAACAAACAATGCATAGAATGGCCCTACTCCATTTACTCAAGCTTCTTTTCAAGTATTAATAGGTGTATATGTTGCCATTCCATAAGGTCCAGCTCATTGAATAGGTCCAGTTCCATCTTTTTTTCACGTCTTTGATTTTTCATCAAAGTAATGACGTCCATCCATGTAGTGAGCTTCAAATACTTTTTTAACTCCATTATTTTTATCAAAATCATAATTAATGTGGAAGTAGAATAGCAATGTAGAAACAGACTCATCGTAATTTTTGTCTATCCCACCAGTAGGAGCAGTTTTTAGATAATTAATTAAATCTTTTGGTGCATTGGTTTGAAAATCATTAATAAGTCTAGCAACCCCACTAAGAATATTTAATTCACTTTGCGTAAATTTATTAGTTACATCATCAGTAACATCATCCTTTAAATTAAATGTATGTGATTGATAAGTTTTTATATGTGGATTTCAAATATTAAATTGAAGATTAGTCTTTATGTCTTCTGCCTTCACAGCAACATCTCTTTCTCCCTCACCTGAAGAAGCAGCCCCAATAAGTATTTTTTTACCACCATCATCCACAACTAGAGCTTCATGTCTATGTCCAATTCAATCAGAAAGATTATTTTTATCTTTAGGCAGGTTTGCTTTTATTTCTTCATGTGCTTTTTTAAGAAATCCATCATAACCCTCAACTTTATCTGATAATCAAACAACTTTATTAGAAATATAAATTCGTTCATGATCTTTTGTATTATCAAAAACAAGTTCTGTAGTATGTGGAGAAATAAGGTCTTCTGAAAGATACATTTCATATCCAGCACCTATACGAGGGTCAGATTTAATAGTATAAGATTGAACACACCCTCAAAGTGAGAAAATAAAGACTGAAAGATATAAAAATATTTTTGAGAACTTCCATACTGTCTTTAAAGTGTGCTTTGCACCTTTTTTTTCTCCTTGAGTTCCATAACGGAACCAATCATATCTATTAGCATCTCCACCAAAATATTGTTGTTGTCTGTAATTAGAACCAGGCCCTAGTGCTGCTCTTCTATTTTTTTCTTCTTTGCTTAACTTCTCTCTTTTTGAAGGTTTAAATGAGAAACCCTTTTTCTTTGGTTTCTTGTTGTTGTTTGAATTGTTATTTCAATCGTAAGCCATTTAAATCCTTTCAAAAATATCGATTAATTCTTTTTGTTTTTCTAGAAAAGTGAGATTTAAAAATTTTTTTCTCAAAATAAGTACACAATCATATTGCTTATTTCAAATTTCTAGTTTTGTAAGTATTTCTCTCACATGTCTTCTTTGTTTATTTCTGCCAACAGCACCCAAAAACTTTTTAGGAACTGAAATACCGACTCTAAGTGTTTTTTTATTTGGTCTTAAATAAAGAACCAGAGTATCTGAAGAAACACTTTTTCCTTTTAGTATTTTTTGAAATTCATGATTCTTCTTAACTATTTGGTCTTTAGTCATTATTTTTGATCTGAGACAGTAAGAACCTTTCTACCTTTAAGTCGTCTAGCTTTTAAGACTTTACGACCACCAACAGTAGACATTCTTGCTCTAAAACCATGAGTTTTAATGTGTTTTCTTTTATTTGGTTGATATGTACGTTTAGGCATTTCACTCTCCTTAGTATGCTTAAAAAGTATATATCAAAATTGCTATTTTTAAAAGTATTTTAACTATAAAAGTATTGAATTATATTTATACTAAATATTTTTAATAATTGTGGATAACTCAATATTTTCCCTTAAATATGCTACTTTTTATGTGGATAAGTATGGGGATATCCTCATAAATTAGGAAAAAAATAAAGTTATTAGTAACTACACCAATTTTAATTACTAAAATTAAGTCATGAGTGAAATAACTAAAGTTAAAACAAAAAAATCAGAAATTCAAAGAATGATTATTGATCATCTTGAATCTTTGATTAGCGATGAAATGATATTAAATTCCTTTGTTCGCGATCTTAAGGTTGTTCTTTTAGGCAAAAATGTTGTCCTAAAAGCTTCTTCTGAAAGTGGTGCAGAAATACTAAATAATGAATACAAATCAGAAATCAATCAGGCTGTTCTGAAAAGTTACAAAGAAGCACCTGTTGAAATAATTTTTAATGATATTGAAATTAAAGAGAAGCCAACTACTAAAAGTAAGGGTGGATCAAAAAATATATCTCCTAAATTTACATTCGATAATTATGTTGAATCTGCATTCAATAAAGAAGCTATTAAGATGGCTAAAAGAATTATCAAATGTCCTGGAGAATTTTCACCTTTATACATAAATTCAAAAAGTGGTCTAGGAAAGACTCATTTACTCCATGCAATTGGAAATGAAGCAACTTTAAATAGTCTAAAGACTATTTACATAGACCCAAATGCCTTTACTGGGGTTATTCAAAAGCATTCTTTAACTAAACAATATTCTAAAATTGATGAATATATTAAGAGTTTTGATGATTATGACATTATTCTTTTTGATGACATACAAAACCTCGGTGATAGATCAAGAACTCTTGATGCTTTGCTGACAATAATTAAGAAAAATAAAGACAAGGATAAACAAATAGTTATTGTCTCAGATAGAGTGGCACAAGAACTATCAGGTTTTGAACCACAATTTATAACGCGTTTTAGTTCTGGACTCACTACGATGATTAAAAACCCTGAAATTTCAGATTTAATAGCAATTCTTAAATATAGGATTTCCTCGAAGGGTATGAATGTAGATCTTTGAGATGAAGAGGCCTTAGAATTTATTGCTAGAAACCACTCAACTTCAATTAGAGCTTTAGATGAAGGTGTTAATAGAGTTTTATTTTTCACTGATGATGATAATGTTGAAAAATACAATAAATCTTTAATGTCAAGAATTTTTAAAGACAAAATGCTTGATAGTGAAGATATTACTGTTGATCGAATACTTAGGGTTGTTGCTTCAGAATATAAGTTAACAGTTAAAGATCTTATCGGTAATGTAAGAAAAAAAGAATTTGTTACTGCAAGGCACATGGCTATATACCTCATTCACAAATTATTGCACTTTTCTTTAAGTGAAACTGCTAAAGTTGTTGGAAATAGGCACCATACAACGATATCACATGCAATAGATAGAATTAATAAGGAAAAAACGACAAATAAATCAATTTCTGTTGCAATAAGTAGGTTGGAAGCTAAGGTCAGAGGAGTTAGTTAATATAAAGTTATTAACTCTCTAAAAGCCTATATTTATGGGGTTTTAAGCACTTTTCCACATTATCCAAATGCTTAATAATAATAAATAAACAAAAACAAACTAGGAGAATAATTATGAATATACGAATATCACAAAAAACACTTTTAAAAAACTTAGAAAATATTTCTAAAATAGTTTCTACTTCACTACATCTTCCTGCATTAACAGGGATTATCATTGAAGCAACAGAATCACACATAAAATTAATAGCTTCAAATGGAACGCTATCAACAAAAGTTGTCATTCCTTTAGGAGATGATGCTTTAGTTATTGAACCAGGTAAAATTTTAGTTCCTGGAAAATTATTTATAGATTTAATAAAACGCCAATCAAATATGATCACTATTACATCCGATGAAAACGAAACAACTATAGTTTCTGACGGTAAAAAAGCTAGTTTAAATCTATTAAATATTAATGATTATCCAGCGATAGTATTTGAGAATTTTGGAGAAGAATTAACTATAAATGCTAGTGAACTTAAAAATGCCATTTCTAAAGTTGCTTTTGCTGCTGCTGAAAATGATAGGAGAGTAATATTGAATGGAGTTAATCTAGTTGCTAAAGACGGTAAATTAAAATTAAGTGCAACCAACTCTTTTAGACTTGCTCAAACAACCTTAGACATTAGTAACAAAGATTTGGATTTTAACGTTGTAGCTTTAGCAAAATCTATTAAAAACTTTATTCCTAGTGAATATAATGGTGAAGTTATTTTAAATATTACCGATAGTAAAATCGTTACTAAAATTGGAAATACAAAACAATCACTTTCACTAATAGATGGGGTTTATCCAGATATAGGAAAATTAATTCCACCTTTATCAGATCAAGTTCTAACTGTTGATTCAAAAGAATTTATTAAATATTTAGATGATGCAGCTGTAATGTCAACAGATACTTATAAAGTTGTTCAATTATATCTAGCAAAAGATGAGGCAATAATTAGATCGAAACGTCAAGAAGTTGGTTCATCAATTACCACACTTTCAAACTGTAAATGAAATAACGGTGAGTTTGAAATATCGTTTAACTTACAATACATGAAAGATGCAATTAGTAAATATGATGGAGTCATCGACATCCACTTATACAAAACAGGTAAGCCGATAGTAATACGTCCCGGAAGTGAAAAGAACAGTATTCAAATTGTTCTTCCACACAAAAGTTATTAGGAGAAAATATGAGAATATCAGAGATTTTTAAAGAGAAAAAAGAAAAAGAAGTACTTATCAATGGATGAATTACTTCTAACAGAGGAAACGATAAAATAAGGTTTATCACTGTAAATGATGGTTCTAACTTCAATGGAATTCAAGTTGTAGTCAAAAAAAACGCAAATAAAGGCGATATAAGGGTCGGTTCTGCAATTTATGTAAAAGGAGTAGTAAAACTTACTCCCGAAGCTCTACAGCCTCTTGAAGTTCAAGTGGAGGAATTTAAGATTCTTAAAGAAGTTGATGAGGAATATCCAATCCAACAACAAAAGATGACTTTAGAAACTTTAAGAGAGCTTCCACACCTTAGAAATAGAACAAATACTTTCCGGGCAGTAATGAGAATTCGTTCTACGTTAACACTAGCAATTCATGAGTTTTTTAGTAGTAAAGGATTTCTTAATATTGCAGCTCCAATAATTACTTCTAATGATGGTGAAGGTGCAGGTGAAGCTTTTGTTATTGACTCAGAAGAAAAAGAATTTTTTAGTACCAAAGCAACTCTTGGTGTGACTGGTCAACTACATGCTGAGGCTATGGCAAATGGTCTTGGATTAGTCTATACTTTTGCTCCAACTTTTAGAGCTGAGAATTCACACACACAAAGACATTTAGCAGAGTTTTGAATGGTCGAACCAGAGATGGCTTTTTACAATAAAAATGATGCTATCAAAGTTGCTGATGAACTCATTAGATTTTCTATCAAAAAAGCACTAGAAATTAATAAGGACGAAATAGATTTTTTAGATGCAAGAAATGAGGGATTAAAAAAACGTTTAAATTCATATCTAAAAAATGGGATCAAAACTATGACGTATACAAAAGCTATTGAAGAGCTTAAAAAAGTTTCAAATAATTTTGATGTAAAAGATATTCATTTTGGAATAGATCTTGCAACTGAACATGAGAAATATATTTCAGAGATTATTGCAAAAGGACCAATTGCTATTACAGATTATCCTAAAGAAATTAAAGCTTTTTATATGAAACAAAATAAAGATGGGAAGACAGTTGGTGCTTTTGATGTTCTAGCTCCTGGAATTGGTGAAATTATCGGTGGTTCTGAAAGAGAAAACGATATTAAAAAATTAGAAAAAAGAATCAAGGAAATGGGTATTAATCAAGAAGATATTCAATGATACATAGATCTTAGAAGATTTGGTGCTGCTAGCTCTTCAGGTTTTGGTCTAGGTTTTGAAAGATTAGTGATGTATGTTACTGGAATGGAAAATATTAGAGATGTTATACCTTTTCCTCGTACACCAAACAAATTAATGATGTAAATTTTGATAATTAAAAGTTCAAATACCTTTTTTTATTACTATAAATAGTAATAAAGTCCTAAAAATATCAAATTTTTGTTAAAAATAAAAAAATATTAAAAAAATCGTTAATTTTAGAAAATTTAAGCCTAAATTAACCAAAAATTGCTGAAAAAATCAAAAAAGTGGAATAAATTGATTAACTTTAAAGATATAACCATTGGTAAGTGATACAATTAATATATAAAAGGAGAAAATATGAAAATATCTATGATAGTTCCTGTATATAGAGGAGCAGATAAGCTTTTAAAGTTATTGAAGCATTTATCACACCAAAATATCGATGATTTTGAAGTAATTTTAGTTATTGATACAAATAAAGAGAGAATTTTAAGTGTAGTTGACGAATACAAGAAAAATATGAAAAATTTAAAGATAGTTTTTAATACAAAAAGAGTTGGTAGATCTCTTGCACTTAAACAAGGAATTAAAATGGCAACTGGTGAATATTTAGTTCTAGCTAATACATCAGTAATTCTTAACAAAACATCTATGGAAAAATTGAGTTGTATGGCCGATAAATTTAATGGAACCGATATTATTGAGTTCAAATCAAGTTTTAAATCTCCAATTAAAGTAAAAGGGAAAATCAGAAAAAGATTTGCTAAACCAGTAAAAATAGAGGATAAACCGGAAGTAATAGCTTATACCAACCCTTTTTCAGTATTTAGATTAATAAGAAGAGTAGCTTTAGAACCAACATTAACAGCTCATTCATTAGCTCCACTTAATTCTATATTTTCAATTAATTCAACATATATTTCCTTGATTAATGCCGAAACATACGTAAATGTGCCGACCTCGCCCTTTACTATTAATTCTAAATTAAGAAATAATTTTAATCCGCCAAAAATGATTAGACAGTGAAAAAGAATGCTTGCTTTTATCGATGAACAACACCCAAAATATAATCAAGAGATTCAATATGCCTATTATTATGCTTTATCGATATATATTTCTTCCTTTACACATACATCTAAAAATAAGATTACCATCAAAAAAGTAAGAGAGGAACATGCAAGATTTATTAATGAAACAAACTTTTTTAAGACAAACAAATATATTCTTGCTAATTTAATTGAAGCAAAAGTTTTAAGAGAACACAAAACATTTTCAAAAACATATGGGCTTTATAAGAAGGTTTAATGAAAGAAAATAAAAAAGCAAACTTTTGAATCAAACTTTTAGCAAAATTAATAGATTTATTACCTGTAGCAGCATTTTCAATAGGTATTCTATTCTCAATGATGTCTCATTCATCTGGTAAATGAGTTTTTAATGAAGTTTGAATGTATTATGTTTGGAACATCGTTTTAATAACTTTAATTGCCTTAATGTTTCTAGTAATTCCATTAATTACAAAAGGGAAAACACTAGGAATGTGAATAACTAGAATTAAAATTGTTGCTGATAAGGATCTTAAAAAAAGAATACTTAAACGTGAGATATTCTTTGCATGAACCTGAATATTTATGGCTATTTTAGTTCTCTCGATAATTAATCACACATTAATATATAAGTTTGCTTCAACTAAAAATAACAAGGAAAATCTTACAAGTTGAGAAAACCTTAGAATAGGAATAGCTTCAGGTATAGGATCAATATCGATTATTGTTCAAATGTTTTTAGGTATATCAGGAGTAGTTAGAAGTGATAAGAGGGCATTACATGATGTCTATGCAGAAACAAATGTTGTATGGACTAATAAATTTATAGTAGTTGAAAAGCCAAAAGTGCTTAAAAGTAATTCAAGAAAACTAAGACCAGTATCTTATAGAGAGGAAAAAATTGAATGAGAGGAGTAAAATGTCAGAATTAATATCATCACTTAACACACAACAAAAAGCTGCAGTTCTTCATACCGAAGGGCCTTTAGCTGTAATCGCAGGTGCTGGATCAGGGAAAACTCGAATGTTAACTCACAAAATAGCATATTTAATTAATGAAATTAAGGCATCTCCCTCAAAAATCCTTGCAGTTACTTTTACTAATAAGGCTGCTAATGAAATGAAGGAAAGGGTAATAGAACTTATTGGTAAAAATGGAGAAGATGCGCAAATTTCTACTTATCATTCATTTGCTGTACGTATTCTTAGAGAAGAAATCGAGGTACTAGGTTATCCAAGCAATTTTAATATTCTTGATGATATCGATCAAAAAATGATTCTTAAGCCGATATATAAAACGCTAAATCTTTCATCAAAAACTATGTCACCACGCATTGTTTTAGAAAATATTTCAAAGTTTAAAATGAATGGGACTAGTCCAGAAGAAGCTCTAGAGCAAGCAAAGAGTGATACAGATAAAGCATTAGCAAAAATGTATAAAGGATATATGAAACAAAAAGAACAAATACGTTCTTTAGATTTTGATGATTTATTGTTATTTGTCCATAAAATTTTTAATGAACATCCAGAAATTGCACAAAAATGAGGTAGCAAATTTGATTATATACTTATCGATGAGTTTCAAGATACTTCATTTATTCAATACGGAATTATTAAATCATTAAATGTAAATAATATTACTATCGTTGGAGACCCAGATCAAACTATTTATTCATGAAGATGAGCTGATGTAAATCTTATTAACAAATTTAAGAAATACTTTAAGAATGCCAAAGTTATTAAATTGGAGCATAACTATCGATCAACTCAAAATATTCTTGGTGCTGCAAATAAATTAATTTCACAAAACAAAAATAGAGATTCAAAAGTCCTTAGAACAACTAGAGGCCAAGGAAATGCACTTATTTATTATCATGCCTTATCAGAAGATTCAGAAGCAAGATGAGTAGTTGATAAAATCATTGAACTAAAAAAAGAAAAAAGTCAATTAAAAGATATCGCAATTTTGTATCGTGCAAATTATCTTTCACAAGCAATTGAAAGGGCCTTAATAAATGAGGGCATTAACTATTCAACATTTGGTGGGGTTAAGTTTTATCAAAGACAAGAAGTTAAAGATGTTCATGCATTTTTACGTGTTATTTATGATGGGGAGGAGTTATCATTCCGCAGAATTATTAATACTCCAACCAGAAAAATGGGTCTTGTAGCTCAAACAAAATTATTCGATTGGGCTTCACAATATAAAGGAACTACTTTTGATGCTCTTGTTAATAATTTTAAAAGCGTTCCATTATCAAAAGGACAAAAAGAGGAATTAGCCACTTTAATTAATACGATACGTAAATATCGTAAAGCATTAGAAACTAATCCAATAGATCGTGTTATTAGATGTTTCCTAACTGACATTAATTACTATAAAATATGAAATTCAGTTCTTGAGCCATCAAGAATAGAGAATATAAATGAATTAATTAAATCTATAGGTACTTGAGTAAGAAATAATCCTTCAAAAAATCTCTCTGATTATTTTGAGGAGATATCTCTTTTAATCGATACAAAAGAAGGAGTTTCAAAAGATTATGTTTCATTAATGACTGTCCATTCTGCAAAAGGACTAGAATTTAAAAACATATTTATAATTGGCTTTTCTGATTCTATTTTTCCTTCAAAAAGAGCTATTGAAGAAAATGGTAATGTAGCTCTTGAAGAGGAACGTCGTCTTGCTTATGTTGCAATAACAAGGGCAAAAGATTCCTTATTTATTTCAGATGCAAGAGGTTGATCAATCGATTATAAATACCAAAATGTCCCTTCTAGATTTATCAAAGAAATGGGCATCAATATTGAAAAATTCACCAAAGAATTTATTAAAGCTCATGCTAAAGACAATTATGTACAAAATGCAAACTATGTTATTGGTGACAAAGTTAGACACATGAAATTTGGTGAGGGTATTGTAGTAAATATTGATGGTAATTTAATAGATATTACTTTTAATAAACGTACTGGGACAAAGACATTTTTAAAGAATCATAAATCTATTGAAAGGATTTGCTAATGATAGTTGCTTTAGTTTTTGCAGGCATTTTTTCTACTATTGCTCTGCTATGAGGAGTATGAATTATCCTTAAATCTAGTGTTAGTTTTTCACACAATAAACGAGATATGAGATTATTTGAAATTAATCCAAATAATAGGAAGGTAAGAATTATTCCCAATACTTCAACTAAGTTTATATTTAAGTGTTTTTATAAAGGAAATAGAAATGGGAAATGAGAAGAATATGAGACTCTTGTTAACTCATTTAAAAACACTGATGGAGAAGCAGAGTTTCGAAATGCACTTCATACACTTTCAAGAAAGAAAGAGGTCAATAAGGTATCTTTTAACTTTGAGGTTTATCATAGAGAAAGACTTACTTTCCGTAAAGTAGTGACTAAATATTGAGTTATTATGGGTAGAATAAATAACTCTTCTCTTATTAATACAGTTATCAAATATAACACTAGATATTTAAGCCTGGAAGAAAAAGATGAAAAAAATAATATTATTACTACCCAAGAGGAAGTAATAAAACTAAATAAAGAATATAAAGGCTTTGTTTCATTTCTTATATTTTCTAAGCAAAAGGATCACATAAAAGAAATAGCTGATAAGATAAGCAAATTATATTCTGGAAGAAGAAAAGTTTATATTTCTAACAATATTATTTCTCTTATATCCCAATCAAATAAATCAAGATGGGTTAGAAGGAAGGTAAAACAAGACATTTCTCTTTTTAATAAAAAGTCACTTAGAATCGGTATTTCTCACGACATGAGTGGTTCAGCAACTATCTATGGACGTGATATCAATACGATACTTAAATTAAATAAACTAATGAGATCGCAAGAGTACTTTCTAAGTATTTCTTCTAAAAATAATATTCCATTTGTTTCAAAAGATAGTGAAATATTTAACTTAGAAGAGTATAGACAATTTATGGAAGAATCTTCAGATTTTAGAAGTGCTGTTAAGTCTTATCAAATTAATCCGAAAATATGTCCTGTTAGAAGGGTTTCTAGTGATAGAAAGATAATAGATTTTATTTGTCCAGAGGTTCAAAGCATTTCCCCTTCTATCTCATCGTTATTATTTGAAAATATTGAGTATAAAAGAATGTTAACAAATGCAGCTACAACAAAGTTTGCAACAACTATGATTATTGAAAAACCATTTATGATCGATGTTTGTGATGATTGACTTTTTAGCAACTATAAAGAGATCGAACAAAAAAAAGGTATATATATAATCAATGTTTTAGGAACTATGCATATTGAGGATTTTATTAAGAAAACAGAAGAGATAACAAATGCTGGAATTAATATTGCTGTGCGGGTGAAAGTAATAGATAATAATATGCGCTCAATTATCAAGAGAACGAATATAAAATTTATTATTTTAGATGAAGTGATTTCCAAAAATGTTAATAATGCAAATATATTAACTCGTTTATTACCGCTTAAGAAACTAGCAAACGATAGAGGAATAAAATTTATTTTTGAAGAGCCAAATATCAAACGAGAAAAAGAATGATTACATAAAATAGGACTTGAGCTTTATTATTGTAAAAATAATTAAAGGAGCATTGCTCCTTTTTTTTCTTTTTTTGTATAATTATTTCATGAAAGAATTAGAGAGAATAACACCACAACAAGAATATTTTGATAAATGGTATGTAGACGTAGTTAAACAAGGTAACCTTATTGCTTATGGGCCAGTGAAAGGAACTATATTTTTTAAACCCAATTCATATGGATTATGAGAAAACATCCAATTAGAATTTAATAAGTTATTAAAAAAAGAAGGAGTTAGAAATGTTTATGCTCCATTACTTATGCCAGAATCATATATTTCAAAAGAAAAAAATCACATAAAAGGTTTTGCACCTGAACTTGCAACTGTAACTAGAGTAGGAAAAAAAGAGTTAGATGAGTCGTTAGTCATTAGACCTACATCTGAAATCCTTTTTGCTGACTTATTTAAAGACGAGGTTAATTCATACAAGGATCTTCCTTTAAAATTAAATCAATGAGCAAATGTTTTAAGAGGAGAAAAAACTACTAATCCTTTTTTAAGAAATTCAGAATTCTTATGACAAGAAGGGCATACTGCTCATGCTGATGCAGGAAAAGCTAGAAGATTTACCAAAAGAATGATTAGGTTATATGCTAAGTTTCTTAAGGACTATCTTGCAATTCCTACAGTAATGGGTAAAAAAACTTCTCACGAAAAATTTGCTGGAGCGATTAATACTTATACAATCGAAGCAATGATGAAAAATGGTAAAGCCCTTCAAACAGGGACTTCACATTATCTTGGGCAAAACTTTTCTAAGGCCTTTGATATTCAATTTAACTCAAAAGAAAATCAAAAAGAATTTATTTATCAAACTTCTTGAGGAATTTCTACTAGACTTATAGGAGCAATAATTATGACTCATGGAGACAATAGAGGTATTGTTATGCCTCCTAAGGTTGCCCCAATTCAAATAGATATTATCGAAATCTTTGGAGATAAGAATCCTGAAGTAAGAGAAGTGGCAAAGAAATTAGGAAAACAATTATCTCGTAAGTGAAGTGTTAGAGTTGACTCTTCTGATAAAAGTCCAGGCTTTAAAGCTGCTGCATCTGAGATACAAGGGATTCCTATTAGAATCGATATAGGACCAAAAGATATAGAAAATGGCAGTGTAACGATAATAAGAAGAGATATTCTTGAAAGAGAAGAAGTTAAACTTGAAGATGTAAAGGCAAGAATTAAATCACTTCTTAAAGAGATTCACTTAAACCTTTTATTAAAAGCTTCTAAAAGACTTGAAGATAATATCGTTAATGCAGATACTTATGAAGAGATGAAAAAACTTGTTAATAAAGGTAAGTTTGTTATTGCTCCTTTTGCTGGTAAAAGTAAGCATGAAAGAGAGATAAAAGAGGAGACTGGAATCACTGTTCGTTGTATACCATTTAATAAAAGGCTAACAGAAGAAAAAGAATGTATATTAACTAATACAAAAACAAAGCGTTTAGTAATGTTTGCTAAAGCTTATTAAAAAACAAAGGAGAAAATATGGCAATAAAAATGCTTAATGATAAGGAAGTAAAAGAGTTTATAAAAGAAGATGGAGTTAGAGTTGTTAACGTTTTTGCAACATGATGTGGTCCTTGTCAAATGTTTGGCCCTATCTTAGAAGATCTTTCAGAGACTTATCCAGTAGCTAAAGTTAATATCGATGAGAGTAAAGCCTTTGCTGAAGAGATGGGTGTTAAAGGAATTCCTGCAACATTTCTTTACAAAGACGGAAAACTTCAAACAACTTTTAATGGCTTTATTCCTAAACCAGAGTTACTTAAAAAAATTGAAACTATATAAACTTGAGAAAGAAAACCTACACCTATGAGAGTAATCTCGAAAAGGCGTAGTTTTTTATTCTTCTTTAATGTAAACTTCTTTTAGTTCCTATTAATCTTAAGTATCGATATATATTTAAGGCCATGCTCAACCTTATTTTCTTTACATCAAATTACTTTATTATCTGATTTAATGGTGATTAATTCTTTTATTTCTGATAAAGGAATTTTATCTTTATATTTAAATTCGTGTAGTGTTTTAAAAGAACCATCATTATTTAGAGAAACAAAATCTACTTCTTTATTTGTTTTTGAATCTTTAATGTAAAAAAAATCTTTATTAAATCCATTTATTCCTTTAGCTCAATGTAATCAGTAAGATTCGATTATATGTCCTTTTCTTTTTCCTTCAAGTGATTTAAAATTCTTGCCAAGGATTCAAAGATGAATATGAGGGTTAATATAAACCTTATAACTAACTTTTTTAGGGAAAGTTCCATTTGAATGTATTTTTTTAACAACCTTTATTATTAGAGCTTTTTCAAGGATGTCAACATAATTTCTTATCGTAACAATCGTTACTCCTACTTTTCTTGCTAATCTTGTTTCATTAACCTCACCATTAGTTAGAAATGCTAAGGCATGAATAAACCTGATTAATGCTAAAGTATTAATTTTTGGATATGCCTTTGGAATATCATCTTCGAGTATAGGCTTAAGTGTCAAGTTGATCATTTCTGAAAAGTCTTTTTTTGTATTCATAAACTCTGGAAATCCATAACCTAAAAAGTCTTCAAATTCCTCAATACTTTTATCTTTATTAGTTAGTAAAAGATATTCATCAAAATTTCAAGTATCAACAAGTATTTTCTCAGTTCTAGTAATGCCTAAGTCTTTGTCCTGTAAAATCATAGAAGAGCTTCCAGTAACGATAATTTTACACTTTTTATTAGCAACATATTTGTCATACATGTTCTTGATAATAATGTCTCAGTTTTTTCTTATTTGTACTTCATCAAAAAGAAATATTCCACCTTTAGAGCATAGGTTATCTATATAGTTATAAAATTCTATGTCATCCATTACTTGCAAATTGTATTCATCTCACATTAATAATGTGGAATTAGGATTTTGATCTTTATATTGTTTAAGCATCGTAGTTTTCCCAATTCGCCTCATACCAATAACAATAGGGATTCTATTTTCATCTACAGCTTTTACTATTTGTTTATATGCATCTCTTTTAATCATTATTTACCTCATTAATAGTATATCATATAGCAAGGTATATAATAATCATATAGTAAGGTATATAATATATTTATTAGTTAAATTCGTGCTTTGTTCTTATTAAGATTTAATTTATTCTTTTTAATCTATAATTTTTATATGAATTTAAATGAAAATATTAAAGCTTTTTTTATCGACTTAGACGGAACATTACTAAATCAAAAGATTAAAGGAGTAAGCGGTTTCAATGGGTGAAGAATTAGTTCAGATAACATTGATGCAATTAAAAAAGTCCAAAAAGAAGGGAAAAAGGTGATTATATCTACTGGAAGACTTGGCGAAACAGCTGAGAAGTTTTTTGCTTACACTGGTGCAGATTATTTAATTACAGGTAATGGAGCACTAATACAAGATTCAAAACTAAAAGTTATTCATAAAAAAAACATAGATCCTAACGATGCTAATTTAGTAATAGATTTTGCTAAAAAACACAATCTTATTTTTAAGTTTAACAATGACGAACTAGCTTATGGTCTTCCAAGTGGAGTACAAAAAATAATATCTAAAAAAATTGGGTTTCAAATAGTTAATACTTATGAATATGAAAAGCCCAAAGTGTTTGTAAAGATAGTTATGTGAGGTAAAGGAAGAAAAAAGATTGCCCATTTAATTGAGGAGTTAAAGAAAGAAATTCCTGGGGTTGAAGCTGTTACCTCTGGTGGGTGAACTATCGAAGTTACTGCTAAGGGAGTTACTAAAGGGAAATCTAATGCTTATTTAGCATCTAAAGTTCTTAAGTTGGATCCAATGAAAGAAACTCTTCATATTGGTGATACTATGAACGATCATTCAACTGCAAAATATCAAAGATTTGTTGTGCTTAAAAATGCCAATAAACTTACAAAGAGTTTTGCAACACATATTGCTGATAAATATACAGATTCAGGTGTAGCAAAAGTGTTAATGGGAGACTATAAAGAAATATAGTTTTTTGCTAAATGATTTTAGTGGAATACGTGATATTAATGAAAGAGTAAATGGAATAATAAATATTCCTTTTAAGTATTTAAATTCTCCTTTTAGAAGAGTAGAATCTGCTAATATATTTCAAAGAGGATTAAAGAATAGAACCATTAAAAAGAGCATTAATACTAATACGAATTGTGTTTGTTTAAGTACTTTACCACTACGTTTTCAATGAAGAGATAATGATAGGAGCATTATTAATGAGAAAGCTCACAATGCTATTTCTAGATATGAAATTATAGTTGTAGATCCAGGGAAAGCATTAGTAATTGCATTATTAAATCAATCTAATTTTTTTATCTCAATTCCTTTAACGATAAATACTATTGACGAGATTAGATATGCAAGAATAAAAAGATAGATAAAGTATTTTTTTGCCTTGTTATTTCATAGCAATAGTCTTCCTCTTAGTATCTTTATACGACCACTAAAGAGAATAAGTATATATGCAATGATTGAAACTGTTGAAAGTCCTAAAGCTGCAGGAATAGAAAAAGGATAAATTCTTATTGAGGCTATAAGTATAACTGGAGCGATTAATTGAACAGTAAAAATTTCTGGTTTAGGTTTTCGATAATATGTATAAGCAAATATCGTAATAATAGCAAGTGAAAGATCAACAAAGAATAGTTCATTATTTAGCGTCCATGCTACGATAATTAATATTCCCATAATTACTGCATACCTTCGTCGCATATAAACTAGTATTTTCATCGATAAAAGAATACCAAAGCTTAAAAGGAATAACGAAGACATCATTATCAATGAAGAACCAAAATTAAGTAAGAACATTAATCCAAAAGCAATAAGGAAAGAAATCATTTGCATTATGACAGAGTTTTTTCTCATAAGCTCAATGAATAAAGCATTTACTGAAGCAAAGATAATAGCCCCACCAATACATCCAAAAATCCACTGCACAATAAAATGAAAATCTATTAGAGAGTATCTTGCAATTATTGGCACAAAAATATTGATGATATTAAATCTTTCTGGTTCTACATCATAAGGATTAAGACTAATAATACTATTCATTCCATAGTTATATAAGGCAGCAATAGCTACTGAAGAAATAAGAATTGA
>CAYTOW010000013.1:0-4977 GCA_964439655.1 uncultured Mycoplasmataceae bacterium
TTTTTGATCTATAATAATAGTGTTTAAAAAACAGGAGAGGTTTTTTGGGTCTTACTTCTATATGGGGTAAGATCTTTTGTTTGCCATATTAAATAAAGTTAGTAAATCACTTTATATAGTTATAATTAACATATATGTTCACAAGAGAAGAATTAGAAAAATTAAAAATATATAAAAAAGAAAATAGAGTTTCAGACAATAACTCCCCTGACTTTGCATGATACTCTTCTATCGAAACTATGGGTGCAGTTGATGGCCCTGGTTTAAGATTAGTTATCTTTTTACAAGGATGCCCACTAAATTGTCTTTTTTGTCATAATCCTGAAACGATACCTTTTAGGACTAAAGAAAAAAAAATTACTATCAACGAGATAATTAAGTTATATAGACGTAATGAAAGTTTTTATAAAGAAAGTGGGGGAATAACCTTCTCAGGTGGTGAGGCTATGGCACAAATAGAATTTGTTACTGCTGCCTTTAAAGAGTTTCAAAAACAAGGTATTCATACTACTCTCGATACTGCAGGGACTCCTATGGGAATTTATCCTATTGAGAAGGTTATTGAGATGCTAAAGTACACGGATTTATTATTAGTTGATATCAAAAACTCAGATGATGAATTATCAAAAATATTAACTGGTCAAGGGACTCAGTATCAAAAAGACTTAATTAGACTTCTTGAAGAAATGAAAATACCTTATTGAATAAGACATGTTTATTTACCATCATTTTCAGATCGAAGTGACGATAACATGATTAACCTTGGAAAAATGATTGGGAATCTTAAGATGATGGAAAGATTTGAAATACTTCCATATCACGACCTGGCCAAAGTAAAATACGAAAATCTTGGATGGTCATATCCCCTAAAAGACATAGAACCTCCAACTAAGGATGAAATTGCTAAGGGTATGAAGCTACTTAATAAAGGAATAAAAATAGTTAAAGAAGATCCTTCGCAAGGGCTTATTATTCAAGACTAAAAGAAGAGCCTCTTTAATAAGAAGTTCTTTTTAATATAGTTTAAATCTCACACATTCGATCATAGATAATAGATTTAATAAATCCATCATATTCATTAGCAAACTCAAGGGGAATTTGTTTTTTTATTGGAAGCATATACCCATGGAGAATTACTTCTCTTGCTTGAAGTTCATTAAGACCTTTAGACATTAAATAATTTAGTCTTTCCTCACTTATCTTTGAAACAAAAGACTCATGTTCCAATATCGAAGAGTTATTCTCTACAACATTAGTTTGTATCGTATCACTTGCAGAGTCTTGATTTAAAAATAATGTATCACACTCTACTATCGAATGAGCATTTATTGCAGATTGCTTTTGGACTACTAAGCCTCTATAGTTACAGATACTATTTTTAGCAACAACACTTTTAGCTAAGATACTACTTGAAGTATTCTTTCCAATATGAATCATTTTAGCTCCTGTATCTTGAGTTTGATTAACTGCTACAGCAATCGATAAAACTGTTGAGCTAGAATTATCACCAATAAGTATCGATGAGGGATAAATCATATTTACTCCAGCACCAAATTCACCAGCAACTCAATCCATCTTAGCATTCTTGTAAACTAAAGCACTTTTAGTAGCAAAGTTTCAAACGTTGTTAGATCAGTTTTGAAGTGAAGTATATTTACATTCACCCTTATCTTTAACTATAAGTTCAACTACTGCAGCATGCATATTGAGTTTGTTATATATTGGTGCGGTACAAGCCTCGGTATAATGAACATAGGCATCTTCTTCAACTATTATTAGCGATCTTTCAAACTGACTAAGATTACGTTCATTGATACGATAATAAGCCTGAAGTGGGCGATCAAGTTTTACTCCTTTTGGAATATAGATGAATGAACCACCAGATCAAAATGCTCCGTTTAGTGCAGCAAATTTATTATTATCAGGTTTAATAACTGAATTAAAATATTTTTTAAATAACTCAGGATATTTTTTTAGAGCCACATCTGTGGATTCAAAAATAACCCCTAGTTTCTTTAATTCATCTTTAGTTGAGGAATATACAGTTTCAGAATTAAATTGAGTATTAAGACCCGCAAGTCATTCTTGCTCATCTTTAGAAATTCCTAGTCTTTTAAAAGTTCTTTTAATTTCTTCAGGAATTTCATCTCAATTATTAGTTACCTGATTTCTATTTTTAACAAAGTATAAAAAATCATCAAAGTCAAGTTCAGATAAGTCAGGTCCTCACTTAGGAAGTTCTTTTTCTAAAAAGATATCATAAGCCTTAAGACGGAATTCAAGCATTCATTCTGGTTCATCTTTTTCCTTACTAATCTTTTTAATTATTTCTTTTGACTTTCCTTTTATCTTTAAAATAGGTTCGTTATCTGTAGAAAAGCCATATTTATATTCTTTATCAATCATTTTTTTCCTCCATAATTTTTTGAGCTTCTAAAACTAAGTCTTTTGAAACTATCGATAAAACTTTATCTATCTTTCCTTTCATAATTATTTTTTTAGATTCTTCTAAAGAAAAACCTTTAGTCATTAACGATGAAATTTCAGCTTCATTAAGTTTACCAATAGAATTTCCATGATAAGCTTCTGAATCAAAATTATGTATTTCTAAAATAGGTTTAGCATCTACCTTTGCATTATCTTCAGTAAAGCAAGTAATTTGTTGTTTAACTTTTGTTTGGCTTATTCCTTTATTAACGATTGAGACAATTTTAGTTAAAAGTTTGGAATTGTTTTTAGCAAAGCCAATAAAAGCGTAATTAGAAATAGACTTATTTGATTTATGATTAATAAAATTATTTTTATCAAAGACTATCTTATTCTTGGTAAAGACTATTTCACCAACTTTTAAATTAGCATTAGTTCCAAGAAGCTCAAATTCAGATCTTTGCTTTAGACCGTTATTAAAGTTAAGAAAAAGTATTTCTACATTCTTTTTAATGATAAAGGTTGCATCATTTCATTTTCCATTAACTATCAAAGCTTTAGTATTTTCAAGTTCGATCTTAATCTTTTTAGATTTAATCTTTATCAACAACTCTTTATCTTTAATAGAGCTCTCTTTTTTCACTACTACTTTATTCATTTGTAAATCCTTTTTTCATCTTCTCAGTTAATAAATCTGCATTACCAACTTTAGAAAGTTTCCCATCTTTAATAACTAAAACATGATCAAGTTTAATAAAATCAAAGATACTTGATTGGTGAGAAACGATAATAAAACATTTATTTTTTCTCTCTTCATTAATACGTTTAGCAATTAACTTTATCCCATCGATATCAAGTCCAGAATCAATTTCATCTAAAAGAACGAACTTTGGATTAAGTACAAACATTTGTACTAACTCACTTCGTTTCTTTTCTCCTCCAGAAAAGTTTTCATTTATGCTTCTTAAAAGAAGCTCTTCATCTAAAGCAAGTTTTTTACATTCCTTTAAAACTTTTGCATATAAAGCAACTTCAGAGACTTCCTTTCCTCTAGCAACTAAAGCGCTCTTTAAAAGATTAATCATACTAACTCCAGGAAGTTCTACATTTTCCTGAAGGATAGAATAAATTCCTTTAATGCTTCTTTTATGCATTGGCATCTTTAAGATATTTTCTTTATCTAGAAAAATATCTCCACTAGTTACTTTATACTTTTGCTCACCTGCAATAGTTTTAAGGAGCGAAGATTTTCCTGCACCATTAGCACCAATGATTGCATAAATTTTTCCTACCTCAAACTCATAAGAAATTTCCTTTAACACTTCTTTATTTTCTACCTTAACTTTTAAATTCTTTAATATTAACTTTGACATAATAATGTAATTATAGTCCAATTAAATTAAGGAAAAAATTAAGAATAATTATTTAAAAATAATTTTTTATATTTGTTTATAATTTTTACATTATGAAAACAAATTTTACATGAAAAGAAAATTACAAAAATGTATTGGCTTATGCCGATTCAAAAGCTAAATATCCATGATGAAAACTTGTTTTACTTGGTATTTTAGGAGGTGCCTTTATTGGTATTGGATATATTGGCTATATCGCTATTGAAACTGCATCAGTGAAAGCTACTTGAGATCCAGTTGAAGGAGAAGGCCAAATATCACTTTTAGCTAAATTTCTAGCAGCTGGAATATTCCCTGTAGGATTGATGCTTGTTGTCTTTCTTGGTGGAAGTATATTTACTTCAGAATGTCTATCTTCACTTTCATTTATAAATAAAAGAACAAAGATAGGACAACTACTTAAAGGTTGAGGAATTATTCTCCTTTCAAACTTTGTTGGTGCAGCTTTAATTGCTGGATTAGTTTACTGATCTCACATCTTTGCTAACCAATATGCTCATTATGTTATTGCCGATATGGTTAAGGGAAAAGCTGGATTGCAATGATATGTAACTATTGGATCAGCAATAATCTGTAACTTAATAGTTGCTGGTACTGTTTGAATTACAACTGTTTCAAAACATGTAGTTGCACAAATATTCTTAGTTTGATTCCCAATAACATTATTTGTCCTTTCAGGAACTCAACATGTCGTTGCTAATATGTTTGCTTTCTCAATTGGTGGAATGGAAACTCCTGATGCATTCTCATGATTTAATGCTATCTTCGAGAACCTAATACCAGCTGCCCTTGGTAACTGAATTGGTGGAGCTGTAATAATTCCTTTAGTTTATACAGCACTGAACTATAAATCAATGAAGGAAATTAAATTTGAAAATTTAAAAGATAGCGTTGAAAAAGAATTGGGTAAAAGCACAATTACTAAAAAGGTAGTTGCACCTAAGAAGAAAGTAATCAAAAAAACTGCTCCCAAAAAAACTAAAGAATAATTTATATCAATGAACCTTAAGAAGGTTCTTTTTTTATTTAAAAAGAGTTAAATAATTATCTTTAGTTAAAGTGATTTATTTCATTCTAATAATTACTAATATAACTTTTGACAAAAAGTGTTAAAAAGTTTTGACAAAAAGTGTTAAAA
>CAYTOW010000013.1:5077-17764 GCA_964439655.1 uncultured Mycoplasmataceae bacterium
ACTAATATAACTTTTGACAAAAAGTGTTAAAAAGTTTTGACAAAAAGTGTTAAAATTATTTTGAGGTTAATATGAATATGAAGGAAATAATAGAAAGATTAATAGACAAAAAGAAAAGATTTATTAATGAAGGGATACCATCTACAAGAAGACTTTCTTTTGATAAGGTACAGGAAGCTCTTAACGATGGAGCATTTCCTATTTTATTTGGTCTTAGACGAACTGGGAAAACTACTATATTAAAACAACTTTTAATAGAAAATGATAAAGCTATTTATTTTACTTTTAGAGATACTTATATTGCTCAATTAAAATCAATTGATATTGAGATGCTAATTGAAGAATTATATAATCATGGGTTTCGAATGATATTAATTGATGAGGCACAAATTAAAAATGATTGATCTGAACTTGTAGTTGCTGCTTTTGATTCTTTCCCTGGTCTTAAAATGGTCGTAACTGGTTCTTCCTCTTTAAACTTAGAACTTAGAGAAACTGGTCTTGATAGAACAAGAAAAATTACTGTTGAAACATTATCCTTTGGAGAATATTGTTTATTGACAAAGAAAGAAAAAACACAAGAGAATTTTGAAGAATTTTTAGGAACTGGCGGTTTTCCTGAATATGCAATAAAAGGAATAAAAGATTATGAAATACAACGCAGTGAAATATTTGATGAAATTCTTTGAAACGATATTCCCTCAGAGTTTAAAAATGTTGAATACCATTTATTAACTAGACTCGTCTTTTCTTTAGCAAGAAGAACAAATGGGGAAGTAAACCTATCATCAGTAGTTAAGGAAGTCTCACCAAATTTTCTACAACGTGATGCATTACGTTATATTAACATTTTAGAAAAATCTAAAATACTTAAAGTTGTCTATAAAATTAATTCTGATCTCTCATTTCCAAAAGTTAGAAAATTTAAAGTCTTTATTAATCCACACATTCATCTTTGAATTTTAAATAAGTCTTTTACTCAACTTGATAGTAAAATTAAAGGGCATATTATTGAATCATATTGACTATCATGAGCCTTAAGTCTTAACTCTTATGAAAAAACTTTTTATTATTTAAAAGATAAAGTTACAAATGAAGAAATTGATTTTGTTTCTTTAAGTACAAATTCAAGCAGGATTTCATTTAAAACTTTACACGAATTTAAATATTCCAAAAGTAAGGGATTTGATTTATCATTTATGAAATCAATTAAATCTGAAAATAAAATAGTATGAAATATTGATGGCAAAGAAGTTGATGGAATTCAAGCTAAAAGCATTCTCGATACTTTTGATAAAGCAATATAGAAAGAAATATAAAGAATTATCTAATTTTAAATTCTTAGAAATTCTAAGAGTTTTTTATATTCTTTTTTAGCAAAATGCTTAAGAAATTAGTTTTTCTAATTTGATATAATTAATACATAAAAACATATTAGGAGGTAATCAATGGATTACAAAGGATGAAAAGGTTTTAAAGGTTCTTCTTGAAAAAAAGATATAGATGTTAGAAGATTTATTCAAGAGAACTATAAACCTTACGAAGGAGATGATAGTTTCCTAGTTGGACCAACTAAGGCTACAGACACTTTATGAAAAAAAGTGATGGAACTAACTAAAAAGGAAATTGCAAATGGTGGAGTACTAGATGCTGATGAAGATGTTGTTTCTTCATTAACAGCACACAAACCTGGATACATTGACAAAAAATTAGAAAAAATTGTTGGGGTACAAACAGATGCACCATTTAAAAGAGCTATTATTCCTCATGGTGGAATAAGAATGGCTGTCAAAGCTAACGAAGTTTATGGTTTTAAAGTATCAGATAGAATTATCGATATATTCTCTAATCATAGAAAAACACACAACCAAGGTGTATTCGATGCTTACGATGAAGAAATAAGAATGGCACGTAGAGCCGGAATTATTACTGGACTTCCAGATACATATGGTAGAGGAAGAATTATTGGAGATTATAGAAGACTTGCTCTATATGGAACAGACTTTTTAATTGAAGATAAAAAAGAACAATTCAGACAAACTGGAAAAGTTTTCACTGAAGATATGGTTAGAAGAAGAGAAGAAATTTCTGAAGAAATTAGGGCTCTTCAAGATATGGCTAAAATGGCTGAAATGCATGGTTACGATATTACTAAACCTGCTGAAACAGCACAAGAAGCTATTCAAGCAACTTACTTTGGATATCTTGCAGCTATTAAACAAAACAATGGTGCAGCTATGTCATTCGGACGTAATGCTGGATTCTTAGATATTTATATCGAAAGAGATCTAGAAAAAGGATTAATTACAGAAGAACAAGCTCAAGAATTTATCGATCACTTGGTTATGAAATTAAGAATCGTTAAGTTCATGAGACCTGAAGAATATAATTCACTATTTTCAGGAGACCCTGTTTGAGCTACTGAATCAATCGGTGGTATGGGAGTAGATGGTAGAACACTTGTAACAAAAACTGCCTTTAGAATTATTCATACTCTACACAATATGGGACCAGCACCTGAACCTAATATCACTGTTCTATGATCAAGACATCTTCCAAAGAGCTTTAAAGACTTTTGTTCAAAATACTCAATTAAGTATTCATCACTTCAATACGAAAATGATGATGTTATGAGATCTACTCATGGTGATGACTATGCTATTGCTTGTTGTGTTTCACCAATGAAAGTTGGTAAACAAATGCAATTCTTTGGAGCTAGAACAAACTTACCAAAAGCACTTCTTTATGCACTTAACGGTGGAGTTGATGAACTTAAAAAAGTTCAAGTAGGTCCTAAGTTTGAAAGAGTTACTTCAGATAAGGCGCTTGATTTTGATGATGTAATGGAGAAATATATTGCTATGCTTGAATGAACTGCAGAGATGTATGTTAGAGCATTAAACATTATTCATTATATGCATGATAAATATTTCTATGAATCAGCACAAATGGCACTTTATGACAAAGATGTTTATAGATTCTTTGCAACAGGTGTTGCTGGACTATCAGTAGCAGCTGATTCACTTTCAGCTATTAAGTATGCTAAAGTTTATCCAATTAGAGATAAAGATGGAATTATCGTTGATTTTAAAATTAAAGGTGATTTCCCTAAATATGGTAACGACGATGATAGAGTTGATTCAATGGCTTCAGAACTTGTTAAGAAGTTCATGAACATGATCAGAAAACAACCTACTTATAGAAATAGTCATCCAACAATGTCAGTTCTAACAATTACTTCTAATGTTGTTTATGGTAAAAAAACCGGTTCTACTCCAGATGGTAGAAAATCAGGAGAACCTTTTGCACCAGGGGCTAACCCAATGCACAATAGAGATTCTTCAGGAGCTGTTGCTTCACTTGCTTCAGTTTCTAAGATTCCATTTAAACATGCTTCAGATGGTATCTCAAATACCTTCTCAATCGTTCCTAATGCTCTTGGTAAGGGAGATGACTTCATCGTTCTTCCATCATCAGAACTAGATCAATGCCTAGCAGGAGCTAAAGGATGTACAACTTGTGAATCAGGAACAACAGGATATTCAGCTAATGCCGAAGGTAAATACGATGATATCCACACACAAGAAGAGCTAAAAAATAAAAAACCTAAGAAAGCAGCACCTAAAAAAAGTGCAGCAAAGAAAAGCGCAAAAGCTAAAAAATAATTAAAATATATTTCTAAAATATTAATTTACATTTATAATAGATGTATGTAGAAAATATTTTACATAAGGAGGACATACCAATGTCAAGAAAATCAGAAGCTTCAAAAGGACAAGTTGATAACCTAACATCTTTAATGGATGGTTACTTCAACAAAGGTGCTCAACACCTTAATGTAAATGTTTTAAATAGAGAAACATTACTAGATGCCCAAAAACACCCTGAAAACTACCCACAACTTACAATTAGAGTTTCAGGATATGCAGTTAATTTTGTTAAATTAACTAAAGAACAACAAGATGAAGTTATTTCAAGAACACACCACACAGGATTCTAGTAAATAATTTAATCTATAAGAAAAAACTAATCAGCAATTTAATTGTTGATTTTTTTTATACAACTTTATTTTAGAGCCTAAAAAATGAGGGATATAATTTAAAGGTAATATATAAAAAAAGAAAGAGAGAAAAGAATGAAAAAAGAATTAGAAACAATTTTTTCTGAAGTTAGAAAAGCTCAAGAAGTCTTTGCTAACTTTAGTCAAGAACAAGTTGACAAGATATTCTATGAAGTTGCTCGTGCAGCAAATGAAGCTAGAATCGAACTAGCTCGTCATGCAGTTGAAGAGACACAAAAAGGTATTTTAGAAGACAAGGTTATTAAAAATCACTTTGCTTCTGAATTTATATTTAATAAATATAGAAATACAAAAACTGTTGGAACTTTAAGCATAGACGATGCTGCTGGGTTAGAAACTATTGCCTCACCTATGGGTATCGTTGGGGCAATTGTACCTGTTACAAACCCAACATCAACAACAATTTTCAAAGTTTTACTTGCACTTAAAACTAGAAATGGAATTATAGTTTCACCACATCCACAAGCAAAGGAATGTGTTGTACACACAATTGAAATACTAAAAGAAGCGGCTGAAAAAGCTGGCGCACCTAAAGGCATCATTCAAGTTGTTAAAAGCCCTACACTTGAAGATACTCAAGATGTTATGGTTAACTCAGATGTTATCTTAGCAACTGGAGGGGGAGGCCTTGTTAAAGCTGCTTACTCTTCCGGAACTCCTGCCATCGGTGTAGGTGCTGGGAACTGTCCAGCAATTGTAGCTAAAGATGCAGATCTTGAAATGGCTGTTACTTCGATAATACAATCAAACATCTTTGATAATGGAATGATCTGTGCTACTGAAAATTCAATTATCGTTGAAGCATCAGTTTATGAAAAATTTGTTGCATTATTAACTGAGGCACATGCTCATGTTCTTAGTTCAAAAGCTGACATTGCTAAAGTTAAAAAGGGAATGTTTAAAGATGGGAAATATGGGTTATTACATCCGGCGCCTGTTGGACAAACTCCTGAGGGTCTTGCTAAGCACTTTGGCATTCAGATTCCTAAAGGGACTAAACTAATAGTTGTTCCTGCAACATCTACATCTTATGATGAACCTTTAGCACATGAGAAGCTATCAACATATGTATCTTTATATAAAGCTAAAGATATCGATGAGGCAATTCAAAAAGCTAGAGAATTGTTAAAAATGGGTCCAGGACATACTGCCTCAATCCATGTTAACGAAACAAATAGAGAAGTTATTGAAAAATTCTCTACACTTGATGCTGGTAGATTACTTATTAATCAACCATCTTCATGTGGAGGAGTTGGAGACTTATTCAACTTTGCATTAGAACCATCATTAACATTAGGATGTGGTTCATGAGGTGGAAACATCTATGCAGGTCAAGTAGGACCAGACTTACTAATGAATATAAAGAGGGTGGTTATGAGAAGAGAAAATACACAATGATTAAAAGTTCCTAAAACATACTTTAAGGAAGGATCAACTGCTGAGGCTTTAAAAGACTTAGTAGATGATGGGATTAAAAATGCCCTTGTTGTTACAGATAAAATTATCTGAGGGCTATATGGTGATAAACTATCACAATACCTAAACAACTTAAATATTAAATTTTCACTATTTACTGACGTTGAGCCAAACCCAACTCTTGCTGGAGTTGAAGTAGGGCTAAAAACAATGCAAGAAGTAAATCCTGAAGTGGTTATTGCCTTTGGAGGAGGTTCATCTATCGATGCCGGTAAACTTATGTGATTTATGCATGAGAATCCTGAAGCAAAATTTGATGATCTTGCAATGACATTTATGGATATCAGAAAGAGAATCGTTAAATTCCCAACTATGGGTAAAAAATGTCAATTTGTAGCTATACCTACAACTGCTGGTACTGGTTCTGAAGTTACACCATTTTCAGTTATTACTGATGAAAAAACACATAAAAAATATCCACTGGCAGATTATGCTCTGCTACCACAAATGGCGATAGTAGATGCTCAATTCCAAACTACTATGCCTAAGTATGTAACAGCTGTTTCAGGAATGGATGCTCTATCACATAGTTTTGAAGCATACGTTTCAGTACTTGCAACAGAGTTTACAGATCCTTATGCACTAAAATCTATCAAGATGATCTTTGATAATTTAGAAAAAGCATATAAAGAAGGAGCAAAAAACAAACAAGCAAGAGTTAATATGGCTCATGCTGCAACACTTGCAGGAGTTTCATTTGCTAATGCTTTCCTAGGAATTATTCACTCACTTTCACATAAAATTGGTGGATATCATGGAGTTGTTCATGGACAAGCTAATGCACTATTCCTTCCATATGTAATTAAATACAATTCAATGAACAAAGATGCAAAAGTTACAATGTTCTCACAATACACTGTTCCTAATGCTATGGAAAGATATGCAGAAATTGCAAAAATGCTAGGACTTAAAGGTAAAACTAATGAAATCTTAGTTGATAAGTTAATCGACAAATGTCTTGCAATGACTAAGAAAGTTGGTCTTAAAACATCACTTAAAGATTTAGGTATCGACAAAAAAGAATTCGAAAAAACTCTTGATCAAATGTCTCAAGATGCTTTCGATGACCAATGTACTGGAGCTAATCCAAGATATCCACTTATAAGCGATTTAAAGGCTATCTTTGAAGCTGCTTATGAAGGACTAGATCCAAAAGAACTTAATATCTAAAGTATGAATATTTAATAATAAAGTGCACTAATGATACTAAGTAGTGCATTTTTTTTATTTTCATCTTATCATTTAAATTGGATTATAAATTGACTCTGTGTAAAAATAAATTTTAAGACTATTAACATCTAAATTTATAGCCAGAAAAATCTTACTTTTTCACATAAAAAATCAATTATTATTGATATAATAATTTAGTCAATAGAATATAGCAACTTGCCTGTTGGCAGTTGTTTTTATTTTAAGGAGACAAATGAGTATAGAAAAAGCAATATTAAAGAAATTTAAAAATATCGAAAAAGCTTACTTTATAAAAGAAGAAGGAATTAACTTTTTAAGGATAGAAACTTCACTCCATGAGATGAAGGATATAGAAAAGATATCTAAAAGTATTAACTTATATCTGGATGAGAATTATGAGAGCGAACAACAATATTTTCTAGATGTTCTTTCTAAAGGAACAGAAACATCCATTGAATGAAAAGATCTCAATAAAGAGCTGGGGAAGAATATTAAGGTTATTACTAAAGACAAGAATGTAGTTGAAGGAATTCTTAAAGATGCTTCTGATAAAGAAATAATTATTCGATACAATGCAAAGGGACAATTTAGAAATAAAAATATTGCAAAAATAAATATAGATAAAATTACTCGAAGTGCAGTAATTAAGAAGGAGAAAAAATAATGCAAAAATTTAATATGAAAGATATCTTTGATTCTATCGAAGCTGTTGCAAAGCATAATCATATAGAAACTAAAGAAGTTTATAGGATTTTAGAAGAGTCTATTTTAAAAGCTTTCCATTCAAAGTTTGATCCAGATGCCGAGATTGAACTTAAAATAGATCCAGAAAAAAATATATTTGAGTTAATCAACCACTCTAAAACAGTAGTAGATGGAGAAGTTGATCCTAAATATAGAGCTGTTGATATACCACTCAAGGAAGCTAAAAAAATTAATCCTAAAGCAAAAGATGGTGACTTTGTTTCTGAGGTAGTACCTTTTAAGGACTATGCAAAAATAGTAGCAACTTCGATAAGACAAATGCTTACTCAAAGTGTTAGGGAAAAGAAAAAAGCTGCAGTATATGCTAAATATAAATCACTAGTAGGTGAAATGATTCAAGTTACTGCAACATCTGTTTCAAGAAATCATGCAATCTTTGCACTTGAAGATGGAACAACTGCTTTTATGCCAGAGACATTAATGAATAAAAAGATTAAGATTGGTATCGGTGAAAAGTTATATATCTATGTTGAAGATGTTTTAGAAGACTCAAGAGACGCCCAAATAATTGTTTCTAATGGGTCACCTCAATTAGTTAAAAGAGTACTTGAAGTTGAAGTTCCAGAAATTAGTGATGGAACTATTGAAATTGTAAAAATAGCACGTATTGCCGGAGAAAGATCTAAAGTAGCAGTTAAATCTAATTCACCTAATGTAGATCCAGTTGGAGCAATTATTGGTCCTGGAGGAGAAAGAATAAAATCTATATCTGCAGCTCTAGATAGAGAAAAGATTGAAATTGTTAAATATTCTCCTGAATTAAATGAATACATTGCTAGTGCACTTTCTCCAGCAAGGGTAGTCTCAATTACAGATGTTCTTATGGATGATAACAGTGTTAAAGAAAAACATAAGATTATCATTACTCCTAATCGCCATCAAACTCTTGCTATAGGTAGAGGTGGTATGAATATTAAGTTAGCAGCTGAACTTCTTGGAATGAGAATAGATATTAAATCGATAGATGAGGCTCGTGAAGAGGGAATTGCTATTAACTGAAATGGAAATGTTAAGGAAGAGGAACTTGAGGCAATTGAAAATGGAGAAGTACAAAGATTTAGAAGACCTTCAAGTGCTCCAAGATTCAATAGTAATAGAAACACTTCATTTAATGACGATTCATTCAACGATGAAATATCATCATTTAATGCAGATATCTCTGATGGAGGATTTGAAGAGAGTGATGAATTTGAGATATCAGAAGAGTTAT
The DNA here is from genome assembly GCA_964439655.1 of uncultured Mycoplasmataceae bacterium. Taxonomy (GTDB): domain Bacteria; phylum Bacillota_I; class Bacilli_A; order Mycoplasmatales; family Metamycoplasmataceae; genus CAYTOW01. The sequence continues at coordinate 13,801 of CAYTOW010000013.1, forward strand.
TCTCACAACTTGAAGAAACACAACAACCAGATCCACAAGTTGAAGAAATTGATATCGACGACTTTGACTTTGACATAGATGATATTAACGATGATTTTAAATAAACGAACAGATATCGTTACTGGTCAAAAGAAAGATAAAGACCAGTTAATACGAATAGTAAAAACTAAAGATGGATCAATTCATATAAGTAATACAATTAAAGGTAGGGGAGCATATATATCTAAAGATGCCTCGCCTGAGACGATTAAAAAAAAGAAAGTATTAAATAGAGCTTTTAGAACAAATATTGATATAAAAGTTTATGAGAAAGTAATTGATGAACTAATCAATAGTAAGGAGAGATAATGCCAGATAAAAGAAAAACGAATGAAGGACAAATTAAAGATCAATTAAAGAGTGTGAATACTGAATTAAAAGATGGGGTATTTGTTTTTACAGGCCCAATGACTATACAAGAATTTGCATTAACTATTAACAAACCAGCTACTGAAATTATTACTTATTACTTTAAACAAGGTAAGATGCACAATATTAATCATACTTTAGATGAAGAAGCAATTGCAGAATTAGCAATGGAATATGGTTTTGACTTCCAAAAAGAAGAAATCGTCGATGCATCAAACTTTATGGACCAAGTGAAAATTGTTGATAAAGACTCCGAATTAATTTCTAGAGCTCCAATCATTACAATTATGGGACATGTTGATCATGGGAAAACAACACTAATAGATAAAATAAGAAACTCTAATATTGTTGCTAGTGAATCGGGAGGAATTACTCAGCACACAGCGGCCTATCAAGTTATATACAATAAAAAACCAATCACCTTCCTCGATACGCCAGGCCATGAAGCTTTTACAGAGATGAGAGCTCGTGGAGCACAATTAACTGACATAGTGGTTTTAGTTGTTGCGGCTGATGACGGAGTTATGCCTCAAACTAAAGAAGCAATTGAACATACAAAAGCTGCTGGGGTGCCAATGATAGTCTTTGTTAACAAGATCGATAAACCTGGTGCTGATAAAGAAAAAGTTAAAGGAGATCTTTCAAAACTGGATATTGTTGCCGATGATTGAGGAGGAGATTTTCAATTTGTTTATGGCTCAGGTCTAACAGGAGAAGGAATCAACGAACTCTTTAATGCAATTAATCTTGAAAGCGAGATGCTTGAACTATCTGCTAATCCTAATAGATTACCAATAGGTACAATTGTTGAGTCTCATATCGAAACAGGACGTGGAGTTGTGGCTTCAATAGTTGTTCAAAATGGATCCTTATATAAGAGAGACTTTATCGTTGCTGGTTCTAACTATGGAAGAATAAGACAATTAATAGATACAAACGGCAAAGAAGTTGAAGTTATTAAACCAGGTGAGCCTGCTCTAATAACCGGACTTAATTACTCACCACAAGCAGGAGAAAAATTCTTTGGATTTAAAGATGAGAAATTTGCAAAACAACTTGCTCAAGAAAAGGGATTTAATGATAAACAAAAACATTTAAAAGCTCGTCAAGCATTTAAAGTTGAGGATGGAATTAAGGTACATAATATTATCATTAAGGCTGACGCTTTTGGGACTTCTGAGGCAATTAAGCATTCACTATCAAAACTTGAAAATGATGAGGCAAAAGTACAGATTATTTCTTTTTCAGTTGGTGACATATCAAAATCTGATGTGCTTCTAGCTCAAGCCTCTAATGCTGATATATATGCGTTTAATATAAAACCTTCAGCAAGTATCAAACGACTTGCTGATGAATCTCAGATTAATATTAAGTCCTACACTGTTATTTATAAGATGATTGAAGAAGTAGAGGCTGTATTAAAAGGTATGAAAGCACCTAAGTTTGAAGAAAAAATTACTGGTACTGCTCAGATAATTAAAGTTATTCCTTCTTCAAAAGTTGGTAACATTGCTGGTTCATCTGTAACTTCGGGTCTAATTAATGCCAATACAAAAATTAGGTTGATAAGGGATACTAAAGTTGTTCATGAAGGAGAACTTGATGGGCTACAATTAGGACCTAACCAAACAAGCAAAGTTAAAAACGGACAAGAATTTGGATGTCATATTAAGAAATTTAATGATATAAAAGAAGGGGACATCATTGAAGCTTATGAACTTGTTGAGGTAGAGGTTAAATAATGCCAAGCATTCAACATAAAAGAAAAGAAGCTGCCTATCTAAGAGCAGTGTCAAATATAGTTCTAGAGGAGATAACAAATGCTAATGTCTCTCTACCAACTGTAACGGATGCCAAATTATCAAATGATGGCTCACACCTAAATGTTTATGTAACATTTAGTAAGAATAAAGAAAAATCACTTGAGGCTTTAATTGGAACTGAAGGTTTTGTTCGCTCAAGACTTGCTACAATTAAAGTGCAACGAATAGTTCCTGCTGTTCACTTCAAAATAGATGAATCAGCTGATAAAGGACAACGCATAAATAATATACTTGAAGAAATCAAGAACGAAAGGAAGTCATAATGGCTACAAAAACAATCGATAAAAAAACTTCAGAACTAAAGATTACAGTTTCTGCAGACAAAAAAGAATGAGTAGAGGAAATAGATAAAGCTTTTGATCATATGAAAAAAGATTTATCATTAAAAGGTTTTAGAAAAGGACAGGTTCCTGATGCTATTGCCAAAAAACATATTACAAACAAACAATTGTGAGCGCATGCACTTGGGCACATGCTTGATGATTTAGCAAAAAAAGCTGCAAAGGAAATAGAAAAAGAGTTTGTATTAGATGGGCCAATATATAAAGTTGAAAAACTTAGTGGGACTCAATTAGAAGTAACTTTTATTTATCCTTTATATCCAGAAATTAAAAATCTTAAATATAAAAAGGTAGGAGTAAAATATGTGGCTCCAAAATTTAACTTAAAAAGAGTTGATGAAGAAATTAAAAAGATAGAAGCTAATAACTCAATGAACATCGTTAAAAAAGGACCAATAGTAAAAGGTAATATTGCTAAATTTGATTTTGAAGGCTTTGTAGGTAAAAAAGCTTTTGAAGGTGGTAAAGGTGAAAACTTTGAACTAGAAATAGGTTCAGGACAATTCATCCCTGGTTTTGAAGATCAAATGATTGGTATGAAAAAAGGAGATAAAAAAGATATTAAAGTTACTTTCCCTAAGGAATATCATTCAAAAGAACTTGCTGGTAAAAAAGCTACATTTAAAGTAAAAATTAACGAAGTATTTTCTAAAAGTACAAAAAAACTTGACGATGCTGGAGTTAAATCTCTTGGAATTCCTGATGTAAAAACGCTTAAAGATCTTAGAGATTACATTACAAAAGTGATAAAAAATGAAGAAATTCAAAAAGCTAAAGGAGAATTTCAAAAGAAAATATTTGCTAAGATTAAGGAAAAATTAGAAATTGCAATCCCAACTACTTTAATAGTTACTGAAATGGAAGATCTTAAAAAAGCTTTTGCAGCTGAACTTGCTAAGTCTAAAATAACAATAGATCAATATATGCAAATGACAGGATTGGATCAAGCTAAATTGGATGCTCAATTTTCTTCACAGGCAAGAGAAAGGTTGATGGATTCATTTATCTTTGCTGAAATTGCTAAATTAGAGAAAATCAAACTAACTGATAAAGATTATGAGGATGAGTATAAAAAACTTGCTAAAGTTTATAATACTGATGAGAAGGCAATAAAAGGCATGATTAAAAAATCACAAATTCAAGTGCCATTGACAAACACAAAGGTTATTGAACTATTAATTAAGGAAAATAAATAAAGATTCATATCTTTATTTTTTTATTATAAATTCCTAAAACTTTAGGAAAAACAGGGTACTTTTTCACAAATTTAACATTTTTTTGTAGATTTAATTTCTAATAGAGATGAAAGGAAAAATATGAAATTAGCGATGACATATAAAAAATAAAAAAGAAAATAGATAAATTTTTTGATCTAAACGAAACATACCTTTA
>CAYTOW010000014.1:0-17510 GCA_964439655.1 uncultured Mycoplasmataceae bacterium
ATCAGTATTAAATTTAGCTGGCAATGTAACGTGTGTTTCAGGAGAATTTTTAACAGAAGCTAGAGCACCACTAGCTGATGTTTCAAGTTTAGGAAGAATAATCTCTGTTACTCTCTGAGCATGTATATCACCAAATTCACGAGAACCAATAGATTTTAATTCTGGTAGATTAATTGAAACAACTTTAGTTTCTTGGAAGGCATCAGGCGCAATTATCTCTACTTTTGGCAAGTCAACTTCTACTAATGATCTAGCATGTCTAAAAGCATGTACTTCTATTTCTGTTACTCTTGGTAGTGAAACCATTGTTAACCCAAATTGTCCTCCAAATAAACCAGCTGGAACATTATCAGTAATACCGATAAATCTACTTCTCATAGAATTAGAAGTAAACGACCCTTTATAACTATTTTTCATTTTTAGTTCATCAAATTTTTCTTGAGTAACTACAAATGGAGTTTCTGAACCTATTTGTACTTTATCTCCTACTTGAACATTATCAGCAGGATCGTCAGCAAAGCCTTTAACTGCATTAATTAAATCGTTTTCAGTTGCATAAGTTTTTCTGTAAGTCTGTTTAGCAATAGTAATAGTTGCAGTTAGTGAAGTCTCACTGCCTGAAAGTACATAACCATCTTTAGGAGTTGCAGTAATAGTTACTTCTCCATCAGTTCCATCTGGAGAAGATGAAGTTCCATCTACTGCAGCTCTTGAAATAGTTGCACTTATAGTAAAGTGTTCTAGGTCTCCTGTTGAAAGTCCTGAAAGATCACCTTTAATAGAAGCGGCTGCTCCTTCACCTGTTATAACTGAATCTATACCAATACCACTAAGAGCTGATTGTATTGAATCTGTTTGAATTATTAATTTTATTGTTATAGTAATGCTTTGAGTATGTCCGTCAGAATCTGTTGCAGTAATTGTAATAGTTCCACCACTATTAGTTAGTGAAGATTTATCAACACTTAGAGCATCTCCTGATAAGACATTGCCACCAGCATCGGTAAAGATAAAAGCACCTTTAATCATATCATCAGTAATAGTTGTAGGATCTTGAGTACTTGCTACTTGAAGATTTGCTGCTAAAGCACCTGAATCATCAGTTGTAATAGTAACCTCACCATTTAAAATACTTTTATGATCTTCATTAATAGTAATAGATATTCCTGAAGAAGAAACTCATTTAAATGTTACGTGAGTTCATTCATTAGTATTAAACATGTGATTTTTCATATCTTCAGTATTAAATTTAGCAGGAAGGGTAACGATAGTGCTTGCTTCATTTGCAATACCAGTAAGAGGTCCTCACTCCGGATGATCATCTGTATTGTCAGAAGTTTCTAATTTTGGAAGATAAACATAGGTAATTCTATTATCTCCAGGACCAGCAAAGGCATTAGCACTTATGAATGTTAAGTGAGGGAAGTTTAACCTAGTAACTTTAGATGCTCTAAAGGCATTTGATTCTATTCTTTCAACAATAGGTAAATCGACCATTGCAATTTTGCCATCATTAGAAAAAGCTCTATTTTTAATTGATATAACTTTAGGTAAGGAAATCATAGTTAATTCACCTTGGTTTTTAAACTGATTTGGATCAACATTGTCAGTAATGTTTAAAAACTCAGTTCTTTTAGCATCACTACTAAAAGTACCTTTATAACTATTTTTCCTTTTTAATTCATCAAATTTATCTTGAGTAATTTTAAATTCATCACCAGAGGCAATTTTTACGTTATCACCAACATGAACATTATTAGAAGGATCATCAGCAAAACCTTTAACTGCATTAATTAAATCGTTTTCAGTAGCAAAGTTTTTTACAAAATCAACTTTAGGTATTGTTATTGTTTTAGTTAATGAATCTTCACCACCTGAAAGTTCATAACCATTTTTTGGTGTTATAGTAACGATTAATTCTCCATTAGTGCCATCAGGTGAAGATGAAGTTCCATCAACAGCAGCTCTTGAAATAGCTGCAACTATTCTAAAGTGTTCTAGATCTCCTGTTTCAAGTGGAGTTAAATCATCCTTAACAGTTGTTGAAGCGCCCGTACCTGTTACAAGAGAATTAAGATTAATATTATCAAGAGCACTCTGAGTATGGTCGGTAGCAATAATAGTTACTGTTGAAATAACAAGATTAATAGTTTCGCTATTTCCATCTGAATCAGTTACTTTAATTACAATAGTTCCACCAGTATCAGTTAGTGATGATTTATCTACTTCAATTGAATCACCTGTTAATAAGTTTCCATCTCCATCGGTAAAAGTAAAGGCTTCCTTAATTGCTTGATCTGTAATTGATGAAAGATCTTTATCACTTGTAACTTTTAATTTAGCATCAAAACCACCTGATAAGCTTTGAGTAAGACTTACATCAGCATCAAGAATACTTTTGTGTGCCTCATTAATTGAAATTGATATTCCAGATGAAGTGATTCAATTGAAATTAATTTGATCTCAATTTCCTGCTCCAAAAATTTTATCTTTTTTATCATCACTGTTAAAGCTGCTTGGTAAAGTTACATGTGTAGAAGGATCATTTACTATCGATTTAAATGCATTATCACCAATTGTGCTTGCAAAAGGAATGAATAAAGAAGTAATAGGAGAATTTGCAAAAGCATTTTCAGCAACTATAGTTACTTGTGGTAGTGAGATAAAAGTTAAATTACTTTCATCTTTAAATCTATTGTCTTTAACTTCTGTAGTAATTGCTATAAATTGATTCTTCTTATCATCAGAACTAAAAGTACCTTTATAACTACTTCTTATTTTTCTGGCATCAAAATAAGTTTGAGTAACGATAAAAGGTTTGTTTGAACCATATTTAACGATCTCATCTACCTCAACATTCTTAGCGGGGTCGTTAGCAAAACCTTTAATAGCATTAATTAAATCATTTTCAGTAGCAAAAGTTTTTACAGAAGAGTCAACATGCGTTTCATCTCTATGATTTCTTAAAATAAATGGTGTGCCGTCATTAAATCTAGCATTAGTAAAACTAGCTTTATTACTTTCATCTACATTAGTTGTTAAAGGGACAAAGAAATTTGAAGCTAGAGTTGAATCTTGAAATGCTTGTTTTTGTATTTCCTCTATAGTTGAAGGAATAGTAAAACCAATTCCATTATCATTTTCTTTAAATTTAGCTCCACGGAATGCAGAGGCACGTATCCTTTTTACAGATGAAGGAAGTTTGAAGTTTCAAGGAAGTGTTGCATCCTCAAAAACATGCTCTTTAATTTCGGTAATACCTTCTGGAATTTCAAAGCCATCTGGAAGTTTAGCTTCTTTAAAAGCAGCTTCGCTAATTGAAGTTAATCCTGCAGGTAATCTAAAACCATCTGGAAGTTCTGCCCCTCAAAATGATTTTGTTCCAATTGAAGTAACTGAAGCAGGAATATTAAAGCCAGCAGGAAATGTTGTTGCTTTACGAGCAACTTGATTATCATGAGTAGGCGCAGGTACTTCACCAAAGGCATTATCACTAATAGAAGTAATAGTTGTAGGAAGTTTAAAACCTTTAGGGAGTGTTAGTCCAGCAAAAGCACCTTCCTTAACAACTCCTTGATTTCCTGATCATTCTATAGCATTCTTTGCATTATTAATAAAATCTTTAGAAAAATTATTTCTTGAGTCATTTAAAAACTCTTCTCATCCCTTTTGACCAGAAGATAATAATTTATCAAATCATTCACCTTCTTTAACAGCTTCCAGTTTTGAAGGCTCATTCTTTATAATATCTTTTTTATTTTTAAAGACCTGATAAACAACAAATCCAATGATAGGTGCAGCAGTACTAGTAGCAGCTCCAATTAACGATAGTATTTGATTTTTACGCATATTTTCTCCTTGGCTATTGAATTTATTTAAAATGGCTTTTGTATAAATTATATCTTTTTTTATAAAATTATTCAAAAAAGGTGCTATAATATTTCAAAAATAAAGCAAGAGAAAAACTAAATATTATTAATTTTTTCCATATTGTAACACTTAAATTTATTTAAACAATCAATAATATAAGAAATAATTCTGAAATAAAAAAACTTCAATAAATGAAGTTCGAATTATTCTAGAGTAGGTCTTTTAACCACTTAATCATATAAGTTAATGTTTTATTTTGAGTTTTATAGTAATTAGCCATCTCGATAACTAAACACATATAAACTAAAGCATCAGGATAATTAGTCTTAACTGTTAGAAATCTACCATCATGATCAACAGCAACTAAAGCGATTTTGTTTTTTACAGAGTTTTTACCAATGAAATTATTATATGCACCTTTATTAGTCTTGTGAATATCGATCTTATGAATTTGAGCTAATTTAATTATTTGTTTATGTCCTTTAAATGTAGAAATAAACATCTTGCTACTTTTTAGATCTTTGTATTTGAATTGAGTAAGTAAGTAATTTAGATAAAGCAATGTGATCTCCATCATAGTAAATTTTTTCTTTCCTTCTTGAACATAAAGCTCAGAAGCATCGTTATTAGTTAGTAATAGTAAATCATTATTTAGTAATGCTAAAAATTTTAATTTAGTTTCATCATTAAACTTTATATCGCATTTAGCTATTAATCTTTGTATAGTAATATCGGTTGCACTATTTATTCCTAAAAATACTGTTAAAAGTTTAGTATCTTTTTTTCTATACATTAATTCAATAACCATTGATTCATATTTTTTATATATAGCTTTTGAAACGTTATTTATCTTGCATTTATCAAATATCATTTTTTCAAAAATAATACCACGCATTTTTTGATTTAGTTTCTTATCAAGCTTTTTGTTTAATGGAGCTCCAAAAGAATCTAAAAGTATTATCTTGATTTTATTTTTTTCACTACTAATATATACTCCACCATCAAGGTTTTTTTCTCTAATAACAAAAGATGCCTGTCCTATAGTTGTTGCTTTTCTAGTCTCATGTACAAATGCTTTTAACTCTAAGGCATTAATAATTCGTATAGCAAAGAGCTCTAGATCGTTAGTGTCTAAAGTCCCATCATGGGCAACGTGTAATTTTTTAATAGAATAACTTTTTACAAATGCAATAATTAATTTTGCTAGAGTTAAAGTATTTATTCTATCTAGTTGCATTCCTCTAAAGCCAGTTAGAGTTCCCTCAATAACCTCTAAGTAAATATTAGAATTTTTAGAAGAATTATTTTTATGAGTCATTCTCTTAAATTCTCTTCTAAATACCTTTTCATTTGCTTTGATTACTCTTCACAATTTCTCGTTTTTAATTTTATTCATAGAAAAATTATAGAACATTGCTTAAAAAATGTTTCTTTATTGTATTATTTCTTTATGAAAATACAAAAGAATAATTATGAAGTTAGTGGTGATAAAGGACTTATTACTTCTATTAAATATAAAGGTGTAGAGCTTCTACATGACGGTAAAATTGGATGAAAAAAAACATTCCCAGTTATCTTTCCTGTTGTGGTTGTCTCTACTGGTTTTGAGGTTGAAGGAAAAAACTACGATATTCCAAGACATGGATTTTGAAACGCATTAGAGTGAGAAACGATATTAGAGGGTGAAGACTTGGTCTTTTTATCACATCACATTGCTAACGATGTATATCCTTTTACAGTTTCAATTCAAATGAAAGCATCGATAACTAAAGATAAGGGAGTTAAGATCGAAGTTCAAATATCAAATATCTCTAAAGAAACTGCTTACTTTCACTTTGGCTTTCACCCTGCCTTTGTAATAGATAAGAGCTCAAAAATTATCGTTGATTCTAAAAATAAACCTAGAGAAATAAACCTTAAAGGAAGGTTAACTGATAAAAGCGCTTCACTTAAAGAGACTTTAGTTTCAATGCCCTTTGCTCAAGATTATGATACTTTAGTTTATAAGAACGATGCTCAAGAAGTAATTCTAACTAAAAAAGATTTTAACTTGCTTATTAGTCATGATGCACCTAATGTTCAACTATGAAAGCCTAAAGACGATATGTTTATCTGTATCGAGCCCTGATGAGCTTGAAACGATTTAGAATACGATGCACCTAAGAGTGCTAAAGATAAAAAAGATATCAATACTCTTAAACGAGGAAAAACTTTTAGTGCCCAAATAAATATTAAAGTGATAAAGAAAATATAGCTATGAGCAGCTATATTTTTATTATAGATTTTCTATTTTTCTTTACCGACATTAATTCTATTAACAGCTCTTTGCAGTGCTTGCTGCGCAATGAGCATCTCGGCTTTATCTAGTTTTTGTTTAAGTCTTGCTTCCGCTTCTTTCTTAGCAAGTTTAGCACGTGCTAAGTCGATCTTTTCTTTATTCTCTATTGCATCTGTAATGATGTTTATACTTTCTGGATTAGCATAAACAATACCACCTGAAATAGCAGATATTTTTTTGTGTTTTTCGTGCTTTATTTCGATAGATGCATGGTCAAGTGAAGCTACAAATGGACTTTTGCCATGTTGCAGACCGATATATCCAACCGATGTTTTTACCGTTACAAGTTCAACATCACCCTCGAAGAAGATTCCATTAGGAGTCATTATTTTAAGATGGATTTTTTTCATCTTTAGACTCTTCCTTTTTAGCTTTTGTCTTAGCTGATTTTTTACCAGCCTTTTCAATTGCTTCTTCGATAGTTCCTACATATAGAAATGCATTTTCAGGAAGATGATCGTGTTTCCCTTCGATAATTTCTTTAAAGCCTTTAACTGTATCTTTAACTTTAACGAACTTACCAGGAATACCTGAGAATTTTTCAGCAACATGGAAAGGTTGTGAAAGGAAGTTTCTTACACGACGTGCTCTTTGCACTGTCTTCTTATCTTCTTCAGATAGTTCATCCATACCAAGAATTGCAATAATATCTTGTAGTTCTTTAAATCTTTGTAGAATATTTTGAACTTTAATAGCAACATCATAATGCTCTTGCCCAACAATTTCAGGATCTAGCATACGTGAGGCTGATGCTAGAGGATCAACAGCTGGATAAATACCTAAAGCTGCGATGTTACGATCTAGAACTGTTTTAGCATCTAGATGTGAGAAAGTTGTAGCAGGAGCTGGATCGGTTAAATCATCAGCTGGAACGTATACCGCTTGAACTGAAGTAATAGATCCTTTTTTAGTTGAAGTAATTCTTTCTTGTAATTGTCCCATCTCTGTAGCTAAAGTTGGTTGGTAACCAACGGCTGAAGGCATACGACCTAGCAAGGCAGAGACCTCAGAACCAGCTTGAGTGAAACGGAAGATGTTATCTATAAATAGAAGAACATCTTGTCCAAGTTCATCACGGAAGTACTCAGCCATAGTTAAACCTGTAAGGGCAACACGCATACGTGCACCTGGAGGTTCGTTCATTTGACCAAAGACTAGTGCAGTTTTATCTAAAACACCAGCTGCTTCCATTTCAAAGAATAAATCATTTCCTTCACGAGTACGTTCTCCAACACCCGCAAAGACTGATAGTCCACCATGTTGGGTAGCAACGTTATTAATAAGTTCTTGAACAAGAACAGTCTTACCAACACCAGCTCCACCAAAAAGACCTGTTTTACCACCACGGGCATATGGAGTAAGCAAGTCAACAACTTTAATACCTGTCTCAAGTATTTCAGCCGTTGTTAGTTGCTCTTCATATGAAGGTGCCTCGCGATGAATAGGCATTCTCTTAGCATTCTTAGGTGCAGGTTTTTCATCGATAGGATCTCCAAGAACGTTAAACATCCTTCCAAGAACCTCTTCACCAACAGGAGTTGATATAGGTGCTCCTGTATCGATAACGTCTAGACATCTAACAAGTCCATTTGTTGAACCCATAGCAATACCACGGACAGTATCATCTCCAATATGCATAGCTACCTCGATAACGAATTTTTCATCACCTTTTTTAATTTCTAAAGCGTTTAGAATACTAGGTAGTTTTGAATCGCTAAAACGCACATCAACAACTGGACCAAGTACTTGAACTACTTTACCAACATTTTTATTTTCTTTTGCCATATTTTCTCCTTTACTCTATTTCTGAGCCTGCGACAATTTCATTTAACTCTTGAGTAATAGCAGCTTGACGAGCTCTATTGTACTCAATATCTAATTGATCGATTAATTCTTCAGCATTATCTGTAGCATTTTCCATTGCTGTACGTCTTGAAGACATTTCTGAAACTTTTGATTCAACCATCATTCCAAATACTTGCGCTGAAAGATATAGAGGTAAAATTCCACTAAGAACTTCTTCAGCTGAAGGTTCAAATTCTGTAAGAGCATGCTCTGTATTATTTTTATTTGTTTCAGATTTCTTAATTGGAAGTAGTTGAGTTGAAGTTGGCAAGAAAGTAACTGAGTTTATATATTTTGTATGAAGGATATTAATTCCTTTAATATCTCCAGCCATATATAAAGCTAGTGCTATCTTAGCAATTTCATTTGCTACTTTATAGTTAGGGTTATCTCCAACACTTGGAAACTCCTCATCGATATTAATGTTGTTTGCTTTAAAGGAAGAAATTCCTTTATTACCAAGCATAATTACTTTATCATGTGAACGTAATTTCTTTTTAGCAAGTTTTAAAATTGAAGAATTATAAGAACCTGCTAAACCTATGTCCGATGTAATGATAATGTATAGAATTGAATCTTTAGGATTTTCAACTTCAAGGATTGAAGTATCCTTTACGTTTGAAAGCAGTTCTTGAAACATATCGTAAACCGATGTATAGTATTCTTGAATACCTTCTAAATTGTCTTTTGCTTTTTTTAATTTTGCAGTTGCCACTAATTGCATTGCTTTTGTTATTTTCTTAGTAGTAGAAATTGAATTTAATCTACTTTTAATCTCTTGAAGCGATGCCATTATTTATCTTGTTTCTTTTCTATTACTTTTTTAGTAGTGGCTTTAGTCTTTCACATAGCTTTTTCAACTTTTGGTAAAGTATCGTTATCTTTAGCTACATAATTAGGAATTGATTTTACAAATCCTCTTGTGAATTCATGTATTTGATAAAGCATTGCAGCTTTTAGTTCTTTAGATAATTCTTTTTCACTAATAAGAATCTTTCTTAGTTCTTTAGCTTTTTTAACTGAATTAAAGTGTTCAATTAACTCATCTCTATATTGAATAATATATTCAACAGGAACGGGATTAATCATTCTTTCACTAACAGCTAGAAGTACAATCGATTGATCTATTTGATCGATTGGTGAGTATTGTTTTTGTTTAATAATTTCATAAACTTTTTCTCCATGAGATAGGATTGCTCTAGTTGACTCATCAAGATCAGAACCAAATTGAGAAAAGGCTGCCATTTCGTTGTACTGTGCAAGTTCAAGTTTTAATGAACCTGAGACTTGTTTCATAGCCTTAATTTGTGCACTTGATCCAACACGAGAAACTGAATAACCAGCATCAACAGCGGGTCTTTGTCCTGAGTTGAATAAGTCAGACATAGTAAAGAGTTGTCCATCAGTAATTGAAATAACGTTAGTCGGAATATATGCTGAGATATCTCCAGCTTGTGTTTCAATGATTGGAAGGGCTGTAATAGAACCTCCACCATTTTCTTCATTTACTCTAGCTGCACGCTCTAGAAGTTGTGAGTGTAGATAGAATACATCCCCTGGAAAGGCCTCACGTCCTGGTGGTCTTCTTAATAGAAGTGAAAGTGTTCTATAAGCAACGGCATGTTTAGATAAGTCATCATAAATAATTAAAACATCTTTACCATTTGCCATTCACTCCTCAGCAATAGTTACACCAGTATAAGGAGCAAGATATTGTAGAGGCGCAAGTTCAGAAGCAGTAGCAGCAACAACTGTTGTATAGCTCATTGCTCCATTCTTTTCTAGCTTCTCAACTATTTGCGCTACTGTTGAAGATTTTTGTCCAATAGCAACATAAACACAATTTACACCTTTACCTCTTTGGTTTATTATTGCATCGATTGCAATAGCTGTCTTACCAGTTTGACGATCTCCGATGATTAATTCACGTTGACCTTTACCGATAGGAACCATTGAGTCGATAGCAATAATTCCGGTTTCAAGAGGTTGGTTAACTTCTTTACGAGTCATAACTCCAGGAGCAACTTTAAAAACCTCTCTACTTTTACCTTTAATTAGTGCTTTACCATCGATTGCTTCTCCGATAGCATTAACTACACGTCCTAGCAGAGCATCGCCTGTAGGAACTGAAATAATTTTACCAGTACGTTTTACTATATCTCCTTCTTTAATATTTTTAGATGAACCCATAAGAACTGCACCAACAGTATCTTCTTCAAGGTTTAGAGCCATACCTTTAATTCCACCTTCAAATGCAAGAAGTTCTCCAAGCATTACATGCTCAAGACCTGAAACTACGGCCATACCGTCTCCAGTAGAAATGATTTCTCCAACTTCATCTGAAGTTATTTTTTGTCCGTAAGACCTAATTTGTTGTTTAAGTATTGCGGAAATATCATTTGCTTTTGTTGCCATTAGTTTACCTCTCTTTCTTTCATTAATTCAGCTTTTAGGTTATAAAGTCTTGAGATAGCTGAATCTTCAATGACTCTATCGTTGACAACAACTTTTATTCCATAAATAAGTTCTTTGTCAATTTTGTTTTCTAAGTTAACTTTATGATTGACCATTTGATCAATTTTTTTGTTAATAGATTTCATTTGTTGAGGAGTAAGTTTTTCTACTGAATAAACTATTCCCTCACGAATATTCTCTTGTTTATTAACGATGTGAATAAACTTTTTAAGAATATGTCTTAATAAAGATGCCTTTTGTCTTTGGGCAAGAACTTTAATTAAGTTTTTAAGATTTATATTAACATTAGCAAAAGCCTTGTCAATTAATTTTTCTTTAGTTTTAAATTCAATAACTTTAGAATCGAGAATCGCAGTGTATTTAGGATTCTCTATGATTGCTGAAAGTATTAGATTTGATTGTTTTTTATATAAAAGTATCTTCTTATCTTCGTTAGCTAATTGAAGAAGTGCAAGTGCATATCCATTGATATGTTCTGTCATTACTTATTATCTATAAAGTCTTCAACAAGTTTTTTATTAATCTTGTTGTCAGCTTCTCTTTCGATAACTTTTGATGCAGCATCTAAAGCAACATCTATTATTGCCTCACGACATTCATCTTCAAATTGTTTTTTAGCAAGAGCCATGTCAGCTTTTGCATCAGTAATAACTTTAGCTGCTTCTTGTTTAGCTTTTTTTATTTTTACTATTCTTACTTCTTCAGCTTTAACCCTTGCATCAGCAATAATTTGTGATGCGATAAGTCTAGCTGAAACAAGTTCTTGGTTCGCTTCTTCTTTTTCGGCTAAAGCAGTTTTATTTGCTTTTTCTGCTTCGTCGATATTGTTTTGAATATAATCACGTCTCTCTTCAAACATTTTCTTTACTGGCTTGTAAACAAGTTTTGTAAGTACTAACATAAGAATAAGAATTGCAATTACAGTCGCTAGAATTGTTGGTCATGTAGGGAAAAGAGCATTAAATTTTTCATTAAGATCTTTTGAAACATCTGCCGCTACATAAACAAAATTAGAAGTTTTCATTTATATACTTAAAATACAAATAGTAAAATAATTGAAACGATAAGAGCGTAGATAGCAGCTGATTCAGCGATACCCATACCAACGATCATCATTGATCTGATTTTTGCTTCAGCTTCTGGGTTTCTTCCCACAGCCTCTGCTGCACGTCCAGCAGCGATACCTTGTCCTGCTCCAACTCCTGAAGCTCCAACCATTGCAAGTCCTGCGCCGATTCCGATTAGTCCGTGATTAATTGTTTCTGGTGATGCCATAATTTTTCTCCTTTATATTACTAAGCTTTAGCATTACTTAGTTTTCTTTTTTTAGCTATAGCAATATTTATTGCTTTTCTTTCTTTAAGTTTTTCATCTATCTTTTGTTCTACTTCAGACTCTTCAGCCTCAAGTGTTCAATATATCATCGTTAGAAGTGTGAATACAAATGCTTGTACTAGTCCGTCAAAAATATCAAAATAAACATGGAATGCTGGAGCAATTGCTGAACCTAAAAGATTAAGTTCTCCAATAACCGGTATCTTAGCTCAAATAGAACCTGTAACTGTATAAAGTAGATACATAATGGTAGAGCCACCTATCATATTACCGAAGATCCGAAATGATATCGAAATAAGAGGTGAGAACTGTCCAATCAATTCAACTGGATTTAGAAACTTTTTAAAGAATCTAAACTTTTGATATATTAGTCCAGTTACGTATATTCCTATTCATGAAACAAGTCCTAGAGTTAGGGTTGTTGAATAAGAAGATGCTGGTGTTTCTAGTCCTAATAAACCTAATAGATTACCAACTATTAAGAAGGTAATTAATGTAAATATGTATGGTGCTGGTTTATGAAACTTACCATCTGTGGCAGTCTTAAATAAAGTATCAACGCCCATTACATACATTTCAGTTGCTGCAAGAAATCCTTCGGGAGCCTTATTCATCTTTTGTTTTTTTACTTTTGAGTAAATGATGATAGCAAAGACTGTAAGGATTAAAACGATGACAACCATACTAAAAATTTGTGGTTGTAATTTTGTATCTACAAATGCTTTTGCAAATTTATCCATATTTATCCTTTCTTTTTTCACACTAATGAAGCAATAGTTGCAAGTGCTATAACTCCGAGTCCACCTAAATAAGTAAATATATTTATTGGTGAATATAGAGTATTAACTCCGCCTTTAAATATTCTTGTGCCCGATTCATGCATATCAATTGCTATTAATCCAAAGAAAAATAGGATGTGCAATCCAAAGACAATAAAAATTCTAAGACTTGTCAAAAATATTGCTTTTCATTTTTTTCTAACCTTCCGAACAAGAAGATAGTTTAGAAGTATCGATAATAAGTATGTTGATAGAACGAGAATAAAGCCAGAAGTTCATCCAACTATTCAAGTTCAATTTATACTTGCAAGCCCACTAAAGACTATTGCACCAATCAGGAAAATAATTATAGAAATTATAAGCACTTTATTGGTGTAGTTACCTTTAGTCACAATACCTCCGAGGTAATAGAAAATCTATGAAAAAAAACCAATCAGCTAAGGCCTCTCGGTCTTTTAAATTATTATTACCTAAATCAATTTTACTCCTTTTCATTGATTAAGATATAAAAATATTTAATTTTTTTAAATAAATTTAAACTACAAAATATGCTTAAACATTAATATAGAATTTATTACTTCCCAAATAACGATCGTAATCATTACAACATTAAAGACTTTCATCATGCTTTTATCAGTAATTATTTTTGAAATTCTTGGTCCAATTAATGCTCCAATAAATGATCCTGGAAGTATTAATAGTGGTAATCACTCATATACACCATCAAGAGCAAATGAATTAAATTGTCCACTTCCACCTGCAACACTAATATTAACAGCTGCTGTTACCAGTTTTAGTAATAGTGATGTAACTGCTGCTTTTTTAAGACTCATCGATAAACCAATTACTAGTAAAGGAATAAATAATACCCCACCTGAAAAACCAAATGAACCTGATAAAAATCCTACTACAGTTCCAAAGAAGGGAAGTGATCATAATGGCAGCTTTCTTTTTTTGAATCTATCTTTTATATTAATAAGGATTAAGACTAAAAGAACGATAACTGCATACATTAGTTCAAAGTATGGTTTCATTGCCTCAGTATTAAGAAGTGGAGATAAATAAATTACACTTACTATAGTGACTGGTAAAACACCAATAAGTATTGCAAAGGCACATTTAACATCAGGTCTTTTTTTAAACCTATGATATCTAAATATAGAAACGATAGATAAAAAAATTATCGAAGCATAAGCAATAATTTTAGCTTCTTGAGAGTGGTTATCAACTATTAGCATTATTATAGGTATAGCAACTATTCCACCACCAAGACCCATCATTGAAGCAATGACAGCTGAAAAGAGTCCTGCAAAAATTATTAGTGGTATCGATAATGATAGTTCCATAGTCTTTTCATTATATAATGTAATCATGAAAATAACATCTAAATCTTTTAAAGAAAATGAACTACTAGACATTAAATATACTGGCTATGCTGAGGGAATAAGTCCACATCTTAAAATAGAGAATGTTCCTTCTGAGGCAAAAACACTTGTAATAATTATGCATGATCCTGATGCTCCTCTAGCAGGAGGATATAGACATTTTATTTCAATAATGCCAGCTAAAGATATCGAAATAGAAGAGGGACAAATAAATTCTTTTGGTAAAAGTTTTACTAACGACTCAGGTAAAAAAGAATATCTTCCACCAATGCCACCAAAATGACATACTGAACATAAGTACTTCTTTTATGTCTATGCTTTAGAAATTGAAGATCTAGAGAAATATCTATCAGAAAACTCTTCTCCAATTAACTTTGCTTCGATATCTTTTGTTGCAAAAAATAATGCAATAGCAGAGGCAAGTATATCTATAAGATATAAGGGTTAAGAAAAAACTTACTTAATCAAAAAAATAAGATCAAGAAATTAACTTGATCTTTTTAATATCTATTTTTTAGTTCTAGAACATTGAAATTATCTTTATTACTCTGAGGTGATTTCTATCATGTTTAGGTTCAGGCTTAGTAATAGTTTGATTATCAATTCATGAAGCATCGTTTAAATTAGCATTAAAAGACATCGTTATTGAACCTAATATTAATGCCAATAAAGCAAGTCCGGCAAATATTCCTAAAGCAATGATCGAAAGATCTGAATCAGACTTAATCTTTTTAGTAGTTAAAATTGCTATTACAATTGGTGTTATCATTCCTAAAGCAATTGCCATAGGAGCAACAATTCTAATAACCATAACATGAGTATCTATCGATGATGCAGTATACATACCTTCACTTCTTAAGGAATGAGATAAACCTCCAGAAAATATTGATAAACTTTGAATACTTGATGAACCATGAATGCTTGATGTAAGTTGAATATTTTTTTGTATTGAAAAAAATCCAAGAAAAGCTGCAATAAAATCTATAAGAATAATTAGACATATTGCTAGTTGTTTTTTCTTATCCATTTTTATCCTTTCGTCTATACTTAGAAATTATAATTACTTATTTCTTTTTATTGCTATTTCTTTTTAATATTTTCTTTTTCTTTTTAACAGTTGGTTTTTTAGTATTAACTAAATTATAGTTAGCTTTTTCTGATCTTTCAAAGTTGCTAACTTTATTAATTGAATCAGTATCTTGTGAATCAAATCTCATATTAGAAGTACGTGTATTTTTAAATGCAATCATTTTATGTACTATAGGATTTAGATATGAAGATACAAAGCCTCTCATAAATAAATAGAAGAATGGTCCAAAGAATGTTCCTACTTCCATTGAAACAGTACTTGTCATTAAATCCGCATTTGATTCTAAGTTACCTGCGTGATGTCCAGAGAATATAGCGGGGAATTGTTGAGCTATACCTCGAGCAGGGTTTAGAGCAGCGCTTCCACCTAATATTGCCATTCATACTGTCATTGAAATAGAAAGCATAATTATTCAATCACGATGTTTTTCAGATATCGTTGGTGAAAATATCGGTCATAGTAATAGTGAAGTGATTACAGTTTCAATAGCAAAGATAGCAACTCCACCTTTAATAAGTTTATGACCTATGCCTTGAGCAGGTTTAAGAATCTTATCATACACATTCCGAGCAGAAATAGCATGATTATAAACACGATCGCCATCCATAGTGGCATCAGCAAGATGGCCAAAAGCTCAAATGACAAGACCTGCTAAAAGAGCTCCTAGAAATTGGATGAATATTTTATAAAATCCATATCTATATGTATTAGTTCCACGCAGCATACGAGTAATAGTTACAGCTGGGTTAAGATCACAAGACCATCTAAGAAAAACTATAAGAACAAATCCCACTGCAATAAAACCGGCATAAAAACCAACAAGAATAGGACTAACCATAAACTCTTCAACCACTTTTGCTTCTTTACCTGTTCCACTAGCAACTACTGTTGAAAGACCTGCAAGAGCTAAAGATAAGACAAAAGTTCCAATAAATTCAGAAAAGCCATGCTTGATTCAAGTTATTAAATCTTTTGGTTCTTCTGCATGACGTATTTTTGGATCATGTTTAAGATTGTAAAACTTAAATAATTTTTTAAGCACTATCCATTCAATACCTTTCCATCTTCTTGTAATATAAGTTCAGTGCTAAAATCACCTTTCTCTGCTTTATCAGCATTATCAAGAGTTATTGTAGCAATTTGTGTAAGAGCAGTTTTTGTGAAAAATGCTTGATGAGAAGTAATTAAAACGTTATTAGCTTCAAGCAGATGTTTTCACTCTTTATTTTCAGCTTTAATTTTTTCTAAATCACTAGATCTATCAAAGAAGAATTTATCATCTTCATCTTCAAGAACATCAAGACCAACTCTAGCAATTTTTCCGGATTTAAGTCCTTGAACTAAAGCTTTAATATCAACTAGTGCTCCACGAGCAGCATTAACAAGTATTACTCCATCTTTCATCTTAGCAATAGCATCGCTATCGATCATATGAAAAGTAGAAGGAAGAAGTGGAGCATGAAGAGAAATAAAATCTGATTGAGATAATAACTCATCTTTTGTTACTCACTTAAATCCTAACTTAGTAGCTGTATCTGGAAAATTCTTTTGAGCAAATTCATCATAAACGATGATATTAGCTCCAAAACCTTTCATAATCTTAATAAAAGCTTGTCCGATTTTCCCTGAGCCAATTACCCCAACTACTGAACCAAAAATTTGATTACCTTCTAAACCATTTAAAGTAAAGTTAGCAGTTGAAGTTCTTTTATATGTTTTAATAAAATGTCTATTAACAGTCATTAGTAGTGCTACAGCATGTTCTGCTACAGATTCAGCTGAATAGTTTGGTACTCTAAAGACATGAATACCAAGTTCATTAGCTTTTGCTAGATCAATTTCGTTATAACCCATTGATCTTTGTAGTCATACTTTAACACCATTTTCTTTTAGTTTAGTAAGTATTTCAGCATTTCCTTTAGTATTAACAAAACCACAAACAGCATCAAAACCTTTTGCTTTATCAACATTCTCTAAAGTAAGATTTTCTTCTATATATGTAATTTCATGTCTTCCATTGTTTTCTTTATCGAAGTATTTTTTATCATACTCCTTTGCATCAAAAAATATTATTTTCATTTTTTTCTCCTTTTCTTAGTTTTATATTTCTTATTATATTTTAAACTAAAAAAGACATTATAAATGCCTTTAGTTTTTAATTATTAAAGAGTGTATTCATCGATAGAATCACTAAGTACAACAAGATATTTGTCACCTGGTTTTCCACCGAATTTTTTAACAGTCTGAATAGCTTCAGAATGATCTTTTTTATACTTTTCAAATAATGAAGTATCAGGCTCCATAAATACTGATGAAGTTATTCCAAATTGTGTTGTTTGTTTTTCATCATTAGTTACACCTAAAATTGCTGTGTTAGGTCTAAATTGTGAAAC
>CAYTOW010000015.1:0-5650 GCA_964439655.1 uncultured Mycoplasmataceae bacterium
TTTAATAAAACAATAATTAACAGACTTAACAATATTGACAAAAGACTTGACAACATCGTTAACAAAAACAACCTATCAGAGTAAAGATGTTGTTCTTATAAGGATAAAAACAACGTAGGTAAAATTGATGTATAAAAATTATATGAAGATCCCATCATGTGGGTGTGTTGCCCTTAGTGGACATCGACGGTCTTCTTTTTTTATTCTCCAATATAAGGATATTAGGCTCATCTAAATTTGTTTTATTTAGGGCCCCTTTATTTTAATGGCATTCATCCATATTTCCAATACAATTAATCACAAGTTGTATTTTATTTTCATGAAGTTTATAAGCACCCATTAGACAAAATTTTGGAATATTATTTCTAGTGATGTAAAACTTGATTTTTATGGAGTTATCTTTAAAACCATAATATTTATCAGTTTTATAAAAAGCCTCATCAATTTCACCAATTTCTTTTTCAAGTAATTTTATAATATCCTCAATATTATTAGCAGTTTTAATTTTGTCATTTTTTTTACAAATTCGTTCGATTATAGAAACCAGTCCTGTTATAATAAGTTTTTTAAGTTTACTCACATCTATAGTCTTTAGTTCTTTATGAACAACTTTTATTGGCTTCCTTTCAATAGATATCTCTTGCTCTAGTGCACTAAAAAGGTTTTCTATTAATTTAAACGTATCATTAGGGTCTATCGTTTTCATTTAGAACCTCAAGGATTTTATCGATGTTATATTGTTTAACGGAGTTTGCTTGATCAATAGATAATAATGATCATACAAATGGATTATCGATATTTTTAGGAGTAAATAATTTCTTTCTATCTTTATTATCAAGTTTCTCTATTGAATATAAAAATGTCTCAGAATCAACAGATAAGTTTGACTTAGCCAAATTAATTTGGTCTGTATTATAAGTTTTAAAATCAATATTTTTTTGCCCAACAACAAAGACATTAGATTTATTAAATTCATCAGTAAATAAATGTCTATTATGAGTAGTAAAAATTACTTGATTAAGTTTCTTATTAATATCTTTAGAAGTTCAAATTGAATGAATAATTTTTATTAACATTAAGTGCATTCCATTTTCAATTTCATCGATAAGAAGCAATGCTTCATCGTTAGAAAAAGTAAATTGATTTAAAAGAATTAATATCTTTTTAGTCCCGTCTGAGAGCGATTGTAGGCTAAAACTATTTTCTTTATCAGAAATAAAAGTTACTCGTTTATTTTTAATATCAATACCTGAAACACCATGATCGATTTGTTGAATAATTTTCACTAGTTTCTTTTCTCCAAAAATCTTTAATAAATTAGAAACTACTTTTGTTATGTTTTCTATAGATTTACTATTAATATGCATAACTTTAGCAGGTACTCATTTAAAATTAGGAAGAAATTCTTTAATATTAATCACATTGGCATTATCAATAATAGAGTTAATTTTTATATTGGTAATTACATTAGTAGCAAGAGAAATATATGAATAAGTTTGAGATTTATTTTTATATTTCACCTCTACCTTAACATCATTATCATCAAAAACAATTCTATATATAGATTTATCGATTGTTGTAATCTTAATAGACCCTTCTTTAGAATTTATATTTTTTAAAGAAGTTATATTTCGATTAAATATTTTCTTAAATTGATCAATCCATAAATGTTTAAATTCATCTATTTCAATATTCTCTTCATTTGGATTTTTACCCATGTTAAATCTAATTTCAAGATTTGTTCTATGTAAATCATGTTTAAGTGCATTTGCAATAGAATCCTTATTTATTAATGTCATAGCAAAAGTTATAGCTTCAATGATAGAAGTTTTACCAGCTGCATTTGGACCAATAATAGAAGAAATTAGCTTATATCATTTGTTCTTAATTTTAACTGAATCGTTATAAATATCAAATTCATCAAAATCTGAACTTCCATTAGCCATTTTATCTACTGTAAAATCCATTTCTATTTCTTTTTTAATGTTTTTAAATCCTGAAATACTTATTTTCTCTATAACCATATTACTCCTTATATTCTTTACATTATCAAAATTATATATAAAAAAGGACAAAAATTGTCTTTTATAACTTATTTAGTAGTGTATTTTAGATGATTCTCAACTATCTGATAATTAATTATTTTGTCTTATAAACGTAAAAAGCATGCTATCCTGACATTCTTTTTTGAATATTTGTGATAGTCTATTGAGACTCTTACGCACAATAATTTATATTGATCCTAATGTTTCTTTACTCTTTATAGTATTCATTCCATATTTTCATTATTTAAAAGAAATAAAAAATAGCACTAGACTATTTTTCACATTTCCTTTATGTAAGTAATTCTTTCCTAAGTATTTTTCCCTACAGAAATATTTCTGAATATTGTATAGATCAAAATTGCAAGTTGTTAACAAATGTTAAAGAATGTATGAAAATAAGGGGACATTTCTATTTTGACCAATTAGTAGGATATTTCTAATTAACTATCCCACACGGCTAATAAAATGTTCAATATCGTAAATTTTAGTTATAAAAACAAAACTAAAAGGAATAAAATAAGATAAAAATAATGGACTCTCTCAATAGAAATACTTTATCTATTAACTAAATACAAAATAATAAAAAAATTATTAAATGCTTTGATATAATAAAAGAGCTAAAGGTTACCGGGTGGTGACATAAAAGAAGGCTTAGGCCTTCTTTTGAATTATAATTTATACATGAATAAGATAAATACGACTTATAAAACAATTTCAGAAATGGAGTCATTATTAAAAAAAAGAGGATTAATTATTGATATTAATATTTTTCATAAAGTTAATTATGCTCATTTAATATATAAATTTAGTACAGTATTTTATGTTTATGAAAAGAAATATAAAGAAGGTACAAGATTATCAGATATTTATAATTTATATATTTTTAACCAAAAATTCTCTCAATTTTTATACAAATATGTATCTGACTTTGAGCACCTTTTAAAAAGAGAAATAGCTTCACAAATTGCGTTTGATCATGGATATATATACCTTAAAAAGGAATTTTATGGAGATGTAGAAAAACTTAAATATTATAAGAAAGATGAATTTCAGAAGTTTTTGGAAAACTTAAGAGAGACACACAATAAAACATTGATTAAATATCCATTTCTTAAAAAGAAAACACAGGATGGGATTATCCCGATATGAATATTTATTGATGAATTAACTATAGGACAATTACGTATGTTTCTTAAGTTTTGAAAAGATTCTGCAAAGGTATATAAAAATCTAAAGATAGACTGAATAAAATTAAAAACATTTAATGTTTTTAGAAATGCTGTTTTTCATATGAATCCTATAAAAAACACAATAAGAATTAAACATGAAAATAATAAAAATATTGACTATTATTTAAGAAAATTCCTAAAAACAATATTAATAAATGAAAGCGATTGAGTAGAACTTATAGAGTTTTGGAATTACAATAAATATTTGATTAATAAGGAATTAACAGGTTCAAAATATCATAATATTATTAATGTTTTAATTGAGAAAAATTTAAATTCTTATTTTGATCAAATAAATAAATATCAATCTCCAGTCTTTGATACAATTGCTGCTATAAGTTCTGGTGGAAGTATCAATCAACCTATTTCAATTATTAGGCTCTCAGGGCCTGAATCTTTTAAAATAATATCAAAACATTTTACTGGTAAATTAGGTAAAACAAGAGAAATAACTTTAGGCTCTTTTGTTAAAGGTAAGGAAGTAATTGATCCTGAAGTAATGGTTGCATGATTTAAAAACCCTAATTCTTTTACTGGCGAGGACTTAATAGAGATATATGCCCATGGTGGAGTAGTTATTACTAATGAAATATTGCGTATTCTTCTTGCAAGTGGAGCTCGTCAAGCTCAAGCTGGAGAATTCTCTAGAAGAGCATTTTTAAATGGTAAGTTAGATCTTGTTAAGGCTGATGCTATTCATGATCTTATTTTTGCTAAGACTGGTGAACAAGCCCGTTTAGCAAGCTATAAATTTGATGGAAGCACTTCTAAACTAATAGATAATCTAAAAGATGAAATTTTAAACATCATTGCAACTATAGAAACAAATATCGATTATCCAGAGTATGATGATATTGAAGTTCTTTCAAAAGAGACGTTATTACCTAAAATGAAGCAAGTAAAAGAAAAACTTAATGATATTATTCAATCATCTAAAATGTCTAAGCATATTTTTGATGGTGTTTCAGTTGCTATTGTTGGTAGACCAAATGTTGGTAAGTCATCACTACTTAATGCTTTTTTAGGTAAAGACAAAGCAATTGTAACTGATGTTGCTGGAACTACTAGAGATATAGTTGAGGGTTCTCTTCAAGTTGGACAAGTCCTGCTTAACTTTAAAGACACAGCAGGTATTAGAAGCACTAAAGATAAAATTGAAACTATTGGAGTCAAAAAATCTTTAGAACAAATCAAAGATGCAGATTTAGTTATTCATGTTATTGACTCTAGTATTGGCGAAGATAAAGACGATAAAGAGATTCAGAATCTAGCCAAGGTTAAACCATATATAAAAGTCTTCAACAAATCAGATATTAGAAAAAGAAAAGGAATTAATATTTCAACTAAAAACAACGATATTAAGGAGCTAATAGATAAAATTAAATCTATTTTTAAAGATATAGATATTAACGATGAAAAGATCATTGGTAACAATAGACAACTTTCATTGATTGAAAAAGCTAATAACTCAATCGATGAGGCAATAAAAAATCTTAAAGATACTTCATTACCAGAAGAGGTTATTATAGATATAAGAGCTGCATGAGAAGCTTTAGGCTCAATAATAGGAAGGGCAGATCAAGAAGACTTACTAGATTCAATGTTTTCTAATTTCTGTATAGGTAAATAAGAATGAAATACTTTGACTCACACGGGCATATAAATGCAAGTTTTTATAAAGATGATATCGATTCATCTATTAAAGCAACTGACTTTATACTAATGCCAGGAACTACAAAAGAAGACTCATTAAAAGGAATTGCTTTAGCAAAAGAGAATAAAAATCTTTTAGCAGCTGCAGGGATACATCCTTGTGAAGCAAAAGAAAAAGAATATCTATTTTTAAACGATATTAATCCTAATGATATCGTAGCAATTGGAGAAACAGGGATTGATTTGCATTACGATGATAACCCATCTTTAGAAAAGCAAATAGAGTCTTTTAAATTTCATATAGACTATGCTTTAAAACACAATAAAGTTTTAATTGTTCATATGAGAGATTCATATAAGGAAATATATAAAGTTTTATCAGAGCACAAAGATAAAGGCCTAAAATTTATCATTCACTCCTTTACTGGTAATTACAAAGAAGCTATGAGTTTTATAGATCTTGGAGGAATTATTTCTTTCTCCGGTATCGTTACTTTTAAAAATGCAAAAGATGTTCATGAGGCAGCAATGAAGATTCCTTTAGAAAAAATTATTTGTGAAACCGACTCACCATTTTTAGCACCAGTTCCCTATAGAGGAAAATCTAACAAACCTGAGTATGTTAAATATGTTGTAGATCATATTGCAACTAACCGAAGTGAAGATGATGAAGTTGTGAAACAGACTATATTTGATAATACCAATACACTATTTAAGTAATTT
>CAYTOW010000015.1:5750-17419 GCA_964439655.1 uncultured Mycoplasmataceae bacterium
TGAAGTTGTGAAACAGACTATATTTGATAATACCAATACACTATTTAAGTAATTTGTATAGTGCTATATAAAATATTTATATAGTGATATATAAATATTATAATATCGATATGAAAAGAAAAGCATTTTATAAAGTAAAAGAGGTAATGGATAACTATAAAATACCAATACTTATTGGACTAAGACGTACAGGTAAAAGTGAAATACTAAAACAATTAAAACAGGAGCATGGTCCTTCTGCAACTATTTTGAGGTTTGATACTCTTCAAATTAAAGCGATGAATACTTTAGAAATCTGAAATTATATTGAGACAATTATAAAAGGAGGAACAACCCTTCTTCTTTTAGATGAAGTACAAGCGATCAAGGAATGAGATTTAATAATTAAAAATATTTTTGATGAATATACATCTAGAGAAGTACTTAAAGTTGTTGTTACTGCAAGTTCTTCATTATCCTTTGAATCTAGAGACACAGGTGTAGATAGAACAGAAAAGGTTTTAATAACAACTCTAGATTTTGAGGAATATAGACAACTATCAAATAAAGAGAAAAGTAAAGATAATTTTGAAGAGTATCTTGGTAGTGGCGCATTTCCAGAGTATGTTAATAAGGAAATTGATGATTTAGACATATTAAAAGCTAGATTATTAGAACTGATAATAAATGAGGATATTCCAAGTAACTATAAAATTGATTCGAATAATTTATCAAGAGCTCTAATGTATTTAGCCAACCTTTCAAGTGGAGAACTTAATAAGAATATATTTTCTAAAAACACTGGTATATCCATTAATCAACTAAATAAATATATAGAGATATTAGAGAAAACACAAATAATTAAAACTGTAAAATTTATAAAAATTAATGGAACACATCCAAAATACGAGAGAATCAAGGTATATATTAATCCTCACTTTCATTTATGGATATTAAATAAATCCTTTAAAGACCTATCAGAAAGAAGAAAAGGGCATATTATTGAAGCATATTGACTCTTTGCTGCAACTCAAATAAATGGATACTATAAAAGCTTTTACTATACAAAAAATGATGAGGGTCTAGAAATTGATTTTATTTCATTAGACTCAAGTGGGTTTAAAACTCTTCATGAATTTAAATATAATGATAATCCTGTGCCAAATAAATTGTTTTATACTACACCATCTAAAAACAAAGTTATTTGATCTTTAGTCGGTCCTAAGACTGTTAAAGGAATAAAATATGAAAACATTATTAAATACTAAAGAAGAATTAAAAAGACAAAAAAGAATTCATGGCCTTTCTGAAGAGATAAGTAACGCGGAATTAAAACTCTTAGAAAAGGGAGTTCCAATCCAATATATTATCGGTTTTATCGATTTTGATAACCTAAAAATTAAGGTTGATAAAAGAGCATTAATACCAAGATATGAAACACAAGAAGTAGTTAATAAAACTCTTGAGTTTATAAAAGACAATTCTTCGGTTTTAGACCTTTGCACAGGTAGTGGATATATAGGCCTTAGCATCGCCTCTAAGACTAATGCAAAAGTCACTATATCTGATATTTGTCCTAAGGCATTAGAGCTTGCAAAAGAGAATGCAGAAATGAATGATTTAAGTGTAAAAATACTCCATTCTGATTTATTTAAAAACATTAACGATAAGTTTGATATTATCGTTTCAAATCCTCCTTATATTCCCAAAGGGAATATAGTTGATAAAAGTGTTCTTGATCATGAACCATTAAAAGCTCTTTTTGCAGGTAAGGATGGCAATCAGTTTTATAAAAAAATAATAGCTAAAGCACCTAAGTATTTAAACGATGGTGGTTGGTTAATTTTTGAAATATCTGAGGATAATAAAGACTATATTATTTCCAAGGGTTTTAAGGTCTTTAATGATATAAATAATAAAGCTAGAATTGCTATTAAGCAATACTAAGTTATAATAGTATATATACATATTTATACAATGAAGTCAGAGGTAGTACGGAATGGTTTGAATTCGCTGACTGAGTAAGCTTTAATGCCGTCTAGTCGCGTTAAGACTAAAGAGTCCTTTGAGGGTGGTACGTTGGCCTCTCAAATGGGCTTTTTTATTTTAAGGAGAAGATATGAAAATTGAAGAAGTAAAAACATTTGAAGATCTAAAGTTAGCTAAACATGAGTTCTTTAATGGCGAAATTAAGGATTTGCAAGCTAAGTTAAAAACTGCAAAACCTGAAGAAAAAGCAATGATAGGTAAAAAAATTTCAGAGATGAAACAAAAAGCTGAAGAGGCTTTTACTGCTAAAGCTAAAGAAATTGAACTTATTGAATTAAATAAAAAAATAGAGAGTCAATGAGAAGATGTTACTATTCCTATCTTTAAGCAAGGTTCACTTCATCCATTAACTATCGTGGAAAATCGTTTTAGAGAATGATTAAACCAAAATGGTTATACAGAAAGTACAGGAGAAGAAACTGAGAGTGAAGAATATAATTTTGAGAGATTAAACATTCCAAAAGATCATCCTGCACGTGATATGCAAGATACTCTTTATCTTAAAAATGGCAATGTTATGCGTACTCATAACACTGGTTTTACTGCAAGAGAGCTAGAAGAAAATCCTAATCGAGCACTTCGTCATTATGTTATTGGTAAGGTCTATAGAAATGATGAAGATGATAGAACACACTCACATCAATTTAAGCAAGTAGATCTTGTTGCAGTTGGAGACTATACAATGCCTAATCTTATTTGGACTTTAAAATCATTAATGTCATATGTCTTTGAAGAGGAAGTTGAAATTAGATTACGTCCTTCATACTTTCCTTTTACTGAACCTTCAGTTGAGGTAGATATTTTCTATAAAGATCAATGAATTGAAGTTCTAGGAGCAGGTATGCTTAATAAAGTAGTGCTTAAAAAAGCAGGATATACAAACGATATGAACGGTTTTGCTGCTGGTATTGGCGTTGAAAGAATTGCAATGATTAAATATGGAATTAACGATATTAGAGATTTTTATACTAACGACATGAGATTTAATACTCAATTTAAGGAGGCGCAATAATGAAATTTTCACTAATAAAATTAAGAGAATTAGCTAATTTACCTGAAGAAAAATACTCACTTGAGAAAATAACAAGTGCTATTAATTCATTAGGTTTTGAAGTTGAAGAAGTTATTAAGTGTGCAGATGTTGAGGGAATTAAGTTTGGAAAAGTCTTAAAAACTTTAAAAAATGAAAATTCTGAGAAACTAACAATTTGTAAAATAAAGTTTAATGATAAAGAAAGAACTATTCAAACAACCGCTACTAATGTAAAAGAAGGAATGACTATCCTTGCTTTTGTTCCGGGTTCTCGTAGAGAAGACATTACTTTTGGTGCTAAAGAAATGGCTGGAGTGCTTTCAGAAGGAATGCTTACTTCATTTGGAGAGTTAGGTTTTGATAAAGATCTTCTTCATCCAAGGCATGAGGGAATAACTGAGTATCATTTTGATATTTCAGAAGATCCTATAAAAGTGCTTAAATTACAAGATTACATCATAGATGTAGATATCTTATCGAATCGTTCTGATGCTAATTCATATTTAGTTATGGCTAGGGAACTTTCTGCTTACTTTAATACTAAAACAAAGGAATTAAAGGCTAAAACTCCTACATTTAAAAGTTCTCTTAAAGTTCAAAACGGAAAAGCACAATCCTTATCTTTTGTTGAGGTTAATGATGATTTTGAATTAACTATAGAAGATGAAATACTGCTATACAAAAATGGTATTAAATCTATTAATAAATTTGCAGATCTTTCTAATTTAATTCTAATAATGACAGGACAGCCAGCCCATGCTTATGACTCTACTAAAGTAAAAGGACCAATGAGTGCTACACATAAGTCTGGTAATGTTAAGGCCTTTGGCAAGGAAGTAAAACTTAATAAAAACCTTGTTATTACTTCAGGAAATAAAATAGTCTCAATTGCCGGAGTCATTGGAATTGAGGATTATGAAGTTAGTGATAAAACTTCAAAAGCATTAATTGAACTTGGGCGCTTTGATGCTAAGGATATTAGAAATAATATGATTAGTGCTAAACTTCAATCTAAAGCAGGAATTCAATCAGCTAAAATTTTTGGTAGTGGAACAACTAAATTAGCTATCGATTATATTTCTTCAAAAGTTACTTCACATTCACAAGTTATTAATTTTAAAGAATCAGTCTCAAAAGAAGTACCATTTTCAAAAGAAGAGATATCAAAAGTATTTGGTTTTGATATTACTAAAGATAAAAAATATTCGTTAATTACTAAACAACTAGAATCTCTAGGATTTGAAATTAAAAAAGACTTAATAAAAGTTCCTTCATATAGAACTGATGTTAATACTCAACAAGATATTAATGAAGAGTTTTTTAGATTTTATGGTTACAACAACTTAAAACCTGTTGCTCCAAAAGCAGAAGTAGCACGTGTAAGAAGAAGTGATAATGTATCATTAATTGTTGCCTTAAAAGGCTACAACCAAGTTCTAACTTATACTTTGGTGAATGAAGAAGAATCTAAGATAAACCCATGATCTTTTAAGAAGAAAATAGAACTAGAAACATTCATTTCTAAACACCATCAATTCATTAGAAAGACACAACTAGTATCGATAAACAAAGTTATTCAATACAATGCTAAGCAAAAGATTAAATCATTAAATATATTTGAAATCGGATATATTCAATCATCTTCTAGAACTATAGCACTAGCTTCTACGACAAAGACATTTAAAGAAATGCTTCAAGATGTTGTAGATATTATTGGTGATGTTGAAGTTAAAAGAGAAGTTATTGATGGATTGCACCCAAATATTTCTGCAAAGTTATTTAAAGGAAAAGAAATGGTAGGGATTATAGGGAAAGTACATCCTAGCATTTCAAAAACTGAATACATCTTTGCTGAATTTACAGATAAAAAAGATAAGAAAAATTTCAAATTAAATGAATTTAAAGCAACTCCTTTAAAACACATAGATATCACTTATGAGCTTAAAGAAAGAGATGAATTGTCTAGCTTCATCTTAAAATCTAAATTCTTTAGTATTGAAGTAATTGATAGTTTTATCGATGGAGACATTAGAAAAATTACTGTTAGATACATTGGTGATGAAGAGCAATTAAAGGAAGTAAAAAATGCCTAAATCAACTACGAATAAGAAAATAAAAAGGCCAAAAATTATTAAAAAAGTTAAAAGAGGGGTACGTAAGATACAATATGCCCCTAAAAAAGTAAGTTTATGAGTACGGTTTTTAGCAGTAACTTTTGCGGCAATAATAGTTACTTTTGCTATTCGTTACTTTGTCCACCCAACTGGTATTTATACAGGCGGCTTGAGAACTATTCAACAAATTATTCACTATGGTGTTCCATCACTTCCTGAATGATCTACTTATTTAATATTTTTTGGGCTTAATCTACCATTTGTTTATATAGGATGAAAATATGTAGGAAAATGATTTACTATCCTAACATTATATTTTCTCTTAATTCAAACAGGTTTTGACTTTATGTTCGAGGATGTTTCAGTCTTTAAAAGCATCAATATTTTAGGACTAATGTCAAGTCCAATATCAAATCCTTTTCAACCAGGAGATGAGAATGTTACTAAAGTATTTTTAGGAGCATTCCTTGGAGGACTTTTATATGGTTTTGGTGTTGCTATTGCCTACATTGCTGGTGGTTCAACTGGTGGAACTAAATTCATAGTTGCATGAATCAACAAAAAAACTAATAGATCCCTTGGTAAACTTTCTGTTTACATAGCAGTAGTAATGATTTCATTTGCTCTACTTATAAATGGAATTATTCTAAAACCACAAGAATCATTTATAAACTCTTACTTTTCAGTTGTTGCAGCTGCCTCAATTATCTTTGTGATAATACAAGGAATTATGCAAGTACGTTATGCTCCAAGAGAGTTAAAGACAAGAATATTAATTCATACCTCAAATATAATTCCTGTCAAAAAGATTCTTGAAGGGCATATCCTTGAGCAAAGACTTTGATATACATTTGTAATTTGAAAAGACAACGATAAAAGAAAATCTAATGTTATCGTTCTTACTGTAGATAAGCGTGAGAGTAGTTATGTATTATCAAAACTAACTAAGGCATTACCTAAGACTCTAATTACTCATAGTGATGTCAGAGTCGCTTCTAAAGGCTTTGAAGTACGTGGATTTGATTAAAAAACCCTTTAAATAAATAATGCAGTTAACCTACATTTTTTCAATCGTTAGATAATAGGTGATTAACATCAATAGTATTTAGTCACTCCAGTAATATTCAAATGATGTTAATGCTTAGTTTATTGTATTCCTTCAAGGTTAATCATTGTCCATATTTTATCTGTTTTTTTAAGAAAATAATCTTAATAAAACTATATTTTCTAAAAGCTTTTGTTCATGAGTTTGTTGAGAAAATAACTACATTAAAGTTTCTATTTTTAATAGTGGCAATTTCAGTAATAGTATTAGATATTAGATTTGAGTCTCCTTGGATGTCAAAAAGAAGTAAAGTTCCACTCTTAATACTTAATAAGTAATCTCTTACTTTCATGTTCCTTTGATCATCAAACATAGTATTTTCTAATTTATGCATATCCAGTCTTAGCTTCAAAAATAAAGCAATTGATCGATCGTATTTTGAAGAGATGATATGTATTTCATTTTTAATATGTTTCTTCATCGTTTCTATTTGATCGTGAATAAATTTTTGAACAACATCATCTTCAGTTTCTAAATGGTATTCATGTAAAAAAAACTTGAATGAATTATAGCCAATATCTTGAACAAAACGACTTGCACTTGAAGTGGAAGTTTTTGTAATACTAGCCATCTCTTCTAGGTTGTTAAAAGGACGCTCCTCTAATAATATTTTTGCAATATTTTTATGCAACTTAGTTCCATCAGAAGATTTATAAATAAGCCTTTTTCTGCATTCACTTGTCATACATTAAATTATATATAAAATAAAAGTTATTGGGAAAAATCCCAGTAATGCATTTAATATTATTTTTGGTAGATAATTTTTATGTATGAAGGGAGAAAATATGAATAAAATACTAATCTCGCCCCAAAAATATATTCAGGGAGCGGGAGCAATAAACAACGTTGCAGAATATGCTATAAAATACGGAAAACATAGTTATATTATTGCAGATAAATTTGTTCAAGGTCTTGTTAAAGATAAGATCGAAAAAAGTTATAAAAAACAAAAAGATGCATCATATCAATTCGGACTTTTTGATGGTGAATCTTCAATGGAGGAAATTAACAAGCATTTAGATGCTGTTAAGGAAGTAAATGCTGATGTTATTATCGGTATTGGTGGAGGTAAAACTCTTGATACAGCTAAGGCTACTGCATTTAAGTTTAACAAACCAGTTATTATTTGTCCAACACTAGCATCAACAGATGCACCTACAAGTGCTTTGGCTATTATCTATAAACCAACTGGTGAATTTGAAAGTTACATGCACTTGCCATTTAACCCAAACATCGTTCTTTTAGATACAGAACTTGTGGTTAATGCACCTGCAAGATTCCTAGTTTCAGGAATGGGCGATGCTTTAGCTACTTACTATGAAGCAAAAGTATGTGTGGATGCTGGTTCAAAAAATATGGCTGGAGGTTTATCTACAAATGCTGCATTTGCTTTAGCTACTTTATGTAGAGATACTTTATATAAATATGGGCTAGAAGCTAAAAAAGCTTGTGAGGCTAAAAAAGTAAATGAGGCTTTTGAAAATATCGTTGAAGCAAATACATTGCTTTCAGGATTAGGTTTTGAGTCTTCAGGACTTGCAGCAGCTCACTCAGTTCATGATGGGCTTACTGAACTTGAAGAAACACATCATTTCATGCATGGAGAAAAAGTTTCATTTGGAACTATCGTTCAAGCAGTTATCGATAAAAACTACGATGAATTAGAAAAAATCGTTAAATTCAGTGTCAAAATAGGATTACCTGTAACTCTTAAAGATCTAGGTATTACTGAAGATGTTGAAAAGAAAGCAATGATCGTTGCTAAGAAAACTGTACATAAAGATGAAACAATTCATTCATATCCATATAAAATGACAAAAGACATCGTTTATAAAGCTATTTTAGAAGCTGATAAACTTGCAACTAAGATAAAAGAAGGAATGAAATAGTTATGAAAAAAATTATTAACGAAGCATCAAATTATATCGATGAAATGATCGAAGGTGTTGTTCTTAATGAACCTAATAAACTTAAAAGAGTTAAAGGTTTTGATGTAATAACACGGAAAAACATAAATAAAAATAAAGTTGCCTTAATTTCAGGTGGTGGAGCTGGCCATGAGCCAGCACATGGAGGCTTTGTTGGTGAGGGAATGCTAGATGCTGCTATAGTTGGACCAGTTTTTACTTCTCCAACACCAAACCAGATTGAAGCCGCACTTAAAGAAACTACCGGTGATAAAGGTGCACTAGTAATAATTAAAAGCTATACTGGAGATCGTCTAAACTTTGAAGCAGGACAAATGCTATTTGAAGTTACAGGCAAACCAGTTAGAAAAATTATTGTTGGTGATGATGTTGCTATAAAAGACACATCAAAAACTGCTGGAGCTAGAGGACTTGCCGGGACTATATTTATCCATAAAATAGCAGGTGCTTTAGCTGAAAGAGGAGCAAGTCTTGATGAAGTTGCAGATATTGCAGAAAAAGTTGCGGCAAACGTTAGAACTATGGGAGTTGGACTTTCAGCTTGTGTAGTTCCTGCAGCCGGAAAACCTTCATTTACACTTGCAGAAGATGAAATTGAATTAGGACTTGGTATCCATGGTGAACCAGGAACTAAGAAAACAAAATTAATGACTTCAAAAAAACTTGTTGATACTTTACTAAAATCTATCCTACGTGATAAGTTTTATAAAGGAAGTAAAGTTGCTGTTGTTGTTAATGGACTTGGTGGAACTCCAGTTTCAGAATTACATATTGTAAATAACGACTTATCTAAAGCTTTAGCAAAAGCTAAGGTTAAAGTTGAAAAAACTTTAGTTGGTAATTTTGTTACCTCTCTTGAAATGAAAGGATTTTCTATTTCATTACTAAAACTTGAGGGAAACATGCTAGAGCTGCTTAATGACAAAGCTGATACACTAGCTTGAAAGGAAGTCTAATGAATATAAAAGAGGCAATTCTTAAAATTAACAAAGAAATAAACGAAAGGGAACCAGAGATCACAGCTTACGATCAACAAGTTGGCGATGGTGATCATGCATTAAACCTTCAAAGAGGTTTCAATGAAATCAAAAAAGGTCTATCAAAAGTCGCAGACAAACCTAATGATATCTTTGAATATGTTGGTAAAACCCTAATGAATGTAGTAGGAGGAACTTCTGGAGCAATATATGGAATGGCTTTTATTGCTGGAGCTCTTGCTACAAAAGAAAATGAATGAAACATTGATACACTTTTATTAATGATTTCAACAGCTGCTAAAAGAATTACTAAAGCAGGTGGTGCACAAATTGGAGATAAGACACTATACGATGTCTGAGGTTCAATCGATAGAGATTTAGACCAAATTAAAACTCCAGAAGTATTAAGAGAAAAAATCGTTGAGTATATGAATAGTACAAAAGAAATGTCAGCTTCAAAAGGTAGAGCAAGTTATATAGGAGATAGATCTAAAGGTGTCGTTGATCCTGGAGCAGTTACTTCAGAAATAATTATTCGTCACCTATCTAATACTGTCCATGCTTAAGAAAACATTTGTATCAGAATTTGATAAGACAGAAATAACTTACTACACTTGGGAAGTAAAAAACCCTAAAGCAACATTTCACATTATTCACGGCTCAATCGAACATGCAAAGAGATACGATGACTTTGCTAAGTTCTTAAATACTCAAGGCTTTTCAGTTTTTGCCATGGACATTAGAGGACATGGAGAAACAGGGAAAAGTCAAGGACATATGGGACACTTTGTCGATCATAAAGGTCACTTAGCAGTCTTATCAGATGTTCATCAATTAAATAACATTATTAAAAATAAAGAATTTGGTGAAAAACTAGTTCTTCTAGGCCACTCAATGGGTTCATTTATTGCAAGAGCTTATATTACACAATATAACGATGTTGACATACTTATTGCAATTGGAACTAACCATAAACCTCGGCCACTAATTTACTTAACTAAATTTATTGCTAGAGCTGTGGCGCTTAGAAAACCACGAGCAGAAGGATTATTTTTACACAATTTGTCATATAAACAATTTGACAAAAAATTCAAATTAGAAGGAGATTTAGCTTGACTATCTTTAGATAAAGATAATATCAAAGCATACAAGAAAGATCCTTTAACAAAACTTAAGATGTCTTATAAAGCATTCCATGAATTTTCACGTTGAATGTTAATGATGACAAGTAGACAAGAAGTTAAGAAAATAAATAAAGGTATAAGAATTTTATTACTTAATGGAACTAATGATCCTGTTGGTTCATTTGGAAATGAAGTAGTAAAAGCAAATAAATACTATACAAAAAACGATTTATTCTCTGAACAAATAGAGTACGAAGACATGCGTCATGAAGTACTTAACGATTCAATGAAAGAGGCAGTATATAAAGATATTGCTGCATTTGTTGGAAAAAGAATTAATAATTCTGAACTAACAGTTGACAAAAGGGGGAAAAATGTATTTAAAGCACAAGATAAGAAAAAATCCAAATAAAAACGGTTTTAAAAACGAAATACAAATTGTTAGTAATTATGTAGAACCAAAAATATTATCAAGAGGATATAAATGATTATTCATTTTAGCTTTCTCTTTAATGGTATTTATTTCTACAACTGCTTTTATAGTAAATCCTCTATACATTAGTTTTAGATTATTTACTCCTTCACTAATTATTGAATTAGTTTCAGAAGCATTACTAATACCAGTCTTAATATTTATGTATATTATGAAAAGACAAAAAATAAGATCAGTATCAAAAGCTGAGGGAATAACTCATGACATAATACTAGTCTTTACTGCTATAGCATTCGTTTCATTCATAGCAATGATGTTTGCCTTTGTAGCATTCTCAGTTAGTTACTTAGTTTTAACTACTAGAAAAAACGTAATACTACGTTCATTCGTTGTTGGTTTCCTAGCATTAATAACTGCACCATTATCATATTTCATTATTTTAATGAGTGCTGGTTATTTTGGACAACTATCAAAAGATGAAACAACTTCATTCCTAATTCAAAATTCTGAAAAGAATGATAGTAGAACAATAGAAGCAAAGACAGGTAATAAACCAAATACCTTTAACATTCTAAGTTGAAATCTTGGTTATGCCGCTACAGGTAGTGAAGCAGATTACTTCTATGATGAAAAATTCAATGGGGGATTTGGAACTTATGGTAAAGCACCTAGTCGTGCTGTAGTTGATAATCATCTTGAAGGAATTACACAGTTTCTTAAAACTGCTACAAATGGAGGGGTAATTAATACTTCAAGGAATGAGAAGCATCCTTTTACAGAAAGTGAACAAGCTACAGTAAAATTTGGAAATACACCAGTTGGCAGTTCCTTTACAGATAAAGGTCAAATCCATGAAAACAGTATAAATATTAAAACATTAGATTTTGGTTTTTTACAAGAAGTAGATAAACCATCAATTAGATCACT
>CAYTOW010000016.1:0-16302 GCA_964439655.1 uncultured Mycoplasmataceae bacterium
TTTTCCTAAAGTTTTAGGAATTTGTAATTAAAAAGTAAAGAATGATTCGTCGTTTATAGGATATTTAGATAATTGAAAATATGAAATTATTATAAGTTTTAATTCTTAATTTATTAGTTATCCCAATAGGATAATAATGTCACAAGATAGTTATTTAAGATTAACAAAAGAAGGCTTTTAACCTTCTTTTCACATATGGTGGTCCCAACAGGACTCGAACCTGTGACCGACCGGTTATGAGCCGGTTGCTCTAACCAACTGAGCTATAGGACCATATATCTATTTTAGCAAAAGTAATAGACATATCAGTTATTTAATTAAAGATCTTTTGTGCTTTAGTACTTTCTCTCAATTATAGTAGTTGATGATATTCTCGCTTCCTATATGAGATAAAAGAGGGACTAAGAATTTATCTGAAAAACTTTTTGAAGTGTAACTAATTAGAAATAGTGCAATTTTTTCATGAGGGGTTAAATATTTATTTTCTATTCATTTTGGAAGCATAAATACCTCACTATTTATAACTTGTTCAGCATGATAAAACTTATTTCTTATAGCATTAAAAGTGATTAGAGCTTCAGATAAAATATCTTTATTAATTGACCCTACATTTAGAAATTTAATGAACTTATCTTTATGCTTTGGCTTTAGTAAATTGTATAAGGTTCGTAGTTGACCCAGTTCAAAAAAGTCTTTATACTCTCAAACGTCAGTTTTCATTATTACTTTATTAATATTTTTCACTCCCTTATTTTTTCTCCTGTATGTTTTTTTAAATTCATTAAAAGCTCTTTCTTTATTTTCAAAAATATTTTTAGTAAATAAATAATCTAAATAATACTCTCCTTTATTTTTTCGCATCTTATCTGCTTCTTGAGCAAGATAGTTAATTAATTTATTGCCAAAAAATATTTCAAGTATTTCTAGTTTTTCTTTTAATTGATTTCTAAAATGTTTGTCAAAGGTATACATGTCATTTATTTTACGCGCAGTTATATTCTCTTTTATATTTTTTATTCCAAGTTCTCTTTTCATTAATAAATAAATATTGCTTACACGATCATATCCTTTATACAAAATTAACTCACCAATAATCTTAGATGGTGGAATCTTATATTTAGTATTAAAACGTTTAATTAATTTCTTTTCACTTAATGGAGATTTTCTAATATCTTTTTTCATTATTTAATTATAGAGAAATGAGTGTAAAAAATCTTAAAATTAATTAACAGTTCTTCTTATTAATAATGTATCGTTGATCCTTCTGAATAACACTAAATAGAGTTTTAAAATACTATTTAACTAAAATAAATGGAGTTTTAGAATACTAAATAATACTATTTGATTAACACCTAAAAAAACAAATATAAAAAATGCAACTGAAAGATCATAAGATCTAACTAGTTGCAATCGTTATAGACTATTTTTCTTTAATATTATTTTGAACATTTTGAATCGCATTTACATTTACAGCATTTTTTAACTTCATCAGTTGGAGCATATTTTTTAACTATTGGATTCATCCCATCTTGAATGTGTTCCATGTTATAACCTTTATCTCTAAATTCTTTAGCTATACGTGAAGCTGAATTTCCACTATTACATGTAATAAAAACTTTTTCATCTTTACTCATGTACTTTTTTGGTTCTTTAATTAAATCTCCTCTTTTAACAAATGTAGCTCCAGTAATGTGAAAATGTTCATATTTATCTTCTGTTCTAATATCAAAGACTTTTACTTTTAGTCCTTCTTTTATTTTTTTCTCTAGTTCTATTGCGTTCATAGATAAATTATATAGTAAAGATATCTTTACTTTAGTTTAAAGTTCTTTGTGTTTGGATGATGAACTCTGCATCGTGGTTCATATGTTTCACTATCACCAATAAGCATTGTGTCTGACAAATCTACTATTCTAGCTGTTGTTGAGGCAGCAGCGCCACATTCAGTACAAATAGAAGTTAGCTTATTAACTCTTTCAGCAACTGATAGAAGTTGAGGACTAATACCAAAAGGTCTCATTGAAGAGTCTTGATCTAAAGTTGAAATAATTACCCTTACTCTTGAAGAGGCTAGTTTTGTAATAACCTCGATAAGATCTTCATCAAAAAATTGGGCCTCATCTATTGCCACTACTTTATATTCTGGTTTTCAATACTCAAGGATCTCTAATGATTTTTTTATTGGAATAACATCAATTTTTGCTCCACTTCTAGAAATTGCCTCTTTAGTGGATCAACGAGTATCTTTAAGAGGTTTAAAAACTAATGCTTTTATTTTTGCGAATGAAAGCATTCTTACCCTCTTTATTAATTCATCTGTTTTTCCTGAAAACATTGGTCCCGTAATAACCTCTATTGTTCCTGATCTATATTTTGCTCACATGAATTAATTATATATATTCTTTTTTTGAGTATTGTTATTTATTAATAAAAAATAATTAACCTTTTAATTATATGAGTCTCTTGTGGAGAAGTTCTCATTTTATTAATATTTAAATAATCCATTTATCCCTAGATGTTGCAAAAGTTTTGCCTTGTCATATTTATAAATCTCTAGTCAAAGTTCTTAAGAATATTTTTCTATGTTCTTTAAATGTTTTAAATTTCTTTTAGACTCAAGCATAATAAAATTATGCAAAATATGATTATTTATGAAAGAATGGGGAGCAAAGAAATTCGCATGCTAACATCAATAAAAATTCATTAAATGTCTAATTGGTATTTTTAAATAACTTTCTATTATTTAAAAGATAGTAAAATATTTTTATGAAACAATATTTAGAATTAATTAAAGAAGTCCTTGAAGAAGGAAGCAAAAAAGAAGACAGAACAGGAGTTGGAACTATCTCAAAATTTGGATCTCAAAAGCGTTATTCGCTTCAAGATTCTTTTCCTTTATTAACAACAAAGAAAGTTAATTGATCTGCAATAGTTCATGAGTTATTATGATTTATTTCTGGTAGCACTAATATTAAATACCTTGTTGATAACGATGTTCGCATTTGAAATGAATGACCATATGAAAAATTTAAAAAATCAAATAAATATAATGGCGAGACCTTAGAAGACTTTGCAGTAAAGATTAAAGAAGATGAGGCCTTTGCTAAGGAATTTGGTGAACTAGGACCTGTTTATGGAAAACAATGAAGAGACTTTGAAGGAGTGGACCAACTAATGGAGGTTGTTGAGCAATTAAAAAATAACCCTTCATCAAGAAGGATTATTATTAGTGCTTGAAACGTTCCAAGAATTAAAGAAATGCTTCTCCCTCCATGTCATGCTTTTGTCCAGTTTTATGTTAACGATGGTCAGCTTTCTTGCCAACTATATCAAAGATCAGCAGATGTGTTTTTAGGAGTACCTTTTAATATTGCTTCTTATGCTTTATTAACACTTATGCTTGCTCAGGTAACTGGACTTAAGGCAAAAGAATTTATTCATACAACCGGAGATACTCATATCTATTTAAACCATATGGATCAAGTAAATGAACAACTCTCACGCGAGACAAGAAAGCTACCTAAAGTAAAATTAAATAAAAAGATTACTGATATTACTAAATTTACTTTTGATGATATTGACTTAATTGATTATGACCCACATCCTCCTATTAGAGCAAAGGTGGCTGTCTAATGATTAAACTAATAGTAGCGCATGATGAAAATAATATGATTGGTAATAAAGGAAAACTTCCATGAGAAATTAAAGATGAATTTACTCACTTTAAAAACTCTACCATGGGTGATGCATTATTAATGGGAAGGGTAAGTTTTGAAGGTCTACCATCAAAACTACCTGGAAGAAAAGTGATCGTTTTAACTACTAAAGGAGTTGAGGGTGCTGATGAAATTATTAGTAGTGAAAAGGAGTTATTAGATTTATTTAAAAAATATAAAGACTCTTCAGATGTACTTTGAATTGCAGGTGGCAAAGCTATTTATGAGCAGTACTATACATATGCAGATGAATTAGTTATTACTGAAGTTAAAGGGAAGCATGAAGGAGATTGTCAAATCAATCTTGATCTAGAGGATTGAAACAAGAAAAAAATTAAGGAACATCCTCAATTTACTGTCTATAGTTATACAAAGAAATAACTAAAGCACTTTTAAGTGTTTTTCTTTTTTATCTCTTCATTTAGTCGGATATATATCTCATAAAAATCTTTTGGTATAGATTTACCTATTTCATTTTTAACTCCGCAATTTTTTTCATTAATATGTAAGCAATCGTTAAAGGCACATAAGTCTGAAAGTTTTCTAAAGATAGCCCAAGATTTTGATAATTCTTTTTCATTTAACTGAAGCTCAAGTTTTGAAAAACCTGGAGTATCAATTAATTCTCCATAAGCTCAATCAACAACTTCTACAACTCTAGTTGTATGTTTACCTCTGCCTAATGCCTTAGAAATTTCTTGAGTCTCTCTATTTAATTTAGCAATGTTGTTTATTGTACTTGACTTCCCGACACCGGTTTGACCTGTAAAAACTGAGAGCTTGTCTTTAAAGATTCTCTTTAGTCCTTCAGGTATCCTTTTATTATTATCAACTAAAAAAACTCGATAACCCATTTGCTCATATTCCTTTGCTGGAGCAGGCCCATAATCTATTTTAGTAAAAATTATGATAGGGTCGATGCCAGCAAATTCAATATTTGCTAGGAATTTATTTAAAAGTACTTTCGATAACTTTGGCTCCTCTATTGAAATAACTATTATTGCTTGATCAACATTTGCAACTTTTGGACGGACTAAATAGTTTTTTCTAGGAAAAACTTTTTTTAGATGCCCATCGATATCAAAGTCAACTTCATCACCAACTAAGACTGATACCTCTTGTTCTCTAAGGTTACCTGAGCCTCTAACTCTATATACTTTCC
Organism: uncultured Mycoplasmataceae bacterium; assembly: GCA_964439655.1. Lineage (GTDB taxonomy): Bacteria > Bacillota_I > Bacilli_A > Mycoplasmatales > Metamycoplasmataceae > CAYTOW01. Next base: position 4,879 of record CAYTOW010000016.1, read on the forward strand.
CATCTGATTTAATATCATAAAAACCAGAGATAGATCTAATTACTTTCCCTTTCATTATCCTACCTCGAGTATTAATATCGTTATAAATGCCACTGCTAAAATGATGGCAATTATGATAGACATTGCAATAAGGAACTTCCTACTAGCTATGATTTTTACCAAATCAACTTTTTTTTTACCAGTTAAGTTAATTCTTTCGACATATAACTTGTCTCTAGAAAGGCACTTATCTAAATCGGAATAAAGTTCTAACATAGTCTTATATCTATGTTTCGGATCCTTAGCTGTAGCTTTGATTACTATGTTAGCTACTGATTGAGGAATATTTGGAAATGATTCATTGACATCAGGTATAACATGACTACCATGTTTTCTAGCAGTGTCTTCTGGAGTTTTCTCTGAAAAAGGAACCCGTCCAGTTAACATCTCAAATAAGATGACACCAAAAGCATAGATATCAGTTTGAATTGATGGAGGAGAAGATTCTAATATTTCAGGTGCAATGTACTGAACCGAAGCAATGATATTTCCTGTTTTTGTCATTCGTTGCGACTCATCAGTTAAGGCAATTCCGAAATCAATTATTTTGATTTCCCCACTATCAGTAACCATGATATTTTGAGATTTAATATCTCTATGAATAATACCTGCTTGATGAATTTCAAAAAACCCTCTAGCCATTTGTTTGGCAAGATCAACAGTTTCATCAACTGAAAGCCGAGTTTTAAAATGAATATATTCTTTTAGAGTTTTACCATCGACAAACTCCATTACTAAATATTGAATATTCTCATTCCATTCATAACCAAGTAGTTTAACTATCGATGAAGAATAAACTTCTTGTATTACTTTTATCTCTTGCTTAAATCTTTCCTTAGCAATAACATCAAAGCTTTTATCAGACTTAAGAACTTTAATGGCAACTAGTTTATGTGTATTTTTATCTCTAGCAAGATAAATCTCTGCCATTCCGCCAGAACCTAGTGACCTGATAATTTCAAATTTTGTTTTTAAATATTCAACCATTATTTATTTACCTCCAATATTATAGCTGTTAAATTATCAGCTGACTTTCCTCTTATAGCTTGTTTAATCAATACATGTGCTCTTTCTTCTAAAGATGCATTAGCTGAAATAATTTGCTCAAAGTTTGGCTTAGAAACATAATCATGAATCCCATCAGAGGTTAAAATAATTAATTCTAATTCAGGTGTTATTTCTAAAACAAATTGTTCTATTATTGCTCTCTTTTTTGGTCCAAGGGCTGAAGTTAAGGCTGCAGCTCCCAATACAGTAGCAGCCTGCTCTTTAGTGTAATTAAATTTTTTAATATAGTGGTTACGCAAGTTATGATCAACTGTAATTTGATTAAGAAGCCCATTATAAGCATATGTTCGTGAATCTCCAATATTAAAGATATGAACATAACCTTGATGAACTAAAGCGGCAGTAACAGTAGTTCCCATATCTAAAAGACGTTCATTACTATTTGCAAATTTTGTCATATTCTTTTTGGCAAGATCTATGCTCCTACTAAACCAAGCACTAAATTCTTTCTGATTAGAATACTTTACAATTTTATTCATTCGTTTCTCAAATGTATCTATCGTAATTGATGAGGCATGTGAACCACCTTCATGCCCTCCCATACCATCACATAAAATAGCAAAAGTATATTCTCCATTTCTAAATACTTTAGCTCGATCTTGATTTTCAGATCTAACAACACCAATATCTGTTACAACTGCTCAAGCCATTATTTAGCACCTATTTCTTTTTTAAGTAGTTCAGTGATTTCTTTTACCACTTCGCCTAAATCATCATTAACAACTTCATGAGTAAAATATTTTTTATGTTCCATCTCATAGTTATATCTTTCAATTCTTTTAAAAATCTCTTTTTCTGTTTCAGAACCACGATCTTTTAATCTCTTTATAAGATCATCTTTAGCTGGTGGAAGTACAAAAATTGAAATAACTTTATACTTGTTGGTTCCTTTAACTTTTTTAGCAACGTCTCTTGCTCCGTTTACATCGATTTCTAAAACTGGAATTTTATTACTCTTATGAGCATTTTCTACTTCAGAACATAATGTTCCATAGTAATTATCAAAATGCTCTGAATATTCTAAAAATTTACCTTCTTCTATATATTCTCTAAACTTTTCTTTAGTAAAAAAACTATATTGTTTCCCATCAATTTCACCATTTCTTTGTTTTCTAGATGTTGCTGAAACTGAAAGAATAAGAGGAAGAGACTTATCTTTAAGCAACTCTTTAACTATCGTACCTTTCCCAACACCAGAGGAACCTGAAATGATTAAAATTAGTTTTTTCATAATATATATTATACTTAAATGTTTCTTGAAATGTATAAAAGAGCACTTTTGCCATAGTTTTTTTTCTTGTAAATAGCAAGGCCGTGTGGTATTTGAATTTCCTGAGGATTTGAAGTTTCAACGACGATAAGTCCATTATCTTTTATTAATTTATTTTTAGCTATTAAAGAAAGACTCTCATTGTATAAATTAATTTCTTTATATGGCGGATCGATAAAGATAAGATCAAACTTCATTCCCCTTGAGGTCTTTAAATATGAAATTGCATCTGCCTTGATAGGAGTAATATTATTAATCTCAAGATTATCGATATTCTTTTTTATCGTTGAAATAGATTCTTTATCTTTATCAACTGCAATAATTTTCATAGCTCCTCTTGATGAGGCTTCAATAGATAAAGAACCGCTTCCAGAAAAAAGATCAAGAATTATTGAAGATTCAATTTTATTCATTAGTGTTGAAAACATTGCCTCTTTAGTTCTATCTTTAGTTGGACGTATATTTTTTGACATTGGTTGCTCTAATTTTCGTGAACGATATTTACCTGCAATAACTCTTAGCATATATATATTGTAGAATAAAGTTATGGAAATTATTAAGTGACCCAATAAAAGTTTAAGAAAAAAATCGGTAGAGGTATCTCTTCCTCTTTCAGATGAAGTAAAGAAAATAGCTGAGGAATTGATTTCTTATATCGATTTATCTCAAGATGAAAATAACGATATACGTGCAGGTGTAGGTCTTTCAGCTATTCAAATGAATAAACCCCTTAGAATGTTTTATGTAAATATGAAACAAAATGAGGAAGATGGAATTAGAGATGTTATTATTAACCCTACTCTTATTGGTGAAAGTAAAATGTGAGCTGCACTTAAAAATGGTGAGGGTTGCTTATCTGTTGATGAAGACTATGAAGAAGAAGGTTTAGTTCATCGGAAAAATAGAGTAATAGTAAAAGGTTATTCATATTTTGAGTCTAAAGAAAAGACATGAGATGTCTCTGGATATACAGCAATAGTCTTCCAACATGAGCTAGATCACCTTGATGGAAAACTCTTTATCGATAGAGTTAATAAAGACGATCGATGAAAGGCAATTGAAGGAGAACACTTAATTTAGTGTTTTTTTATTATAATGTCTTTGTTCGATAACTAATATTCGACACTTTACATTTAAATAAATATCTAGGAGAAAAATATGAAAACAAAATTTTTTGGTCTAGGTGGAATGATGGAAATTGGTAAAATGACTCTTGTCATTGAACATGATGATGAAATCGTTATTATCGATTCAGGAATTAAATTTGCTAGCTCCTTTTCAACAGGAGTAGAAGGAATAATACCTGATTATTCTTACCTAAAAGAAAACAAAAAGAAAATCGTTGCTTTGTTTATTACACATGGACACGAAGATCACATTGGTGGTGTTCCTTATCTTGTTCAACAAGTTGGGATAAATAAAATTTATGCACCAAGACTTGCAATTGAATATATAAAAAATAAGCTTAGAGAAAGAAAGATGATGAACAATGGTGTTGAGTTTATTGAGATTAATTCTGATCTTGTTGTAAAGTCAAAACATTTTAAACTTGATTTTTGAACTTCACAACACTCAATCCCTGATTCATTTGGAATTAGAGCTACTACAGTAAATGGTAGCATTATGTACACAGGAGACTTTAGATTCGACTATACACCTATTGGACATCTAACTGACTTTAGTAAATTGGAACAATGAGGTAAAGAAGGTCTTGATATTCTATTATCAGACTCTACTAACTCAATGCGTCAAGAACACTCGCCAACTGAGCACGATATTTTAGCTGATATCGAAAAGGTAATAGTTGCTAGTGAGCGTAAAACTATTTTAACTACCTTTGCATCTAACTTAAATCGTGTTAAGGCAGTTATAGATATAGCAGTTAAACATAATAAAAAAGTTGTTCCATTTGGAAGATCAATGGTTAATGCTATTAAAGTTGCTAAACAACTAAAATTTATCGATGTACCAGATTCTACCTTTATCGATAAAAAAGAAATATCATCTGTTCCAGAGAAAGACTTATTAATTCTTTCAACAGGATCACAAGGTGAAGAGATGGCTGCCTTATCAAGAATGTCTCAAGGTAAACACCCTCAAGTTACTCTTAAACATAAAGATGTGATTATATTCTCATCTTCTGCTATACCAGGTAATAGACAAAAGATAGAACTTTTAATTAACCAACTTTATAAAGTTGGTGCTACTACTAAAGAGCATAGAGTTGATGGAATATTCCATACTTCAGGCCACGCTTATAAAGAAGAGCACCTGAAAATTTTTGAGTTGCTAAAACCTAAGTACTTCGTTCCAAATCATGGGCAATATCGTCAATGTGCTGTTCATGGCCACTCAGCTGCTGAAACTGGTGTACCAGAAGAAAACATTATCTTAATCCATAATGGTGAAGTCCTTGAGCTTGAGAATCATGTAGTTAAGAAAACTAATAAATATATCGATCCAGGTCCTATATACATCGATGGTGTTATTGCATCTAAAGCTACATCAGAAGTTATTGCTTCACGTAAAGAGCTTGGTGAAAATGGTTTTATCAACATAGTAGCTGTAATAGATAAGAAGAAAAATGAAATAGTTGGAAGAACTAGAGTCCTTACTCGTGGTGCCTTCTATATAATGGAGTCTAAAGATCTTATTAATGAAATTCAAAAGAAAGCACATGGTGGGATTTTATATACAATTAAAAATAATGAAAAATGAAATAAGGGTATGGTTAAAGAAGCTGTTAAGAAGCGAATAGAGCCATTTGTTTATAAACTTAAAAGAAGACGCCCAACGATAATAGTATCATTAGTTGAGAAGCCTACTTTAAAACCTGCAGCAAGAAAATAGTACAGAAATTTCTGTACTATTATTTTTTTCTATTTAATCTACTTTTAGCCCATCATCCTTTTCATTCAGTTTTAAAGTCTTTGAATGCTTCAGATTTAACAACTTGAAGAAATTTACCATTACTAAAGAAGCGAAGCTTGTTTATTCCCATTCACATAAAGTGTTGTGTAACATTAAGTATTTGTCCTAATATTAACATCGTAAAGACATTTTGAGGTCATTTAGATAAGATGCCTAAAACTGTCTTGTTATCGTTATTTTCATCAAATCCTGTGTATCAATAATTTGAACGTCAAGCCTCATCAGCTACTTTTCCCGTACCTATGTTTACTAATCATAGAGATATTAATATCAAAGATGGAATTAACATTGAATAAATAATAAGCTCTTTATTAGAGAATTTCATGTTGTATGCACTTCTTGCAACTAATGGGAATACTAGTATTGATAAGTGAACAATTAAGAAATCGTATGTTAGTCACATATCAAAACCGGCACTATAGACAGTTACTTTATTTTTAATCATGATTTTTTCTAGGTTTATTGGAACAAAACCTCGGTGTTGTTCAAATCCTCTTTTACCTAAAATGTATGCTTTAAGATCTCAGATTTTTCTCTCTCCCATATCGTTTATCATATCTGAACGTTCATGCAAGTACATAAAAGCAAAGAATGAACCAATTACTGCTAAGTATGTTACATACTTAAGTTTATCTACCTTTCCAGTTGCCATGACTATAAAGACTATAACCGAAATTAGTCTACATAAATGCAGTGGAACTATTTCTCATTTAAGAGGATATTTAAAAACAATTAATAATATCGTTCTTAAAAGTGTAGTAGTTAGCCCTATAAAACCAAATGTTTTTCACATTACTATATCACTTTTAAAGAACAGAAATTTTCCTCCTCTATCAAATCTTTTTTTGATTAAATCTTTAGTAAAAAAAATAGATATCAATGTGATAGCTCATAAACTCATAAATAAATATTGAAACCATGGGTGTGAATCTCAGTTGTTATGTTGTCAACTAAAAAACCCCTCGTAATTATTTATCATGAGACTATTATATAAAAAAAATCTTTAATAGAACATAAAAAAATATTTCTATAAAACATCCTTATTTTAGATTATTTTTTAAGGTTGAATCTACTTTTAGATCATCAATTTTTTCACTCAATTTTAAAATCATTATATGCTTGTGATTTCTCAACTCTTATAAACTTGCCATTAGTAAAGAAATGAAGTTTGTTGATTGCCATCCATATAAAGTGTTGCCCAGTTATAAGTGTAAAACCGATTGCTGGCATTGTAAATAGATTTTGAGGCCAACCAGATAATATTCCTAATGCCCTGTTATTATCATTATTTGCATCTGTACCAATAAATCAATAATTAGAGCGTCAACCCTTATCTGGAATATAACTTGTTGCTATATTTATTAATCATAGTAATAAAAGTATTAATGCTGGAAATAATATTGAATTAATAATAAATTCCTTATTAGTTATTTTAATGCTATAGGCACTTCTTACAATAAATGGGAATAGTAATATAGATATGTGTACAATTAAGAAATCATATGTTAATCACATATCAAAACCGGCACTGTAAACAGATACATGATTATCTGCCATTATTTTTTCTTGGTTTGTTGGCGGATGTACAATATCAACACCTTCAAAGCCATTAATTCTATTAATGTAATCAGTAATATTTCAATTTTTATTTTTTCCCATTTCGTTAATCATGTCAGAGTGTTCATTTAAAAACATAAATGCAAAGAAAGAACCAATAACTCCTAAGTAAGTAAGATGTTTTAACTTCTCAACTTTTCCTGTTGCAAGAATTGTAAAAACCACAACTGAAAGTAATCTACATAAATGCAGTGGAACTATTTCTCATTTAAGAGGATAGTTGAAAACTATCAGTAATATTATTCTTAAAAGAGCAGTACCTAAACCAATAAAACCAATTGTTTTTCATAATACTATATCACTTTTAAAGAATAAAAACTTTCCGCCTCTATCAAATCTTTTTTTGATTAAATCTTTAGTTAATAAAACTGATATTAAAGCAATCGCTCATATGGCCATAAATATGTATTTAAACCATGAATGAGAATATAAATTATTATGTTGTCAGGCAAAAAACCCTGTGTAATCATTTATCATTTGTTAATTATATAAAAAATGCTCTTTAGAAAAAACTAAGAGCATCATTAATGTTGTATATTACTTTATTAGTTTTTTAATGAATAAGCAATTCCACCAATAGAAGCAGCAACTGCTAAATTAGCAAATATAGCTATTGCATAGTTAATAAATGCAGCTTTAGCTCCCACAAATTTATTTTCTATTAATTGGCCTAGTGTTATAGCTAGACCGGTAGCAGGATTTAGTAGTAAAACAAATTTATGTCCAAATATTAGCATAGCTGCAAAGGCTGATAGACCTACAATAACTCCACTAAATGATTGAGCTTCTGTAGATGAAATGCTAGCTACAACTCCTGTTAAGAAGATAATTGATCCTAGCATTTCGCTATGGAAGTTTACTGTAAATTTCATTTGAGTAAATTCATATTTAACTTTTTCTACTTTAGCAGCTCTAAATAATAGCAAGGCTAATATCACTCCAATAAAGGCTCCAGCAAATTCACCGGCTATAGCTGGTAAGAGTGAACTATAATCGCTTCCTCTTATCGATGCCATTAATGCTGTTGCAGGATTGACAAATCCTTTTCCTGTTTTATTAGCAGCAACATAAACTGCAATAACATAAGACAAGGCAATTCCAAGAGCTATAAAGATGTTTCTTGTTGTGCCTTTAAAACTAAAACTTTTTAGTGAAGAAACTTTTATCGTTGAATAAATTCCAAAAGATAAAATTAAAGTCCCTAAAAGTTCCATCACAAATGTTGATGTATTTCACATATTTTCCTTTCTTAATACACTTATATTTTATATGACTTATGCAATATAAAAAAGTGGTTATTTACCACTTCTTACATTTTTTTGAACTGCATTTATTATTTCATCAACTGTTTTCTCTTGCTTATTGCCTTTAGGTTTTTTCTTCTTAGGAACTCTTTTTAAGTGTTTATTAATGTATTCAATCTCTTCATAAACGATAGTTTCTTTTTCAAGAAGTTCTTCAGCAATTAACTTAAGCAGTTTTTTGTTCTTACCAATAACATCTTTAGCTTTCTTTTCAGCTGTAATGATAATATCTCTTATAGCCTCATCGATTCTTTCGGCTAAGGCATCTGAATATTCTTTTGCTTTAAAGTCACCAGAGCCAAGGAATTGTGGGCCTTGATCTCTTTCATAAGCAATAGGTCCAAGGATTGACATACCATATTGTGTAACCATAGCTCTGGCTATTTGTGTTGCTCTTTTGATGTCATCTGAAGCACCAGTAGAAACTTCTCCATCACCATAAATAATTTGCTCAGCAGCACGACCCCCCATAAATGTAACAACTTTTGCCTCAAGTTCAGATTTTGAGAAGTTATATTTTTCTTTCTTAGGAGTCATAAGGTTATAACCACCAGCTCCACCACGAGGAATAATAGTAATCTTTTGAACCATATCAGCAGTAGAGACTTTAAGACCAATAACAGCATGACCAGCTTCATGATAAGCAACCATCTCTAATTCATCAGGAGTAATTACTCTATGCTTCTTAGCAGGTCCAGCTGTAACTCTATCGATAGCCTCATCAATTTGCTCTATAGTAATAATGCCAGTATTTTCACGCACTGATAATAGAGCAGCTTCATTAATAATGTTTTCTAGTTGAGCACCTGAATGCCCTGGAGTTCTTTTAGCAATAATCGCAAAATCCACATCTTTTGAAATACGTTTACCTTTAGCGTGTAATTCAAGGATAAGTTCTCTTTCTCTAATATCTGGATTTGAAACAGTAATAGTTCTATCAAAACGTCCAGGTCTAAGCAGAGCAGGATCAAGAACATCAGGACGGTTAGTTGCAGCGATAATAACTAATCCTCCGTTTTCTGCCATCCCATCCATTTCTACAAGAATCTGATTAAGTGTTTGTTCCCTTTCATCATTACCTGAAAATGAGCTTCCACGTTTTCTACCAATAGCATCAAGCTCATCGATAAATAGAATTGCAGGAGCTGCCTTACGTGCATCTTTAAACATCTCACGAACACGCTTTGCTCCAACACCAGCAAACATCTCAACAAAGTTAGAAGCAGCTATGAAGAAGAATGGAACTCCAGCTTCACCAGCCGTAGCTTTTGCTAGAAGAGTTTTACCTGTACCTGGAGGACCTCCTAAAAGAATCCCTTTTGGTATACGAGCACCAGCTGCTCTATATTTAGTAGGGTTTTTAAGAAAGTCTACAACTTCCTCAATTTCTTCTTTTACTTCTTGTTGTCCAGCAACATCTGAAAATCTTTTATCAGAAATAATTTTTCTAGCTTGGTTTTTACCAGGTGAGAATATATCTGATCCAGCTCCACCTGATTTTCTCATGAAAAAGAATAATAGTCCCAACATAAGTATCATTGGTAATAGAGATACCAATATATCTATTCAAACAGAACGAGATTTAGGTTCAGCTTCACTAAAGCTTCCTTGTTGTACTGCATTTAGGAAAAGGTTGTGGAATACATTTTCATCAGTCTTTCCTGTTCCCATTGAAGTTAAATCAGCAATGAAAGAGGGAGCGGCATGAACTTTAAACTTATCCCCTGCATCTAATCCCATAACTCCATCAGTTACAACAGTACCAGTAATATAGTGTCCGTTTATCGAAGTAGTTACATCTTTAATAACTCCACCATATCCTGTTGTTTCACGAGACCTTAATCAACTTTCAAACTTTCCTTGATCGATTGAGTGATATTGTGTATTAAAAACACCTTCCATTCATAGAATAAAAACTACTAATCCAGCAATAAAGACTAGAATAATTAGTAATTTTATTCAATTAAACTTTTGTTTTTTTGTACCTTGCGCTTGTTGTGCTTGCATAGTACCTCCTATTTGTAATTTATATAAATTATATATATCTTTTAATAATTAAATAATTATTTATTTTTCTTCATCTCATATAAGTAATCTATGAAAATAAAAAAATGGCCTAAGCCATTACTTACTTGCATTGAAGAATCATTCTTGTTTGTCTAAGAACATCAGCACTTCATCTAATAATGGTTGAGTTGATGGTGTTGCTTTAGTACTCATTACAGTTTCTTTGACAGTTTTAATATCTTTAATAATAATGTCTACTACCTCTTCTGTTGAATAATTTTTTGATTTAATTTCTTTTAATGATGAGTTTTTAATGTATTCAGCAAGAGTCCCAAATGGTAGTTCATTGTTAATGATGATTTTTTCTGCTACTTCATCAAATAATCCGATAAGACCTTCATATAATGCTTCTGTTAATTTGTGATATGCCATAAAAGTTTTACCTTTAACATTTCAATGTAATGTATAAGCTTTTTGTTTTAATACAGCAATATCTGCAAGTAATTTATTTAAATCATTTTTCATGTATCCCTCTTTCTATTTAATTATACCTTTATTCCTTGATGTATTTACTTAATAAATTATACTCTGGTTCACTTGCAACATCCTTATTAAATGAGATGTCTATAATCTTATTTCCTTCAAGAACGATAAAGCCTCTAGTAAGCTTGTTAATTCGTTTTATTAAAGTCTTAGTTTTTTCACTAAAATCTCCATATAGATCAGAAAAAATTTCTACATTTTTTAAGTTTTTTGCTAGACATCATTCGTTAATAGTTCTAACATCATCTTTAGTAATAGAAATAAATCTAATCTTTTTATTTAATGAAGCGCTTTTAGCAATTCACTGTGTTTGCTTATCACATATTTTAGTATTAATAGCAGGGAAAACTGAAATTATCGTTATTCCTTTTTGCGAATTAAAAACAAAATCTTTATTGTTTCTATCAATAACCTTAAAAGATAAATTGCTTCCTTTTTTTATTATTTCTCCATTTAATTTAAATGGAATTCCTTTTATTTTAACTTTATTCATTTTTTACCTCTTCTTATTAAGTTATAGAGATTATAGTCTTATGTTAAAAAAATAAATAAAACATTATTATTCGTGAGCAAAGAAATTTGTTGGGGATAGTTGTTATGAGTTGTATATCATATTGATGAAGGTGAAATATTACTATATTTTAA